>JAIBBR010000001.1 GCA_019694575.1 Myxococcaceae bacterium
AATAATGGAGACCCCGGATGGTTGACCCTCTGGCGCGGTTACCGTCGCATCCTCGAGGCCGATGAGCTCGCTGCCCGTCTGCACCCCGTCGTCGACTTTCCAGAGATGTGATCAATCATGAGCTTTGGAAAATCCGGCACCAGTCCGCCCAGTCCGGTCCGGCACCAGTCCGTCAACCCAGCGTGCGGGTGCGCTTCACCGCGGGGCGAATCAGGGTGCCTTCATCATCAGAAACACTTTCAGTGAGCCGCGAATTGGTGCGGCGCAACCTTCGCGATAGCTCACGGCAGAGATTCTGCAGAATCAGCACGTATGTGGTCGGGCTCTGCTGATAGAGCGTGAAGAGATCGCGGTTGCTCAATGAGAGCAGGGTGGCGGGCTTGTCGACGATCACCGTGGCCGAGCGCTTCTGAATGTCGACCAGCGTCATCTCGCCGAAAAACTCACCCGGCCCCAAGCGCACCATTTTCACCCGACGCCCCGAAGCATTGTCGCGGCACACCACGACTTCTCCGCTGCGCACCAGCCACATGTCGCGGCCTGTTTCGCCTTGCTTGCACACCTGCTCGCCTGGCGCGAACTCGCGAAATTTCATCATTTCGATGACCTGTGTCAGCGCTGGCTCTTCGAGCCCCCCGAACAAGGCAATCGACGGCAGAAATTTTTGCAGATCGGCGGCATTTTTGCCCACGGTCAACGGCCTCCTCGCATCAAGTGGTGAACCGATTCGCCCAACCCCTCGAGTGTAAGGGGGAACATGGGAAAAACCTTACCAATGACGTCGATGGTGGTTTGCCACCAGGCTGACGGAGGCTCGGGGTTGAGCCACGCCGAGTGTTGAAAGTGCCCGCGCAGCGCCATCAACCAGCCGATACCCTCGGTGTCGTCGCTTGGCCACCCTGAACGCGACATCAGCTCCCAAGGAGCCATCAGCGCGTCTCCCACCACGATCAATTTGTAGTTTGTGCCGCATTCTAAGAAGAGCTGATGCAGGGTGACGGGGTCAGACAACCGCGCGTCCTTGAAAACCCGGCCGTAAATGCAGTTGTGAAAGTAGTAGCTGCGCAGCTCTTTAAAGTGCGTCGCTTTCTTGGCGGCGGTGAACAGGCGAGACATCACGTCGGCGTACGGGTCCATCGAGCCGCCCACGTCCATCAGTAAAATCACACGCGTATTCGACTTGCGTGGAGGCCGCAGCGCCACCTGCAACTCGCCCAAGTTCTTCGCGGTCTGATCAATCGTCTCGTCGACGTCGACCTCGTCGGCCAAACCATCGCGCGAAAACGCCCGCAGTTTGCGCAGCGCCAAACCGAGCTGCCGCACATCGAGCACCATGTCGTCGCGGTACTCTTTGAAGTGCCGTTCGGTGGCCACACGAATGGCTCGCCGGTTACCGCCTTCGCCCCCCACGCGAATGCCGTCACGCGCCGCGCCTGAATGGCCGAAGGGAGAACGGCCCCCCGTGCCCACCCACTTGCTGCCGCCGTCATGCCGCTCTTTTTGCTCCTTCAACCGTTCTTGCAGCAGCTTCTCGAGCGTCTCGGCATCGAGTTGCTCGAGCAACGCCTGCTCTTCAGGGGTGAGCTGAGCGCCACGCTTTTTCGCTTCTTTCAACCATTCCAGCAGCTGTTGGTGAATTTCTACCGCTGACGATTCAATGCCTTTGAAGTGCTTGGCAAAGGCCTGATCAAATGCGTCTAAATGTGCTTCAGAATGCACCAGCAGTGCACGGGCGATGTCATAAAAACCGTCGAGTGAGCTTGCATGCAAGCCTTGGCCAAGGGCCTGAGCGAGCGCAATGGCTTCGTGCGTACCGACGGGCACTTTGCGTGAACGCAACTCGTAGAGAAAAGAAACGAACATCAAGCGCCAAACCTTTTACGCCGGCATCTTATGCCCGGCTGCGACGCCCTGAGAATGCCTCGCTGAACGCCGACAAGTCTTGCTCGCGTTTGAGCAGCGCACCCAAGAAGGGCAGATTTTCGTCGAGCTTCACGCTGGTGATGCCCGAAGCCTTGAGCGCGGCCAGCCAGTCGACCAGCTCACTGGTGCTGGGGCGTTTGCGCAGCCGGGTGAAGTTGCGCAGCTCGTAGAAAATCTCCATCGCTTGGGTCACCAACTTGTCTGTCAAATCAGGGTGGTGAACCCTGACGATGCGCTTCATCAACGCCTCGTCGGGAAAGTCAATGAAGTGAAAGACACAGCGCCGCAAAAACGCGTCGGGCAGGTCTTTCTCGTTGTTGCTGGTGATGATCACCACGGGGCGGTTCACCGCTGCCACTTCGCGATCAGTCTCGATAATGCGAAAGCGCATGCGATCGAGCTCATGGAGCAAGTCGTTGGGGAACTCCAAGTCGGCTTTGTCGATTTCGTCGATCAGCAGCACTTGCCGGCTCGGCGCGGCGAAAGATTCTCCCAGCGGCCCCAAACGAATGTACTTGTTGATGTCGCGCACGTCGTGATCGTTGAAGCGCGAGTCGTGCAAACGTTGCACCGCGTCGTACACATACAACCCGTCTTGGGCGCGGCTGGTGCTCTTCACGTGCCAGGTGAGCAGCGGCAGGTTGAGCGCTTTAGAAACAGCTTCAGCGAGCAGCGTCTTGCCGGTGCCAGGCTCGCCCTTGACAAGCAGAGGGCGTTGTAACGCCAGCGCGCAATCGACGGCCGCACGCAGGCTTTCATTGGTGAGGTACGACTCAGTTCCCGTAAAGCGCATGGGCGAACGTATATGCGTGGTGTGCAGGTTGCGCTAGAGCGCCGAACAGGTTACCGGATCGTCACGAGGGTGCTGAGACCGAAGCGAGGCGGGCGCCCGAGGAAGGAGCCCCGGAGGCGTGCCGTTGGGCACGTCGAGGAGCGGACTGACGAGGCCGCAGGCCGCAGCGAGAGGATCGGCAGCCGCAGTAGGTCGGGTAACCTGTTCGGTGCTCTAGGGCTCTAGCAGTTTACGGCTCGAGCGTTTTGCGCAGTGCTTCGCTGTTCGACATGCCACGGCGGGCGCGGTCTTCGAGAAACGCGGCGAACCCGGCGCGTGATTCGATCTTGAACGAGGGCACAGCCGCCAAGAACCGTGGAGCCAAATGGTACTGCTCGAGCACCACGCTCAAACGGAGATTTCCCGAAGGTGGCAACGCTGTAACTTCGTGCTCCAAGTCGCCGCGAAAGTGCAGCAACAAACCGGGTTGGGGCTGAATGCAAGCCACGGCGCGGTCTTTACGCCACAGCCGAAGCGCGCCGCCTTCTCTCGGCGGCACCGTCAGGTACAGCACGCTCACCCACAATGGTGTGGCGGTCACATCTCCGCTCGGCCCTCGCAATGTGCCGTCGAGGTGCCGACCCACCGCAGCGTTCTCGTTCAAAACCAACACATTGAGGTACCAAGCGTTGGGCGCAGGTGTCTTGCCGAGCAACCGGGCTTTCATGCTGCGCAACCGCAAGGTGGCTTTTTCGTGAAGCGCCAAGTCGAGAAAGGGAGTCCACTCGGGAAAACGCTCCTTCACCCGCAATAAGCCGTCAGCAGTGAACGTGATGGCAAAGCCCCGGCTGCCCTTAAACGAACCAGCCAAAGTGCTGCGGTCGAGCAGCAAAGACCCCAACGCGGCGTCACGCAGGCGCGAGAGCGCTTCGCCAGTCAATGCTTCAGGCTGTGCCACCCACGCGGCCAAGGTGCGTAATTCTCTCTCGAAAAAGTTGCTTCGAAACGTGACTGCTTCAGACTTGTAGCATGGACACTCAAGCCATCGAGAAGCCGCACCGCTCGCATCGCGTCACCTTTGGGCAACCGGTACGGGTGGTGCCGATTGGCGGGCCTCCACGCGCTTACCGGGTATTCGCTGGCAACCTCTCGCGCGACGGCATTTTTTTGAAGATGGCCGAGCCCTTTGAAGCAGGCACACGGCTGGCGCTGTCGTTAGAGGCCCGTGGCCGCGTGTTGCCCTTTGCCCAAGGTGAAGTGGTGTGGCGCGCCAATGCCGAGCCTGAAAAGCACCGCATCGCCGGGTTAGGTGTGCGCTTCACCGGCTTTTTGCACCCGCGTGCTGATGAGCTCGTCGATTACTTGGTGGCCAATATCGACACTGGTGAACCGCTCGAGCTGGCGCCCGAAGTTCCGTATTGGAAGCGACGGCCGGTGCGCGCGGTGGCGATCGCCGCGGGTATCGTCGGTCTGTTAGCGGGTGGTTTGTTCGCGTTGTTGACGCACGAGACCGAAGTGGCTGACCCCGCAGCGGCCGAAGAAGTGGTGACGGCACCCACACCGGCGGCTCCAACGCCGGTGGCGCAACAGGCCGCCGTGCCTGTGCCGGCGGGAACTGCACCAACCGCTGCGATTGAGGCCGCGCCGCCGTTTCAGCCCAAGCCGTTGAAAGCGCCGGTGGCAGCGAAGGTGCCGCGTTTGCCCGAACTTGATTTGCGTGCCGGTGCGCCGGCGCCTGAAGTGCCCAGTAAGCCAATGGAGGCGCTCGATCGCACCTTGCCAATGCCCACTTCAGCGGTCTCGGCGATTCGGCTGGTTGAAAAAGGTGAGCGCGTCGACATGACGTTCCGCTTCGAGGGCAACGCGGCTGTAACTGAAGTCTTTCGCATGTCGAAACCTGATCGTTTGGTCGTCGATCTCTCGGGCCGTGCGCCGTCGAAGAGCCACCGCGTCGAGGTGACCGGTGGAGCGATCAAAGCGGTTCGCATTGGCAAGGGTGAGAAGGGCACGCGGCTCGTTTTCGATCTCAACGCGCCGTTGAAAGTGACCGAGCGCCAAGGCAACCGCGTTCGCTTGTCGCACTAACGCGTCTGGGAGCTGGGTGCCGGACTTTCCGTGTTTCCATTCGCACTCTCGTGAGCATTTCGCTTCGTCTACGGCTGTGCGATGCACATGGCGCCGTGGCTCTTTCGACGCCTGGGCGCTTGCGCCCGCTACAACGCATTGTCACTGTCGGCAGCGCCATCGCCCTGGGCTTCGTGGTGGGCATGTCTTGGCCGGGCATTCCGTCGCTCGCGGCGGCTTTTGCGGTGTACCTGCTGCTCTCGCTCGCGCAGCGCATTTACGTGAACAGCTGGGTAGAACGCGCCGATCGCGCTCGCCATGCGCTCGACGGCCCGGCCCTTCGTGTCAGCGTACAGAAGCTGTGGCCCTTTGCGCACCCCACAGCGCTCGCTCCCCGGCTGCGGCTGCACCATGCGCTGGGGTGGATGATGGAAGAGCAGTGGTTCACTGCCCTTGAAGAGCTTTCGACGGGTGATGGCGACGGGCTGCATCTGATTGATAAAGCCGCTTGGCTCGGCAATCGTGCTTTCTGCCGCGCGCGCACGGGCAATTTCGACTTAGGCATGACCGACGCGTACTTTGCTTTGGAGACCGCGAAGCGTTCTGAAGAGCCCGCTTCTGTCGCTGCTCAGCAAGGCATCTTGGGGGCGATTCTGGTGATGCATGGAGAAGCGTCGTCGGCGCTCTCGTATTTACAAGCGGCGGTGACTGACGGCTCAGGCCCCGGCGCATTGGTTGGCTTGCGGCAGTATTTCTTGGGCGAAGCGCACCATGCGCTGGGCCATGCCGAGGCGGCGCAAGTCGCGTGGCGGGCGGCGGTACAGGCTGGTGCGCCGGGCGGTTTTGGTGCACAGGCCCGCGCACGCTTGGAAAAAACAGCGTGAATGACCCGCTGATCATCGGCTCGGCGCTCACGGCGGTGGCCTTCTGCGCCGGCGTGATCGACGCCATTGCTGGCGGAGGCGGGTTGCTCACCGTACCCACTGCTCTTCACCGGCATCGACACGCACTCGGTGTTTGGCACCAACAAAGGCCAATCGGTGTGGGGCTCGCTCGGAGCGCTGGTGCTCAAGCTTGGCTCCGACTTGTGGCAGCAAACGTGAATAACTGCTCAGACGCTGGCCACGGGCACTTCGCCCGAGGCCGTACGCTCTGATTTGCCCTTGATTTGATACCGGCTGCATGCCGATTCAACGATGTGGCCGATCAACTGGGTATATGAGAGCCCTCGTTCTTCAGCGGCCATGGCCAACTCGCTCTGTTTTTCGAGGTACGGGTTGGGGTTCACCTCGAGCACGAAAGGCTCGTTGGTCTTGTTCGAAATGCGAAAGTCGACACGGGCGTAGTCGCTGACTTTGAGCGCGCGAAAGGCGAGCAGGGCGGCGCGCTCGATGCGGGCTTTCAAGTCAGGCGCCAAATCTTTCGCCATGATCAACCGAGGAGACCCTTCGCTCTCGGGCCCGAACTTCACTTCGCGGTCTGACACTTTTGGCTCTTCGTTCTTCCACTTGGCTCCGAAGTCGAGCTCGACGATGGGCAAAATTTCGGGGCGCGTGGCGGTGCCGATGACGCCGCAGTACACCTCGCGGCCATCGACGAACTCTTCAGCCAGCGCTTCGTCATTGAACGTCTTGCGAATGTCGCGCACGCGGCGGGTCAGTTCTTCCCAGTCGTTGACCACTGAATGCTTGCCGATGCCCAGCGAGGCGTCAGAGCGCGCTGGCTTCACGATGAGAGGAAAAGCCATTCGCCCGTTGGTTTCGAACGTTTCTCCGTCGAAGGTGGCGAAAGCAGGTGTCGGCACTTCGTGGTAACCGAGCAGTTGCTTGGTGAGAATTTTGTCTTGCGCCAGCAACAGCCCGGCCGTGCCTGACCCGGTGAAGCGAATGCGGGCCATTTCCATCACCGCGGCGACATTGACTTCGAGCCGATAATCGTCGGCGAACGTCTCGCAGACGTTGAAGACCAAATCGCCCTTGGCCGAATCAATTGCCTTGAGCAGGTCAGAAACGCGGTCATGCACTGCTACGGTGACCGCTTGGTGACCCAACTCGCTCAGCGCGTCGGTAATGTGTGTCACCACCGGGTCCATCGGCTCGCCCGACGGTTGGTAATGGAGCACGGCGATCTTCAATGACGGGAGCGGCGGAGGCATCTGCCCGCCAAGTTACCGCACCCAAACGAATCTGACTCGGTTGATCAGCGCTAATCGACTTCGAAGAACTTGTCTGTGTACAGGTAGTTCATCGCCAAGGCGGTGACGAGAGACGTGAGCTTGGTGGTGTAGTCGCGCGATTTCTCGCGAAACACGGTCAGCCCCAAAGCGGTGGTGCGCTCGAGCAGGTGATCTAACACCGACGACACCAGACCTTGGCTTACACCGGCATACTGCGTGACGGCGTGAATCACCGCCTGCTTTTCGGCTCGCAACAAAGTGTCAGCGGGCACCGGCGCGATTTCAGACGGCTCGAAAAGGTTCATCAAGTCTTGATCGAGATGCTCGCCCAACTGCACGTCGATGCGTTCTGACAACCGACGCTGACGGTAGTGATCAAGCACCGTCTCTTCCATCTGATCGACGTCAACGTCGCGCTCTTCAAGCACCACTTCAGGCGCCTTACGACCCAGGCGCTCGACAATGCTCTGCACGTATTGAAGTTTCTTCAGCGCGCCCCAACCCTTGTAACGGCGCTCCCAGTCAAGGCCGGGCGTCATAAACACCGCGAACGTTTCGGCGAAATCTTCGTCGGGGTGCTTCTGCGCGTACCAACCTGAAATATGCACCACGTACTTGCGGCTGAAGGGCTGCGGCTTGAAGTCGTCATGGTACGGCGCTGAGTAGTCGCCAAAGAGCTTTTGCCACTCTTCAGTCTCGTAAAGCCGGTACGCGTAGTTGAAGGTGTGACCTGCTTCGTGACGCAGGTACATCATGATGTCGCGTTCTGATTCGGCGCCGCCACCCAGCTCGGCTTCGATGGAGTGCAGGTTCGGGTCAGCCAAATAGAAGGGTATGCCGATGACCGGTACGCCTGACGGGCAGCCCCACTGATCTGACAAGTAGCACTGCGGGCGCAAACTCACGCCCCGCACTTCGAGCTCGCCGTAGAGCTGTTGAATGTGGCGCTCTAGCGGCGTGGCAGAAAGGTGCAGCTTGAGATCTTTGATGCGGGCTTGCAGCAAGGCCTGGCTCGCATCAGGCAAACCTTCGCCAAAGTGCGGCTCTGACGCCCGCTCTCTGAATGCCGTTGCTGTCGTGACCAAATTTACGGGAGCCATGTTTTTGGTGACCTGCGGCGAACCATAACCGGAGAGACCAACGCCCCGTCCAGTGCGTTTATTCGGATTTTAAAAGCATGAATTTATTGAAGAATTTTGACATTCAGAAACTGCCCATTTTCGGTCGCTGACTGTGAATTCAATGGGTTACATGCGCTCCGGCGGCGAAAGTGTGCTATCGCCTCCCTACTAACGCCCGTGAGCTTACTTATCGTTCAAGAGATGTCGCTGTCGTACGGAAAGAAGACACTTTTCGATGGCGCGGCTTTTACCGTGGGGCCGACTGATCGCATTGGTTTGGTGGGTGCGAATGGCACGGGTAAATCGACTTTGCTGAAGATCTTGGTGGGCCAAGTCAAGCCTGACCGCGCGACCGTGACTTTTCGTCGCAAGTCACGGGTTGGTTACTTGCCGCAAGACTTGAGCGCATTGCCTGAAGGTCGCCTGCTCGACACCGTTTTGCGTGCGGTGCCGGGCCGCGACGAGCTTGAAGAGCGTTTGAAGAGCTCCGAAGCGGCCTTGGCCGAGGCAAAGGGTGAAACTGAACAAATGGAGTGGGCGCAGGTGATCGCCGACCTCCATGACGAGCGCGAGCACTTCGACGAGCACTTTGGGGCACATCGCGCCGAGTCGATTTTGGCGGGCCTGGGCTTTTCACAACACGATTTTCAGCGTGCCACCGACGTGTTTTCGGGCGGCTGGCGAATGCGCGCCGCGTTGGCGGGCCTGCTGCTGCAAGACCCCGACTTGCTCTTGCTCGATGAGCCGACCAACCACCTCGATTTGCCGACGCTGAGCTGGTTCGACGCGTTTTTGAAGCGTTCGAAGCGGGCGTTGATGTTGATCTCTCACGACCGTGACTTTCTGAACCGGCAGATCGACAAGGTGATCTCGCTCGAGCTCGAGGGCGTGAAAACGTGGAGCGGCAACTACGACACGTATCAACGGCTACGGGCAGAAGAAGCCGAGCAGTTGCTCGCACGCGCACAACGGCAAGAAGCGCGTCGGGCTGAGCTCGAGGCATTTATCAACCGGTTTCGCGCCAAGGCTTCGAAAGCGCGGCAGGTGCAAAGCCGCATCAAACAGCTCGACAAGGAAGAGCGGGTCAGCCTGACCCAAGACCGCGATACGGTTTCTTTTCGTTTCCCTGAGGTGGCGCGTTCAGGGCGAGAAGTGGTGACGTTCAAAGGCATCGACAAAGCGTTCGGAGCGAACGTGGTGTACCGCGGGTTGGACTCCGCACTTTTGCGCGGGCAACGGGTGGCGGTGGTGGGCGTGAATGGTGCTGGCAAAACGACGTTGCTCAAAATGTTGGCGGGGGAACTCGAGCCTGACGCGGGGTCTATCTCACTGGGGCACGGGGTGGTGATGGGTTACTACGCGCAGCATCACGCCGAGACGTTAGACAAGGCGTCGACCATTCTCGAAGAGATGATGGCGTTGGTGCCCGACAAACCGCAGAGCTTCGTGCGCGGTGTGCTGGGGGCGTTTTTGTTTACCGGAGATGACGTCGAAAAACGCATTGGAGTGTTGTCGGGCGGAGAACGGGCGCGCGTGGCGCTGGCGAAGTTGCTGCTCAAACCAGCGAATCTGCTGGTGATGGACGAGCCGACCAACCATTTAGATTTGGACTCGTCGGAAGCGCTGATCGACGCGCTCGATGGCTACGGCGGCACGCTTATTTTCGTTTCACACAACCGCAGTTTTTTGAACCAGCTCGCCACCCACGTGTGGGACGTGCGCGATCAACGCCTCGTCGAGTGGCCCGGAAACTTAGACGACTACTTGCGGCACTTGGAGCTCGATGCGCAGGCCGCGGTGGCGTCTCCTGCTTCAGGTGGCGATGCGCCCAAGGTGAGCACAGACAAAGAGCGCAAGCGCAAAGAGGCGCAGGCGCGCGCTGCGAAGAGCACGGTGGTGGGGCCGCTCAAGAAAGAAATCGCTACAATCGAAGCGCGGGTGGCGACGCTTGAAGAAGAGCAGAAGGTGCGTGGCGAGCAGTTGGCCGACCCTGCGTTCTATGGCGACTTTGCCAAGGCGCGGCCGGTGATGGACGCACACCGAGACGCAAAAGAAGAGTTGGAACGGCTGTACCAACGTTGGGAAGAAGCGCAGCAGGCGCTGCTAGACGCCCAAGGTTAATGCAGACATTTAAGAGCTGACGGTGATTGTCGCGGTGGGGGGCTGGTTGACTTGTGACCGTTCAACTGGCGATGTTGCGCGCATGCGTCGTTCTATCGCTGTGGCTCTTGGGGTGCTGTTTTCGGCTTGTGGTCCCCGCAAGGCAGGCGCGGTACCCCAAGAGACTTATTTTTGGAAAGTCATCGGGTCGACGGTGGAGTTCGGCCAGTGCACCGACGACCCTGAGTTTCGCAAAGACATTCAGCCCATTGTCTTCGAAGAGAACAGCTACCTGATGTACCAGGTGGCGAAAGACGGTCGCACCGCGAGCACGGTGTCTTGCACGCGCTTAGATGCGGCGAGCTGCACCCCGGCGATGAACCCGCTCACTTTCGATGTCGCGGGCACCGAGTTATCGATGTCGACTGAAAGCAAGAACCCTTTCGGCACCACCGGCTGCCAGTTACAAGACGCCCAGAGCTGGATCTTGACTGACAAAGGTAATTCGCTCGATTGGGCAATGAGCCACGCGCTGTCGCTGGTCGACAACCCGACCGAGTGCGAAAAGCTTGACCAAAACATCAAAGACACGTCGCCCAACATGCTCGGTGTTCAGGGTTGTGTGGTGACGTTCAAGGTAGAATGCGTTACGCCTAAGACATGATTCACGCCAACCTTCGTGTCCCCCTGCCTGTCAATGAGCCGATCAAGACCTATGCTCCTGGCACCGTGGAGCGCGTTGAAGTCAAAACCGCGCTGAACAAACTGTCGGGCGAATGCCCCGAGCTGCCGCTGATCATCGGCGGCAAAGAAGTGACCACCGGCAAGTTCATTGAAGCGCGGTCTCCGCACCGGCACAGGCAGGTCATCGCCAAGGCGCACGAAGCGACAGCGGCGCACGTCGAGCAGGCTTGCCACGCGGCGATGGCAGCGAAGCCGATGTGGGAATCGACTCCTTTTCACGAACGGGCAGCGATTTTTCTGCGCGCGGCCGAATTGCTCGCTACCAAGTACCGGCCGCTGGTGAACGCCGCCACCATGCTTGGGCAGTCAAAGACGGCTCACCAGGCCGAGATCGATTCAGCATGCGAGGCGATCGACTTTTTGCGCTTCAATGTGCACTTTGCGCAAACGTTGATGGACCAACAGCCGTTGAGCGGCCCCGGCATGTGGAACCAGACTGACTACCGCGCGCTCGACGGGTTTGTGTTCGCGGTGGCTCCGTTCAACTTCACGGCGATTGCGCTCAATCTGTGCACGGCTCCCGCGATCATGGGTAACACCGTGGTCTTCAAACCGGCCAGTACCGCGCTCTTGTCGGGCTGGTACTTGATGAAGCTGCTCAAAGAAGCCGGCTTGCCCGACGGGGTGATTAACTTTGTGCCCGGTGGTGGCTCAGTCATCGGCAACACGGTGCTTGGCCATCGAGACCTGGGCGGTATTCACTTCACCGGTTCGACCGGCGTCTTCAACGGCATGTGGAAGACCGTCGGCGAGAACATGTCGAAGTACCGCCAGTACCCGCGCTTGGTGGGAGAAACCGGTGGCAAAGACTTCATCTTCGTGCACCCTTCGGCGATCGACGATGTCGACGCCCTGGCGGTGGCGATTGCGCGTGGCGGCTTCGAATATCAGGGGCAGAAGTGTTCTGCCTGCTCGCGGGTGTATGTGCCGAAATCGGTGTGGACCAAGCTCGAGCCGCAGCTCACGGCGATGGTGAACGAAATCAAAGTGGGTGACGTGGCCGATTTTCGCAATTTCATGGGTGCGGTGATCGACGAAAAGTCTTTTGCCAACACGCAGAAATATTTGGAGCTGGCGAAGGGCTCCGACGCCCAGGCGATTGCAGGGGGGCAAGCAGACCGCAGCGAAGGCTATTTCGTGCGACCGACGTTGGTGAGTTGTGCCAACCCGCGGCACCCCATCATGACTGAAGAGATTTTCGCGCCCGTGGTCGGTGTGTACGTGTACCCCGACGACAAGTACGTCGAGACGTTGCGCGAATGTGATCAGGCTGCAAGTTACGCGCTGACCGGCGCTGTTTTTGCTCGCGATCGTGCCGCCATTGCCACCGCGTCGCGAGAGCTTCGTCACGCTGCGGGCAACTTTTATATCAATGACAAACCCACCGGCGCGGTGGTGGGGCAGCAGCCCTTTGGTGGCTCGCGCGCCAGTGGCACCAACGACAAAGCGGGTTCGATGTTGAACCTCATGCGGTGGACGAGCCCCCGCACCATCAAAGAGACGTTCGTCGCGCCCACCACCTTGGGCTACCCCTTCTTGGCTGCCGAATAGTTGAGAGGCCCGGCGATGGGCAATTCGAAGGCAAAAGATTTAAGATGCCCGGCGAGATGAGGTCGAAACGCCAAGAACCGACGCTCGACGAGCTCAAGCTCGCGTTGCGCAATACCGGGCTGAGGAGCACCGCGCCCCGGTTGGCGGTTTTGCGGCAGCTCTTGCATGCGAAGAACCCGGTGTCTCATGGCGAGCTGGTTGACGCGCTGGCCCACCACGGCATGGACCGCGCGACCGTCTACCGTAACCTGTTAGACCTGACCGACGTGGGGCTGCTGGCGCGCAATGATTTGGGCGATCACGTGTGGCGTTTCGAGTTGCGGCAAAACCCCATCAACAAAAGCGCAGAATCGAAGCACCCCCATTTTACCTGTGTCGATTGCGGCGCGGTGTCATGCCTGCCCGACGTGCAGGTCAAGGTCAGCTCGGGCCGTAGGTCGCCCCGGGCCGTGACCCAGCGTAAAATCGAAGTGCAGCTTCGCGGCCGTTGCGACAGTTGCGCGTAGAGTGCATTTGGCGTTTTACCGGGCATGTTTCAGGCCTTTGGCCGGTTCTGCTTTAAGATTTCGTCGTCATGAGTGCTCAAGCCCTTACCAGTGTTTGCTCGGTGCATACGTTGCCGGCACACGAGCGCCATGAGTCACGCACGCGCTGGGTCGTGGGGCTGACCGCGGTGATGATGGTGGCCGAGTTGATCGTCGGTTACGTCACCCACAGCTTGGCATTGACCGCTGACGGTTGGCACATGGCCACCCATGTCGGTGCGCTAGGCCTTTCGGCGGTGGCTTATTGGTATGCGCGCACCCACGCTGGTGAGCAGCACTTTGCCTTTGGTACCGGCAAGGTTTATGCCCTGGCGGGGTACACCAGCGCGGCGCTGCTCCTCGGCGTCGCCTTGTGGATGGCGCTTTCAGGTTTGCAGCGTTTGATGACGCCTGAAGCCGTCGATTTCAAAGACGCCTTGCCAGTGGCGGTGATTGGCCTGATTGTGAATTTGGTCAGCGTGAAGCTTTTGTCGGTGGGTGAAGGGCACCACGCACATGATCACACGCACGATCATTCGCATGATCATGCCCATGATCACAACTTGCGCGCGGCGTACCTGCATGTGGTGGCCGACGCGCTGACCAGCGTGTTGGCGATTGTGGCCTTGGTCGCAGGTGAGTGGTTGGGCTGGCGCTGGCTCGACGCTGTCGCCGCGCTCGTGGGCGCAGCGCTGATTGCGGCGTGGTCAGTCGGGTTGATTAAAGAAAGCGTGCGGCCGCTGCTCGATCTAGACCCTGACCCGAAAAACCGCGATGCGGTGCGCGCGGCGCTCGAGAAGGTAGGCGACACCCGGGTGGCCGACTTGCATTTGTGGCGGCTGGGCCATGGCCGCCTGGTGTGCGTGGTGAGCGTCGAGAGCCCTCAACCCAATTCGCTCGATGAGTACCAGCAAGCGGTGATGGCAGCAGCTCCGATCTCGCACCTCACCATCGAGATTCGGCGCGCACATGCATGACTTTCGCTGGGGGTGGGACGAAACCGTCTTCTCGGCCATCAATGGCTTGGGCATTGGTTGGCTCGACGGGCTTTTTGTTTTGGCGTCGTCGCGCGGTTTCATGCTCACGGTTGGGTTGAGCCTTTTGGCGTGGGTGCTCTACAAGGAACGCACCCAGCGCTATGGAGTGGTGGCCCACGTCGCGGTGACTGTCGCCATGACTGATGCGTTTGGTGCGTATGTGCTCAAACCGTTCTTTGGCCGCATGCGCCCCTGTTACGCGCTGGCTGAAGGCACTTTTCGGTACCTCTCGCCGGCTTCGAATGTCGGTTCATTGCCCAGCCTGCACGCGGCCAATGCCTTCGCGGTGGCGGCGGCGCTTTCGTTCTGGCGCCCCAAGCTGGCATGGGTGGCGATGCCGCTTGCGGCTTTGATTGCGGTGAGTCGAGTTGGCGTGGGCGTGCACTGGCCGACTGACGTGCTGGCCGGTGCGCTCTACGGTAGCGCCGTGGGGTCGGCAGTGTACGTTGTCGCGCGCCGCTGGTTATTGGCACCTCGAGCAACGTTAGAGATCAATTCCTAAAACGGTACGCACCCACACCGGGCCATAGTCGTCACCCAGCTGCGGTGCGCGTCGCCAATTGTCGAGCCGCACGTATGGCGCCACGGTGAACCACAGCTTTTTGAGCTGTACCATCACCGATGGCCCGAGAAAGTGGTGGGGAGCGGCGTTGAAGGTGCCGCTGCCGGGCTCGCCCAGCTCGACGTTGAACCAGTACTCGAGGCCCACATGCAGCCAGGGTTTGATTTGCACGGTGGCTCCGGCCGACGGGTTGAGTACCCACTCCCGTTCGCCCGAGTAATACATTTCGTGCTCGGCGCTCAGGTTGGCCATCAACCGCACCGGCCCCAGCGTTCGCTGCAGGTTGATTTTGAATTCCAGCTCGAGCTCGTTCACCATTTCTGCCACTTCGGCGTAGAGGCTCAAGTCGATCGGCAGCTCGCCTTGTTCAAGCACGCGGTAGCGCAGCCGTTGTTTGATGCCATCGAAGCGCAATGGAAGGGTGCCGGTCGAACTGGCGGGGTCATTCGAGAGCTGTAGGTAGAGACCCAGCTCGAGCCTGTCGGTAAGGCCATATTCAAACTCGGTTACCAGCTCGGTGCGTGGGGCCCACGTCAGCTCGCCCGTGGTATCGATGGAGCGCACAGGCGAGAGATCGACAAATTGCTCAAGCTCTAAGCCGTCTTTGGGCACCGTTTGGTACGGGTACGTCATCGCCAGAGGGCGCGGGTTGGCGTAAGCGAATGTCGAGAGCAACAATGTCAACGACAGCCCGAAGCGCATGAGACCCTCTTTTTTAGAAACGTGAAAGTTGAAGCGGCTCTGACTGCACGAAGTCATTCGAACGCGCACCTTGATGGCAGTCGTTGCACGCACCGCCCGCCACGCCGTGGTACCGCTCGCCTGCGGGTGGCGTAATGCCTCGCCATACGATGGCCGGTGTTCCATCGGTTGCGGCCGCGAGCTCGAACCATTCCCACCCTGTGGCGCCACGGCTGTTGTACCCACCGCCGCGCTTCACCATCGCGAAGGTCTGGTTCTCTTCTTTCATCACCTTCACCACGATGGTGCCGACGGGGTACTCGCTGCTGCCTTTGGGCGGCGCGTGGTTCAAGTAGATCGTCCGTTCGCCCGCGGTGTGCGAATCAGCCGGCGCCGACGGAGCGTTCACCGCGAAGCTCTGCCAGCTGGAGTACGACGCGAAGTCGCGCGGCAACGCGATGAACAATTCGCCGGGAACCGAATCGTCAACGCCGCCGCAGCTGCTGGTGAGGGCAAGTGTCAATGTCAGAAGAAGACGGTTCATTGGGGCAGCTGGGGAATTTTCAAGAGATCGGCGCAGGCATTCATTTGCGCCACCAGCGAACTGGGGGCGGTGGGGTCGGCTTCGGCCTGCAGCGCGCTGTAGAGCTTGCCGAAGTCGGTGGCGAGGTCGGCCTGGCTCGGGTGGGCCGAACTCCATGTCGTCGGTACGGGTGGTAACGCTTCACCTGGCAGACGGGCGTATGCCGTGTCGACACGGGCGAAGGCTGCCTTCACCGCGTCGCGCTGCGCCGTGCCGCCAGCGTCTTCGAGCCAGGGCACGAAGAGATTAAAGGTGGCCACGCCCGCCGCCACGTTGGTGCGCATGTCTTCGAGGGTGAATTGCGCGTAGCGAGACTCTTCTTCGCCGGTGGCGCTCTTCTCGAGCTTTTCGATTTGCTCACCCATTGAGCCAATTACCCCGCGAAACGCGGTGGAGGCATCGAGCGCCAGCGGAGTGAATTGCGAGCGCATCGCATCGATGTCTGCCACCAAGCGGGCGCAGAGTTTGTTTTTGAAGTCTTGCGCTTGGGTGGTGTCGGCGGGAAAAGCCGCAGCCTGATAGCCCGTCAGCCCCGATTCAAAGTTCACCACCTGCGGGGGAATACTGTCGGCGTAAAGAATGCGCTCAATCGCGTGCACACCGGTGACGCCTTCTCCGTCGAAGAGCTCGGGGTCGGCTTTTTCGGCCAGAAACCCGTCGTAGCGCTCGTCGGTCGACACATCGAGCTCGGGAAAGAGTACGGCGATTGCCCCCTCAATCGACTCGTAGGCAATACGGGCTTTCTTCCATTCGGCTTTCATGGTGGCAATGGCCGCGGCGTCGCTGCTGGCGCTCCACGCGTGGTCGGGGGCGGCGGTCTTCAATGCCACCGACGCGGCGTGCAACGCGTCGAGACTGCGCTGAATGTATTGCTTCACCTCGGCCGTGGTTTGCGTCTCGCGGTGAGAGGTTGACCCACAAGCGGCAAGTGCGAGCGTGGCCAAGATGAGCAGGTGCTTCATGGGGCAGTCTCCTTCGACATCACAGCGACTGAACAAACTGCAACAACACGTCGCGGTCTGAATCAGACAGGGCTTTGAAGTGTTGAACCGACATTTGGGCTTCGCCGCCATGTGCGAGCACCGCTTCTTCAACCGACGTGGCACGGCCGTCGTGCAGGTAATTGCGCATGAAGCGCACCCCAATTAACGGCGCGGTGCGCCAATCACGCGAACCGGCTTGCTCGTCGACCACCCCGTCGGCCAAGCCTTCGCCCAGGTCATGCAACAGCAAGTCTGAATAAATGAAGGCGTCGATACCGGCGAGTTGGGCAATGGGGTAGTCAGCGCGTGTACGCAGCGAAGGCACATGGCAGCCGTCGCAACCGGTGCGAGCGAAAAGGGCACTGCCTGTGGCGTTCGGCACCCGAGCCGGAATCTCGATTAGCCGCATGTAGTCGGCCACCTGGTTCACGGTGAGCAGCGGCAGGTCAACACCTGGCCGCTCGTCGTCGGTCAGCCCGTCGGGGTTAAGGGGTTCGACCGGCCGCAACAAAGACGTGAGGCCCATGTCGCCCATGAACGCATCAGCGGTGAAGTCGTCGAGTGTCGCGCTGCGGGCCTTCAACCCGAAACGACCCATCACATTGCGGTCGCCTTTTTTTAGCGTGTGGAACGGCTGGTCGGGGTTGGCTTCTGAGTGGTGCTCCACCCGGTTGATGCGGCCGCGAATACCGTCGGTGCGCGACGCTTGCTCGGCCTCGACGCGCACAATTTCTTCGTCGGCCACTGCTTCGATGTAGCCGCGGCCGAGCACCGCCGGGCCGATGCGGTTCGACAGCTTCAGCGATACGCCGGTGGGAGCGGCAATGGGCTGTGTTGCGCCCGCCACGAAGTACGGGCGCTGGGTGTGGCCCCATGGCAGCGCCGATTGATCAGCAGAAGGCGTGAGGCCGTCACTTTCAACCACCGCCATTTTCGTCACCCGGCCCGGGCCTTTACCGGCTTCTTCATGGCACGCACCGCAGGCGGTTCGAATGTAGAGCGGCCCCAAACCATCGACCGGGCGAAAGGGCAAACCGAAGAGGCGGTCGCCTTCATTAAACAAGGTGCGCTGCTGCGACGTTACGCCCACCAGGGGCAGGTCGAAGGCGTCTTCTGCCACGACGCGAAACGGTGGCGGCACCTCTGAACGTTCACCGCACGACGACGCTCCCGCAACCAAGCACGCCAGCGTTACTCCCGCCCAATGGGGCCGAACCTGTAAACTGGTATTGATAATCATTTTCAAAATTGAGTCACTTGTAGTTCCACGGGTGGCACCCTGTCAACGGGCTGTGGCGCGCGGTGGCTCACGCCAAGAAAGTCATGCTTCGACAGGGGGCGCGGCGCTCGAGCGCACAACGTGGGGAGCGGTGATCGTCGTCACCGCGCTATCTGCGCGATTGTTCGAAAAGCGCACCTTGTCGCATGAACACGGGTGTGATCACTGGAGCGCCGGTGCCGTTCTTACATCGTCCAACTGAGTCGTGAGACAGTTCGGTTCATGGCCACCGTCAAGAGACACAGCGCTTCGATAACTCCCCAACCGCTGCACGGCTTGTTGCTCGGTGACACCGCTCATGTGGAAACTGCCGCGAAACAAAAAGCGTCAACCCGGTTGACGGCGAAAATACCTTGGGGTGGCCGCGTGTCAGAAGACCGCCGAGGGCTCACGCCACTGTCTCTACAGTTCATCGCGCTGTGGGACCCCGTGCATGCCTCGCCTACGCTCGCCGGTTCAGTGCACGAGGTGCTCAACTGGGTCGACAAGGTAACTGCACGCACCGCGCTCGACGGCGTGTGGCTGATGGCCGCCAACCTGCAGCGAAAGAGTGGCATGGCCGGAGCGATGTCCGAGATAGCGCTCGTGGCTCCCGGAGACCGCGTCACGCTCGAAGAATTGAAGCCGATGGTGACGGCATTTCAAAAGCTCCGGGGGTTGGAGCGGGCGGTGGTAGGCGAAGCCATGTTGCGCAATGACATTGAAGGGCGGGCCACCCCCCAGGCGCTCAAGCTGCTCAAGGCGGCGGTGTTGCCTGAAGTCACGGGCCGAGCGTGGGAAGAGCGTATTTTGCTGCGCGACTTTGCGTTTCGTGTCTACTCGCTGACGCACGAAGTGGCCGGCGAGTTTTCTGACGCTGCGGGCGATTTGCCGGTGAAGACCATCAAAGCGCGCACGTTGGCGCTGCTCAACGGCTTTCACGAGGTGATGAGCAAAGGCGAAGACCCGCTGGCCCGAAACTGGAACAACCCCCAGTAGCGCGCTGCCGTTACGTGATCTTCGAATGATCGCGCATCAAATCGTTCGCGCCCGGGCGATGCGTCGGCTTGTTGCCCAACGGGTGCATACCGCGATCGTGCTCGTTCTGAATCTTGTCTTGGAGCAGCATCAGACCGTCGAGCACCTGCTCGGGCCGAGGTGGGCAACCGGGTATGTAGACGTCGACCGGTAGAATGCGGTCAATGCCCTGGAGCACCGCGTAGTTGTCGTAAAAGCCGCCCGTTGAAGCGCATACACCGAACGAGACGACCCATTTGGGCTCAGTCATCTGCTCGTAGACGCGCTTCAGAATGGGTGCCTGCTTCATGTTGATGGTGCCCACCACCATCAGCAGGTCAGCCTGACGCGGCGAAAACCGTGGAAACTCGGCGCCAAAGCGGGCGATGTCATAACGGCTTGCCGCGACTGACATGTATTCCATACCGCAGCAGGCGGTGGCGAACGGGTAGGTGAAGAGCGAATATTTGCGCGCCCAGCCCAAGCCTTTCGAGACCATCTTTTGAAAAAAGCCCATCGCCTCGTCACGGCGGGTGGCAATCACCGGAGTCACTTCAAGTTCTGCCATGACCTAGCTCTCCCACTCCAAAGCGCCTTTTTTCCAGACGTACGCGAGCGCGACGATCAACGTCGCGGCGAACAAAGACATGGTGGTGTACCCAAACCAGCCGAGCGCCTTGAAGTTCACCGCCCAAGGGTAAAGAAAAACCGCTTCTACGTCGAAGACGATAAAGAGCAGTGCCACCACGTAAAATTTCACCGCGAAGCGCTGACGCGCCGAGCCGATGGTGACGTTGCCGCACTCGAACGTTTCGCTTTTAATCGGGTTGACGCTCTTGGGGCCGAGCATCGACGCGATGAGCGGAATGGCGAAGGCCATGCCACCGGCGACGAGGAAAACGAGCGCCAGCGGCAGGTACCCGGTGAGGGGGTTGTAAGTTTCCATCGAGGGGCACCATACGCCATAAGTTCGGCCGCGCGTCAAAGGGTTTGGGGTACAGTCGCGGCAACAAACATGCGTCCTTTTGCCCGAAAGGCGTTGGGGCTCTTGCCGCCCTGCGCAACCACTGGCATCGGCAGTCTGCCGCATACCCAGGCCGAGTTGGCTCTGCAGTGCTCTCTGCAACACGACGTGCCCTTTCTGCCGCAGTTGCCCACCGGGCACCCGGCCGAGCTGATGATTCCCGCGGCCCTCGAGGGTTTTCCCGGTGTTTCTTTCGACAACGACGGCACGTGTTTCGTCGACCCACGGGTGTGGGAGCGGCAGAAGGGGCCCTTCGGGCAGCGTTTAGAAGAAGCGCTCAATGCCAAGGCATACTCCGCGTTCGAGCCGTCGGCCGACGCTTGCCGCAGCTTTCGCGCCTTCATGGGCGAAATCGAGCAGCGCCAATTGCCGTTCGCCAAGGTGCAGATTGCTGGCCCCGCCACGGTGCGTTGGGTAGCGCGCACCTCGAGCGGCCGTCTGCTGCAAGACGTACCCGACATGGACCAGCAGGTCTTTCACATGCTGATGGCCAAGTCGCTGGCGCTGGTGAGCGCAGTGCGGCACGCGGGAGCGACCGCGATTTTGTATCTCGACGAACCGGGCCTTTACGCGCTCGACAAGAGCGACATGAAGCACGTGCTGATGCTGCAAGAGTTGAAAGTGTTGATTGCAGCGGTACAGCAGAGCGGGGCCCTGGTCGGCTTGCATTGCTGCGGCAATACCGACTGGGCGGCGATAATGGAGCTTGGCCTCGACATTTTGTCGGTCGATGCGCGGCTTTCTTTCGATGCGGTGGTGAAAGAACGCGCCGCTTTCAGCCGCTTTGTTGCGTCGGGCGCCACATTGTCGTTGGGCATTGTTCCCACTGACATCGACGCCGCGTACAAGCCTGAAGCGTTGTTCGACGCGGTTGAAGCCTCGCTGCGCACCACGTTGCCCGCGGGTTTCGGTGGGTCGTCATGGTTGGCAAACATGTTGCTCACGCCGGCATGCGGGCTGGCAATGCGTTCAATGGCCGAAACCGAACGCATTTTAGAAGCGGTGCAAGCGGCCCAACGGCACTTTCGCCGTGCGGTGGCCTAACGGTATTTGCTCGGAGCCTGAATGTAATGGCGCGCGAGCAGCTGCAGCGTGTAGTGCTTCGCTTCTTCAGCGTCGGTGATGTGATCTAACACCCAGTCGGTGAGCACTTGGCCCGCCGGCGTTTTCTGGCTCGAAATGAGCGCGTCGTACCAGTCGTAGCCAACGTCGAAATGCTCCCGGGTTCCCGTTTCGGGCAAGATCGTCGTCGCCTGTTGCAAAACATTGACGACCGACGACTGAATCAGTCGCTCGCCCAATGAATGGAGCTTTGGCAACAGACGAAAAGTAAACACCAAGCCCTGCGCCGGCACGATGCGGTCTCCGTCAGCCAACGCCGACGCGCGTGCACCGCCCTCGAGCGCACGGTTGTTGTGCATGATGGTGCCGGTGTGGCCCAAATGGTTGATGCGCCAGCCCATGTGCGCGTCAAAGTCGACAGTGTGATTGCGGCGGCCGCCCCAACCCAGTTGGAGAAATCGCTCGCCCCCGACTTGAATCGGCCAACCTTGCTCGCGCGCGACGCACAGTGTGAAGTTGGGTACCAGCGGCAAACGGTCGATGCCGTGGGGTGTCGTTACTTCAACGCCGTCAGGTACGTGGGTCAGCACATATTCCGCGTAAGGAGGGTCAATGGAATGGGCCATGCGGTAGCGCCAAGCTATAGCAGCTTACCGGCGTGCTTTGCCGTGAGCGGGCAGCGCGACCTTCAGCGCCGCCTGCATTGCCGCGCTGATGCCCAGTGTCGCCAGGGCCTCGACGTTTTGCCATTTCAGCTCGGCATACGGAGCGCTGGGACGCGGTAACTTTTTCGGCGCGGGCAGCGGGTAGAGCTCGAGCGTCAACTTACGGTGGGTAAGCACCCGCTCCACCGTACCCAGCGAGGCGCCGGGTTTTTTCGTGGTGCCTAATAGCGCGCTCAATTCGGGCAGCACGGGGGTCGAAGGCAATTCCCACAGGCCCCCGAAGAGGCCTTTGTTTTCGCGGCGGCCCAGCAGCACTGCTCCATTTTTTTGCGTCACCGCACAGTACAGGCGCATTTCTTTGGGAGCGGCGCGTCGCCGGGCAGGAGGCAACGCATGTTCGCGGCCTTCTTTTCGTGCCTGGCAATGCGCGCTCACGGGGCACAACAAGCACAGCGGCGCGTGTTTGACGCAGACCGTGGCGCCCAGCTCCATCACGGCTTGGTTCCAATCGCCTGGCCGCTCGCCTTTGACGCAGGCTTCGGCGTAGCGCCAGAGCAATTCTTCGCGCGCTTTGTCGCCTGGCGGGCCTTCAATCGCAAACCACCGGCTAAAAACGCGCGCCACATTGCCGTCGACAAGGGGTGCTTCTTCTTCGAAAGCGATGGAGGCAACCGCGCCCGCTGTATAGCGGCCAAAGCCCGGTAGGGCGCGCAATTCTTCTGCCGTCGGGGGGAAGTGGCCGCCATGCTCCGAGACGACGGCTTGGGCTGCCCGGTGCAGAAGACGGGCGCGTGAGTAGTAGCCGAGCCCGCGCCACAACCCGAGCACGTCATCGAGTGGCGCCGCGGCCAGGGCTCGCACGTTGGGAAAACGCTCGAAAAACCGCTCCCAGTAGGGAACCACGGTCGAGACTTGGGTTTGCTGGAGCATGATTTCGCTCAACCAAATCGCGTATGGGTCAGACGTGCGCCGCCAAGGCAGGTCACGCTGGTGTCGATCGAACCACTGCAATAGAGCGGGGCGTAAGCGCGGAGAAGGAGCGGGAGCCATCGGGCAGGTCTCTTATCAGCCGATGCCGCACTCGAACCATGGCCGATCATAGTATGGGGGGCGCTTGAGCGTGCGTAAGGTACTGGTCAACGGGTTTTCGTGGTCGAAGACGCGCCATGAGCGCTTCTCGAGCTGTCGTCGCGCGTATTTCTTCACCTATTACCTGTCGTGGGGCGGGTGGGAAGACAACGCCGCCCCCTTTCGCAAGCAGCTGTACACGTTGAAGAAGCTTTCTAACCGTTACACCTGGTCGGGCAGTGTGGTGCACGCGGCCATTCGCGGTGTGTTGATGGCGGCGCGTCATGGCCGCACCTTGGAGCCGGCGCGGGTGATTGAACGGGTGCACCGGGTGATGCAGCAAGACTTCGTGTTCAGCCGTTCGCGCGCTTATTGGCAAACGCGTGGCCGCAAAGAATTTTCGGGCCTGGTAGAGCACGAGTACGGCGAGCCTGTTGAGCCCAGCCAGTGGAAAGAAAACTGGGAAAGCGTGCGCAAGGCGCTTGAATGGTTTTTCTCTTCGCGGTGGCTTCCCCTCGCGAAACGTCTGAAGCCGGAGCAATGGCTCGAAGTCGACTTCATGGACTTTGAGCATTCTGTTTTTCTCATGCACGACGTACGCATTTTCGCCGTGCCCGACTTTGCGTACATCGAAGACGACGGCTCAACGGTGATTGTCGACTGGAAAACAGGGCAGGCGCGTGAGGGCTATGACGATCAAGTGCTCGGCTATGCGCTCTATCTCGCCAGCCGTTACCAGCGCCCGCTCGAGACGATGAAAGCGTCGCTCGTGTATGTTACCGAGGGCGTAGAAAAGTCAGTCAGCGTCGACCCTTTGGCGCTTGAAGGCTTCAAAAACCGCTTTGCCGAAAGCGTGCGCGAAATGAAGGGGCTGCTCCTCAACGCGGCCAACAACGAGCCAATGCCTGAACAGCACTTTCCCATGAGCAGCGATATGGAAGTGTGCGCGCGTTGCGTGTACCGGCGCATCTGCAAGCGAGAGCACTTGAAGCCCGGCTTGGTGAAGGTGGTGCCTGAGCCGACCGCTGAGCCTTAAAGGGGGCGGGCCTTAAGGTTCATTTCCCCTGCGGTAATAGCGCAGCACGCTGCGAAAGCCGCCATCTGCTGGCCGTTCTGCACCGGCGACGAGCAGGTCGTCAGGGCCGCTGCCGACCACCACGTTGATGTCCATTTTCGCGTTGAGACCTTCAGCGGCTACTTCGTTCCACCGGGAGCCGTCGTAGTGCATCAACTGGCCCTTGTCGGCTGCCACCCAGATATCGCTGTTGTCGCGCACCCACACGTCACGCACGCTGCCTTCAAAGAAGGGAATTGAGGGGCGAGCTTCCCAAGTGCCTCCGTCGCCGCTGTTGGGCACCCAGCGGGCCACCGCGCCGTTGTCGGCCAGGGCCCACACGCTGTCGATGTCGGGGCCGGCGAGCGCAGTGAAGGTGGCGTGGTTCGTCGCTGCGAGTGCATGACGGTAGAGCATCGGCTCGCCGGGCGCTTTCCAGTACAAAAGCCCTCCTTCGTTGGCGCCGAAGAACCGCTCGCCGGTGGGCAGCGACAGCGCCTTGACGAGGTTGAGAAACGCGGGAGTGGCCACCAACGACGAGAAGTCGTAGCCGGTGAAGTGAGTGCCCGTGTTTGACCAGGTGCAAACTTCAGAGCTGCCCCGCACCCACACCGCCTCGTCGCGATTGCCCGAGCTCACGCAATACCAGTCGGGGTCGGTGTGCAGCATGTGGCCGCACTGGGTTGTCTTTTCGAGAACGCCGCCATCGCCGTAGCGCACGGCGCCCGAGCCCAGGCCGAGAAAGAATTCATCGGTCGAATGGCCGGCGATACCCCAGGCAATGCCACCACTGGTGTCGAGTGGGGTGAGGTCTACCGCGCCGTCACGAAGAACCGCCAGGTACGAGGGAAAATTGACGCTGTCGGCGAGCACCGCAAAGGCGTGGGAGCCAAGCACCATCGCGTTGCGAAATTCGTCACTCTGGCGAAAGGGCAGGGTGTACGCGAGACAGAGGGGTGTTTGGCACCCGGCATCGGTGGAGCCACCGTCGGCGCCGGCGTCGTTCTCGCCGTCGAGCTGTTGCAGCCTTTGGGCGAGCTCGGTGTTCCAATCGTGGCAGGCGGTGAGCGTCACTGTCGCGAGAGCCAGGGTGAATGACTTCCAAAAGTTCAACGAAGGGCTCCAGCGGGTAAGGCGGTTGGGCCAGGGTTTAGAGCAGCCTGCCGACTTCGCTTCTATCGGCCGAAAGACCGATGCTGCGCTCAAGGGTTGCGACGGTAGTAAAGCAACAGCCCGCGTTCTCCGCCGTCGGGCAAATTTCGGGTGCCCGAGACCATGAGATCGCTGGGGCCGCTGCCACGCACGCCTTTGAGATCAACCGTGCTGTCGACTTCTTCGACGGTGACGTTGTTCCACGCCGTGCCGTTCCAATGCTTGAAAAGCCCGGCCCCGCCCACCAGCCAAACGTCATCATTGGTGCGCACCCAGAGCGCGTTGATGTCCGTGGTGATGCCGGGAATCAAGGGCAACTCGAGCCAATGGCCGCCATCGACCGGGTTCCAACGGGCCGCCATGCCGAATTGCCCAACTGCCCACAGAGCGTCAGGCGAAGGGCCGTCGATGGCTTGCATGTCTCCTTTGTTGGCCGAGTGTTGGTAGACAGAAGCGGTCGCGGGGGGGGCCCAGTACATCAGTAAAGCCTGGTCGCCGATGATGAAACGTTCGCCGGTGTCGAACGCGGCCACACCCTTCAGCCACCCGCTCGCCGATGGGTCGGTAATGGTTTGCATGTCGATACCTTCGAAGCCTCCATCGGCTGTCCAGGTGCAGAGCCTGCCGATGTCGCCCACGAACGTGACTGTCGAGGCGGGGTTTCCGCTCACCCCCCACCACGCGGGGCTGGGCATCGGCATGTTGCAGGTTGTGCTGGTTTGAGTTCCGCCATCTCGTACCACCGACACGCCGTTTTCAGCCGCGACGAAATAGTCGTTCGGTGACTGCGCCAACAGCCCGACGGGCCCTGAAATGGTCGGAGCCAGCGTTGTCAGCGTGAAACCTCCATCGATGAAGACGGCGAGTTGGCTGCGCCTTACCGGTGACCGGCCGACCGACATGAACGTCTGATCAACCACGGCGATAGGGCTGAAGCTCAAGCCGGCTTCGAAGGACTGGTTAAGGCAGAGCTGCCTCATGCACCCCGCATCGCTCCCCGCGTCGGTACCGGCGTCTGGGCCACCATCGCCGGTCATTTCACCCCCGTCGATACGGTTCAGCACGACACCCAGTTCGGTGTTCCAATTTTGGCACCCCCAACCGATGAAGAGCATCGCCCCGATCAACCCACCGGCGACGCGCTTCACGGTAATGCACCCGAAAAGCCGAGTTGAAAGCGACCAGGAGCAATGCTCACTTTGGCTGAGGGCGCACTGTCACCCAAGAAAAACATGATCACCCCTCCGATGGCGAGGCCACTTCCCACGCCAATTGCCGTGTAG
Organism: Myxococcaceae bacterium; assembly: GCA_019694575.1. Classification (GTDB taxonomy): domain Bacteria; phylum Myxococcota; class Myxococcia; order Myxococcales; family Myxococcaceae; genus JAIBBR01. The sequence goes on from JAIBBR010000001.1 coordinate 26,405, forward strand.
CCAAACGTTTCGAAACGCTGGCCGTTGCGGGCATGCGCGGTGGCCTCTTCAGCGCTGGTCGCCTTGCGCAGCGCTTCGAGCTCTTTGTCAGATTGTAATTTGAGCACCACGCCCGTCGCCACGCCGGCCACGCCCACGCCCATGGCGACGTAGGACCAGGGGCGAATTGCCGAGTGCTTGGGTTCTGGCTCATTGATCAGCGGTGGAGGAACGGCCGGAGTCACCAGCGGCGCCACGGCCTCTGGCGGAGCCGGCGTGGGGGCGACGGGAGGAGGGGCGAGCTTCGACTTGAGTTGCTCGACCAAAGCCGCGGGAGCCCGTTCCACCTCGCGGGTGAGCGCCTTTTGGTTCGGTGCGCGCGCGTTGTGAATGGCCAAGATTGAACCGTCTTTGCTCGAGAGAATTTTCACGTTGAGCGCGAACTCGTCTCCGAGCTTGCCGATGTCGCCGACGATTAAGCCGTCAGCTCCCATTGCCCCTACCAATTCGGCGGCGCAGCTTGTTTCGTTGCAAGCCATGAGCTGCTTCTGTCGGTCCCACCCGAGCATGGCGCCGATGTCACGCGAGGTGATGACGCGCACATTGGCTTTGGTGAGCCCCTGCGCCAGCAGCTCGCTGTACAGCGCACCTTCACCTTTGTTGAGCCGCACCACGGTCAACCCAGGCAACGCCAATGAGAGTTGCTTCGCGGGCGCCGCGCTGAGCGCGGTTATGAGCACGAGGGAAAGCATGAATGGGAGCGATGATCAGCGGCGAAAGGGCGATTGTCCAAGCTTTGGCGGTGTATTGAAAGCCCCCATTGCTACAGGTTGTTGCTATCGGCCATGGCTCAATCGACGCACCACCACCCCGGCGATGTTCATGCCGAAAACACTGGTGACGAAAGCCACGCTGCCGTCGATTTGGTTTTTGTGCTCGCAAGAATGAAAGTCGTTTTCACCATGGGGGCAGACGCACATGAACCCTTCGGTGGCGGCGTCGTACGTGAGGGGCACGGGCTCACGGCGCGGCTCGATGGAGTAGACCGCGGTGATGCCCGTGGGCTGCTGCGTGTCGATGCCGTACTTGCGCTTGAGCAACTTGCGAATGTCTTTGGCGAACGGGTCCATATGCGTTTCGCACAAGTCTTCAACGCGAATGGCGGTGGGGTCTAAGCGGCCGGCGGCCCCCATGGAGCTCACCACTTTCACCCCGCGCAAGACGCACTGTGAGAGCAAATGCAGCTTGGCTTTCACGTTGTCGATGGCGTCGACCACGAAGTCGTACGGCCCGTCGAGCAGGTGGGCAGAACCGTCAGCGCGGTAAAAGTCTTGTACCGCTTCTACGCTCACGTCGGGGTTGATTTGCCTGCAGCGCTGCGCGAGCAATTCGGCTTTGGGTTTGCCCACGCTGCTCACCGTGGCCTGCAACTGCCGGTTGGTGTTGGTGACGCACACCACGTCGAAGTCGACCAGCGTCAAGTGGCCCACGCCGCTGCGCACCAGGCCTTCGACTGCATAGCTGCCCACGCCACCCAAGCCGAAGACCACCACGCTTGATTTCGACAGGCGCTCCATCGCCCCATCGCCGAGCAAGCGACCAGTGCGGTCGAACCTTCGGTGCAGCTTGAACGGTTTTTCCGACGGTGCCGGCGAAGGCAACGACGCGTTGTCTGGGGCGGGTGCTAAAGAAGTCACGAGAATGCGGCTGCTCATAGCGTAAGTCGCCTGTTGGCTCCAAACCTTAGGTCACCGGCGCGAGAAGAAGCGCTGCACGTTGCGGTCGATCGCCGTGCGTACGGTGGCCTCGTCTTCGCCACGCGCATGGGCCATGGCGGCTACCACCAATGGCAGGTAGCCAGGTTCGCAACGTTGCCCCCGGTGTGGGTGCGGCGACTGATCAGGCGCGTCGGTCTCGGCCATCAGCCGCTCCAAGGGCACGGCCCGCAGCGCCTCGAGTGGCCGGCGGGCTTCAAGAAAAGTCACCGGGCCTGCGAAAGAGAAATGGCACCCTTTCGACACGTAGAAGCCGGTGATGTCTTTCGAGCCGCTGTAGCTGTGCATCAACACCCCGGCGTCAGGCAGGGCTGATTCTTTGAAGAGCCGCATCAAGTCAGGGTGCGCGCGCAGGCAGTGCACCAACACGGGGAGCCGATGCTTTTGTGCGAGAGCGAAGTGCGCTTTGAGCACTTTGAGTTGGCGAGACATCGGCGCCGCCGCGGCGCTGGGGCCATCGAGCCCGCATTCTCCCACCGCGATGGCGACGCCTTTCTCGAGCAGCACGTCGAGCTGCGCCAGGTGTTTGTCATCGTCGGCTTCGGGCAAGTCTGGCAACGCTTGGGGGTGAATGCCGAGCGCCACTTGCACGCGGGCGTCGTGTTGCGGCCAGCGCGTCAACGGCTCCCAGCGATCAGGGCTGACCGCGGGTATCACCATGCCAGTGAGGCCTGCTTGCCAGGCGCGCTCGAGCACGGCCGGGCGATCAGCATCGAACGCCGGCATGTCTAAATGACAGTGCGTGTCGACCAGCCCTGGAGTGAACGAGAACATCAGAAGTTGGGGGTCAGCCCTTCGCGCTGCGCAAGGTCGAGCAAGCGCTGGTGCTCGTCGTCGCTCAACAAGGTGGCTTCACCGGCGATCATCTGTGGAATGCCGTCTTCAATCGCGTATCGGCGTTTGAGGCGTGGGTTGTAAAGAAAGCCCTCTTTCGCGAAATAAATGAGCGGGCCGTGATCAGCGGGGCACTGCAATGCCTGAAGCAGCTGAGAGTCGAGCATGGCGCGCTAACGCGTAGCACAACAGGTGGCGACCAGATAAAGAGTCCTCCCTTACGGTGCGTTGGCTCTGCGCGATCTTCGGACTGTTGGCCTTTGCTCTCCCGGCCCGGGCTGAGGAGACCGTGCGCCGCCAGCTCGTCGATGCCGGCGTGCACGTGCCCGTGCTGACCAAAGAGCCGGCGTTGCTGCAAGGGGTCGAAGCGGTGTACCCGCCGCAAGCCGAGCGCGCTGGGTTAGAAGCGGTGGTGGTGCTCACGGTGACCCTGGGCGCTGATGGTTCGGTCACCGAAGCTGCGGTAGCGCAGCCGGTGGGCAATGGTTTTGACGAGGCCGCGGTGGAGGCGATGAAGCAGTACCGCTTTTCTCCTGCCGAAGTCGACGGTGTACCCGCGCCGATTCAGATGCTCTACCAAGTGCGCTTCGTGCTCGCGGTGCCTGATGCCGGCGTGACTGATGCGGGGAGCGAAATGGCGGTGCCTCGGGCGACGCTGAAGGGCACCTTGGTGGCGCGCGGCAGCCGCACCCGTGTGCCCAACGGCACCGTGCAATGTGTCGATCAACCCGATGCGGGTGAAGCGCTGTCAGATGACAAGGGCACCTTCTCGTTGCGCGTCTTTGCCGGTCACTGCAAGAGCGTGGCGCAGGCTTCTGGCTTCGAGACGTTCAACGCCGAAGAGACGCTGGCCTCCGACGAGACGACCGAAGTCATTTACTACCTGATTCCCAAGGCTTCTGGCTTCGAGACCGTGGTGCGGGCCAAGCGCGACCGCAAAGAAGTGGTGCGCCGCACGCTCGAGCGCCAAGAACTGCAGAAAGTTCCCGGTAGCTTTGGCGACCCGGTTCGGGTGATTCAGAATTTTCCCGGCGTGGCGCGGGCTCCGTTTTTGCTCGGCCAGTTGATTGTGCGCGGGGCGTCGCCGGCGCAGACGCTGACCTACATGGACGGGGTGGAAATTCCGCTCCTCTTCCACTTGGGCGCGGGACCGTCGGTGGTGAACGGTGAGTTTCTCGACAAGGTCGATTTTTTTCCGGGGGGGTTCGGCTCGCGGTACGGCCGTGCGGTGGGCGGAGTGGTTGATGTCACTACTCGGCAAGGCGCGTCTGACACGTACCACGGAGTGGCCAAGGTCGACGTGCAAGATTCTAGCTTGTTCTTCGAAATGCCGATTACTGAAGGTGTTTCCATCGCCGCCGCGGCGCGGCGCAGCTATGTCGACGCGATTTTGCCGTTGGTGCTGCCGAAAGACCCCGAAGGCGGCACGCTGCTCATCTTGCCCACCTATTGGGACTACCAGGTGCGTCTCGACGCGGGTGGGCCGAAGGGCAAGCCCTCGCGCAACAACTATTCGTTGATGGCGTTCGGCTCTGACGACTTGTTGAAGGTGGTGGCCACGGGCGGAGGCCGCAACCGTGATGTCAGCCTCGACGTACACACCCGGTTTCATCGCCTGGTGGGCAACGGCGTTTTTCGGCGGGGTAAGAGCACCTACAAAATCACGCCTTATTTAGGCTACGACAACGCCACCTTTGCCTTTGGTACGACGCAGTTAATCGCTGACACGTATGCGGTGGGTTTGCGCGCCGACTACACCTACGAAGCCAACAAGTGGTTCACCCTGCGCTTGGGTACCGACAGCCGGTGGGACCACATTGCCGGTAAAGCCGAGCTGCCGGTGTTTTCGGGCACGCAGTACGTCGCTTTTCCCGGCGCGCAGCCGGCGGTTGAGCAGCAGCACCTTGAGCGGCAGCTGAACGCGGTCGACGCGGCGCTCTATCTCGAGACTGATTTCAAAATCGGCAAGCTGACGGTGACGCCGGGCATTCGTGGCAGCTTCGCCCACGTGCATGGGCAGCGGCGTTGGGCGGCAGACCCCCGCTTGTGGGCGCAGCTTGAGATTACCGAATGGACTCAACTGAAGGGCTCGGTGGGCCTCTACACGCAGCCGCCGGCGGCGGTGAATTTGGAGCCCGCTCCGTTTGGGACGCCGTCACTGGTGCACGAGAAGGCGTTTCAAACGTCACTGGGCGTGGTGCAGAAGCTGACCGACAACATCAACGTTGATTTGACCGGTTACTACAACCGCCGCTTCGACAACGTGGTGCAGCCGGGGCCGCGCACCGTCAACGAAGACGGCAGCGTCACCGTAGAGCGCTATTCAAACGACGGTTTGGGCCGGGCATACGGTTTGGAATTGATGGTGCGCCATGAAGTGACCGAGCACTTCTTTGGCTGGCTCTCGTACACCTTCAACCGTTCTGAAGAGCGTCGCGCGGGCACAGACGACCCCTACGTGTTGACCGCGTTTGATCAGACGCACATTTTGACGTTGGTCGGCAGCTACCGCATCGGCAAAGGGTGGGAAGTGGGCGCCCGGTTTCGTTACGTCACCGGAAACCCGAAGACGCCGCTTTCGCATGATTACGACTTGTACCAGGCTGATTCGAACCGTTTCTCGGCGCAGTTTGGCGATTTCCGCTCGAGTCGGGTGAAGCCCTTTCACCAGCTCGACTTGCGCGTCGACAAGAGCTTCGTCTTCAAGCTGTGGACACTCACGGTGTTTCTCGACATTCAGAATGTCTACAACGCACACAACGTCGAGGCGTCGATTTTTGACTACCGCTTTCGTCAGGAGTTTGAGGTGCCGGGCGTGCCCTTCTTGCCGGTGTTGGGCCTGAAAGGTTCGTTCTGATGCAGCGCTCGCGATTCATCGCCTGGGTAACGGTGGCCTTTCTCACTGGGTGCGTTGGCAGCCAAGATGACTTGAGCCAGGTCTTCGACTTGCGCGTGCTGGGCATGGCCCTTTCGCCTCCTGAGTCGATGGCGCCCGACTGCAACCCGCGCAACCCCGCGTCGCTCGTTGCACTCAACGCGTCGATCACGCTGTCGACTTTGATCGCCGACCCCAAAGGCGAGGGCCGGCCGCTCGAGTACACGCTGCGTACCTGTGTTCGCCAAGACGATCGCATTTGCGGCAATGAGGGGCAGTTCATCGAGCTTAGTCGCGGCACGCTCGATGCGGGGGTGAGCGTATTGCCCCCTTTTTCTTTGGGGCCACTGAAATTGCCGGCACCCGTCAGCGATGGAGGAAGCGGCTTTCTCTTGGAAGAAACGCGCGCCGTGAGCACATTTGGAGGGCTCGGAGGCCTGCGCGTGCCGTTGGTGCTCAACGTTTCAGCGGGAGACGAGCGTATCTATGCGCAGAAATTAATGGTCTTCAATTGCCCAATTGTTCCCGGCATGAAGCAAAACGAAAATCCGGCGCTGCAGGGCATTCGACTTGACGGTGAGCCGTGGCCTGAAAATGGGTTACGTACGTTGACGGGTAGCAAAGGTATCTTCGAGTTAGATGATTTTGCGGGCCTTGAAGAACAGTATGTGGTGCCGAGCTTCGAGCTACAGCCCATTGCGCTGAAAGAAGCGTGGAAGGTGGCGTGGCACACCACAATGGGCCGGTTTGGACCGACCGAAACAAGCGGAGTCGATCAAGGCGGCCAAGCCAGCCGGCACAAAACCACGTGGACGCCCGGCGCCAACCCCAAAGAGGGGCCGGTGACATTTTGGTTCGTGGTGCGCGACGGCCGCGGCGGCGAATCGTGGACCAGCCGCAGCGGCTATTACGTGCCGTAAGGGGTCAGTGCTGCGTGACGCGTACGGTGGTGCGCATTTCTTTGCCCGTCGCCGGGTCGCGCGCATGCATGGTGAGAATGCCTTCGATGCTGACGTCAAAGGTGACTTCGACCTCGACTTGGCCGGCTCGGGCAGGGCGAATGCCTGAAAAAGTGAACTCGCCCAGCATTTCGTTGCGCGTCACCATGTCGTTGTCGCCCTGGAAAATGCGCATAATCAGTTCGGTCTGATTGTCGGTACTGGTGGTGGCGGTAATCTGCTTGGCGTTGGGAATGGCCGCGTTGCGGGGAAAGACGACGTGAAAGCCGCCTCCCGCACGTTCGAGGCCAATCGCCATGGGAATCACGTCGAGCAACTGCAAGCGCAGGTTGCTGTCGTCTTGCAGCGAGTGGGCGTAGAGCGCCGCGCCAATGGCCACGGCTTCGTCGGGGTGCACCGCTTTTGAAGGTACTTTTCCGAAGAACTTGGTGAGGCGCTCTTGCACCACGGGCATGCGGGTTTGGCCACCCACCAGCATCACTTCGTCGATGTCTTGTGTCGACAGGCCTGAATCGACCAACACGCGGGCTACGATTTTCAACGTGCGATCGACGAGCTCTACGGTGAGTTGCTCGAGCAGCTTGCGGGTGAACCGCATTTCGATGTTCAGTGGCTGCCCGGCCGGCGTCATGGTGATGAAGGGAATGTTGAAGGGAGCTTCTTCACGGGCCGAGAGATCGATTTTGGTGCGTTCGGCGAGGTCTTTAATGCGCTGCATCGCCACGGGATCGTTGGAAAGATCGATGCCAGTTTTCTTTTCGAACTCGCCCAAAATGTAGTGAATCATCGCGTTGTCGAAGTCGATACCCCCGAGAAAAATGTCGCCTCCGGTGGCTTTCACTTCGAACACTTGCCCGCGAATTTCGATGATCGACACGTCGAAAGTGCCGCCGCCGAGATCGTACACTGCGACCTTTTCGTTCAACCCCTTGCCCACGCCGTAAGCGAGTGAAGCGGCAGTAGGCTCGTTGATGATGCGCACCACTTCCATGCCAATCAGCTTGCCAGCGTCTTTCACGCTCTGGCGCTGACGGTCGGTGAAGTACGCGGGCACGGTGACGACCGCGCGATGCACCGGTACGCGCAGGTGGTTCGAGGCAACGTCACGAATTTTGTTGAGAATACGCGCCGACACTTCTTGCAGCGTGAATTCTTTTTTCGCGACGTCGATCACCACCTCTTTGTTGTCGACGGAAGGTTTGACCTGATACCCGACGACCTTCTGCATCGTCTCGACGATGTCGCTGCGAAAGGTGCGGCCCACCAGGCGCTTGGCGCCATAGACAGTGTTTTTGGGGTTGAGCTGCCACTGACGCTTGGCTTCGTAACCGATCAGCTCGTTGCCTTTGTCGTCGATGGCAAAGATGGAGGGAACAGTGAACTCGCCGCCCTTGTAGGGAATCAGCTTCACCTTCGGAACGCCGTTTTGCTCACCGTCGACGAGGGCGGCGCACGAGTTCGTCGTGCCCAGATCGATACCGATGATCACGTCTTTCTGCCCGGCCATATTTTGAGTGTCCTTTTCTGGAACCCCTCAGCGCTCGACAGAAGCGAATCCATCGATGGCTTCACCCAAATTCAACAGGTTAATGCCTTGGAAGGAAAGAACTTCGTCGACTGAGAGCCCATCGGCCAGGTCAACCGCTGAAAGCGAGATTCGTGCCGCCGCGTCTTCGCTGGGGTCTGCGAGGGTACCGGGTGGCACCGGAGGCAGCACCAAGGCCGTCATCTGCCCCGTGTGGGGAAAGTAGTAGCAATGTGTGGTCTGGCTACCCGTCAACGTAAGGCGCCCCATGTCTGCTCCCGCTGACGCTGCCGCAGCCCAATCGGGTTGGTGGGGTTGCAAGGTACGGTTGGCCGGAGTGTACAAAGGGGCTTCGAGTGCTGGCAGAAAGGGTTTGAACAATACCTGGGTGGGGAGTGTTGCGCTGGCTGATAGCCGGCCGCTCTGGGTTTGACCGTTGGCCGACTGTGCGAGCACCAGCACAGCCCGAAAAGCCGTCGCCAAGTCACCATAGGGTGCTCCGCTGCGCACGACGAAGGGCTCGATGATTCGACCGGCTTGCGTATTCGAGGTTGCCATTTGCGTCGTCAAGCCCACCGGTATCAGGCCGGCAATTTTGTCGGTGATCAACTGGGCGACCACCACCCGATCGAACGGCGCCGGCAAAGGCGCGACTTTCACTTCGGTGCGCAACAGTTGCTCCCGGCGCGGCGCGAAAGGGCTGGGGGTGAAGCGGGCATAGTTGGGTACGTCTTCGGTGCCTGTGGGGCAGCGCTGCGCGTTGGTACACAACCCGTCATTGTCGACGTCAGTGGCATCGGGCACCTTGGCGGTACTCTCGAGTTGCCAAGGCGGGCTGACGTCGAAGTCGAACGCTCCCAAGTAACTGAGCAAGTCGAGTGTTCGCAGCGTTAGCGCCTGTGCTTGTGAAGCCCGGCCGGCAAAAGCCACCGCGCGCCGCGTACCCGCTTCTCCGGTGCTGAGTGAGCGCGCCTTCACTTCTTGGCCAACGCCGAAGCCGATTGACGTGTAAAGCGTCACGCTGGCGGGAATGGGCAGCCGCTGCGACAGCGCGGGCACTTGGGTCCAGAAGTTGTCACCCAGCAAGGCGGCCGGTGAAAATTGAAGCGGGTCGGTGAACGAGACGATCGAAAACCCGGTCCAATACGTGCCGTTTGAATGCACCTGGTTGAACACGATGGTGCCCGAAATGCCAGCGGCGGCATGAACCGGGTTGCGCCGTAGTGGGACGAGCAGGCTGGTTGCCCGCGTCGACAGTGCAGTGACGCGCTCGTACATCGGCAACCCATCGCCGCTTCGGTTCATCGGGGCAATTACGGTGAAGTCGGCGGGGGTCGTTGCGAGGGAACTGAACGCGGCCGCACCGTTGGCGTCGGTGAGCACCGTTTCAGCGCTGTTGCACTCGGTGGAGTCGCACGCACGCACGGTGGCTCCTGCTATTGGCGCGTGGGTTGCCGCGTCGAGCACGATGACGCGGCGTCCGGTGCTAACGGGTGCATAAATAGTGATGTCCGCGCTTTGCGGCTGTACCGCGGCTTGAGCGACAGAGCCAACGACGCGAATTTTGCCGGCGCTGTGGGTGATCAGGTGGCCTTGGGCGTCAACGGTGGCGAGTGTCGAAGGTTGCCCTTGCGCGTCGGTGATGGCGAAGGTGGGCGCGGCCACGGGTACTTGCGAGCCATCGAGCTTGGTCGCCCAGAGGCGCATGTCGAGCGAATCGCCGACTTCAAGCACGGCGCTGGTAGGGGTCAGCGTCAGCGCATTGACGTCGTTGGCGATAGAAGGGGCGACACACGCTCCGTCGCTGCACGTTGTTCCTCCGTTGCAGCTGGCGGGGCCCCGGCACACCGAAGGCACGCATTTTTTGGCAATGCAGTCGCTCCCAATGGTGCAATCGGAAGGGAGGGTGCAAGTCGTGGTCGGGTAGCAATGGCGCTCAGTACAAATTTCAGGTGCGCCGCTAGGCGTGGTGCAATCGGCGTCGATAAAGCAACGAGGTCGTTCTTGACAGGTGCGTACCGAGCAATCAAAGCCAGGAGGACACGCGTTGCTTTCGAAGGCTCGGCATTCTTCGTGGGCGCTGCAATCGCCCTGGGCTGAGCAGGTTTGAAAAGTAAGGCAGCGGCCATTGTTAACCGACGTACAGTATTGGCTTTGGGGGCAATCTGTTTTGGTTTTGCAGTCAGCCATGCCGCACACCCCGCTTTGTTTGCAGATGAATTCGGAGCCTCCGCATGTGGTGTCAGAGAGGCATCGGCGGGCGCAGGTGCCTTGCACGCAGGCGTAAACAGCCGAGGCGACGATGGAGTCGAGATTGGGGGCGCAATCGTTGGCAAATTGGCAGACGGGCAAGCACAACCCTTGGCTCACTTCGCAGCGCAGCCTGTGGCTGTCACAGTCGGTATCGGCACGACACTTCTTTTTTGCCTCGCATGAGCCTTGGTTGCAGGTCTGATTCGCGGCGCAGGCTGAATCGTCACTGCAGCGGCATTGCCGCGTCACGCAATCAAAGCCAGAGGCACAGTCGGAAGAATCGCTGCACTCGGGACGCGCCGCGCAAGCGCCTTCGAGGCAAACTTGGGCGCTGCCGCAGTCAGTGTCACTTAAGCAGATGGGGCCACAGGCTCCATGGCGGCAGCGTTGCTCGGAGTTGCATTGCAGGTCGGTTTCACAAGGCGTCGAATTCTGCGCTGGGCACCCCAACAGGCAGACGGCGCTTATGAGGAGCAGCAACGAGAGGCGAATCTGCACAGTAAGGACGGTGCCATATTGCGATGGCTGGCACAATCGCTGCAGTGATTTGCGAGTTTCGGCGCAGCCACGCAATCGCAAGATTGGGTGTGTGTTTTTTCCTTTTCTATTTTCGCGGTCTGGGTTTTTTCTCGTCTGAGCGTCTGAGCGTCTGAGCGTCTGAGCGTCTGAGCGTCTGAGCGTCTGAGCGTCTGAGCGTCTGAGCGCGGGTCCCAAGGGGTGGATGGCCCATGCTCAGAAGCCGGACACCACTACACAGTCAGCGGAATTTCCAACCTCCATGCCACCCAGCCACGTTTGTTTGCCCCACACTACGTTGAAGCCTTCATTCCAACACTGTTGCTCGCTGGCACCCTTGAAAGTGCCCTCGACGATTTGTGTTGATGCTCGGCCTGCACCATTGGTTGCCCACACGCTGCTCGTCTCAACCAACCTCGCTTCAGGCGCTGACGTTCGAACCTGAAAATGCATCGCTCCGGAATGATCTTCCTTCTCAAAGTAGACGTAGCCAATCTCTGAGAGGCTGGTGGGTTTGCCCTGGGCAAAAACGAAATGCATGTCAACTCGCAGCGGAAAAATATCGGTGATGTAGCCCACTTCGATTTCCTCTAACTCGGTTGGAATACCGGGCAGAGGAAAGTGCGCGCGGATTTCCTTCAAGTGAATGGCGAAGGCACCTTGGCCTCTTCGAATACCGGTATTGGCCTTGAAGTTACCGTTCGCCGCGTCGAAAAAATTGTCACCGCGTTTGCGTGACTGCATCGCCCAGGTGAAATTCTCAGCGTCGACCCGCGACACCACGATCTGAAAATCGAAGCCCGGGTGTTGACTGTCAGGATACGGCCCCCACACCCGCACATCAGATTCGCGGCGCGTGGGAGGAATGTTTCGCACAAACTCCAAGGTGCTCAGCATCGAGCTGAGAATGCCGTTGAAGTCGCTGGACGCCTTTTTAGTGTCTGCATACAGGCGTGAAGCCTCACCGCTCATCAGTGGGTCACGCCGTTGTCCACCGGTTGATGACAACCCCTGCGAGCTCGACTCAGCGCCGGGAAGCTTCGAAGTGAGATCGCTGCTGACGGGCAGGGCATTTAAAAACTCCAAGTCTTTGTTCGACCAGTTACCGCAACCAATCGCCGTCAACGCCGACATGCAAAGCAGATAACGTTTCATCGCTGTTACTCCCGAAACTCGTAGCTCAAGCAAGTGGCCAGCTCGAGGAAGCCGAAGTTCTTTGTCTCGTCAATGTTGTAGAGAAGGTAGTGAAGACGCACCCGGGCGCTCAGCGCGAAATTTTGTGTCAGCCTCACTTTCAACCCCCCCACCAGCCCCGGCGTGAGCACCGAAAATGTCTGTCGCGGCAAAGTGGATACCTCGAAATCACGCGACATCAAGTTGAGACCCAACCGCGCTCCCACGAATGGACCCCAGCTCCCCTCGGGCCACTCCACCAGAAGCCCTGTTCCCACTGAAAAGAGGGTATAGCGGTAAGCAAGATTCTGTAGCGCGCCGGTATTCAGTGTGCCTCCAGTGGTGCCAGCCATGCCGTCGATGGTCCACGAGAAGCCGCGACCGAAAAAATTATGCCATGTTCCCTCGAGGCCCACGTTGGGCGACGAGGGGAACAACCCTCCTTGGTCAGTCGGCGTATCGAACACGGCTTGCCAGGTGCCTTGCAGGCCAAAGCTCCAGTGTTTCGAATACAGCAGCGCGCGACCGACGCCTTTCACTGGGTCATCGGAAAACGCGGTGTCTTTAAGAGACCTGTCGTCGAGTTGCGTGATCTGACCTTCGGCGACGTTGATCTGCCCTACACGAAGCTTGTCAGCCAGTCGGCGCTTCACGGTGTACGTGCCAGGAGGCAGCGCGATGCGTCGTTCGAGCCCCTCGGTTTTCATTACCTCGGCGACGATGAACCCTTTGCTGTCGACCACAAACCAATTGCCAGCTGGAGCTGCCGCCGCGAGCGCAATGCCCTCGCGCCGCGCCGCGACGTCGGTGAGCACCAAGTCGCCATTGCCCGCCAGGTCGAAGCTGAAAGTAGGGTGCTGCGGCCCAGCGCTGCTCTCTGCGGTGTCGGCCACGGTGCGCTCATAAGCATAGGCGTAAGCTTCTGAAAGGCTGATGCGGCCGTCGCCGCTCTTGTCGGCGTCGCCCAAGAGCCCGCTGGCGAGGTGGTGCGAGAAGTAGCTGCCGCCGATGGTGTCAGATTCTTGCGAGTCTTCGTCAGCCGCGCTCGACGTCAAAATCACCAGGCCCTTCGCCGCGCGAGTGGCGTCTGATTCGACTTCAAAAGCCGGTGCCCGTCGCACGCCTTTGGCTCGGGTCAGTGCACCCGAACGGCACGCGTCGAAAATGGCGATGCGAATATCGGCCGGAGCTTGTGCCAAACGCGCCTTCAACGACTCGAGTGCCAGACGACTGCCTCCCAGGCGCAATGCGCCGTCGCGTGCATGACCTGAGTAATAAAAAAAGATACCCGTTTGCTCACCTTGACGTTGCGCATCTCTTGATCGCCGCTCCAACTCGCCGAGCGCTGTCAGCACGTCGTCAGCGCTTTCATTTAAAAGCAGCATCGCATCAGCGGGTTGAATGCCTCCCAGCCGCACCATGATGTCGTAAAGCTTTCTCGCGTCGTCGCGCGCGTACAGCAACGGGCGCGTATTTTCTCCGCCCAGGTCGTTGCCCACCACCAAGGCGAAACGTCGCACCGGCCCACTGGCACCCCACGCGGGCAGTGCCAGCAGTGCCGTGAGCAGCCACCTCAAGGCAGCGCCAGGCTTCTGGTGAGCGTTCAACGTCATGGTTTTAAGAACGTACGCTGAAATTGTTCGCCCGGTACGGCGAGAAGAGACAGCCGCGACAGATCATTTCCCGCTGCGCGATAGGCTTCTTGCGCGGCGCGCGAAAGCACATCGAGTGGCAGCGGCTCGCTCGACAGCACAACGAATACCCGCTCAAGCCCGTGGCCGGTGAACTCCAAACTGTCGGGCAAGTACACCAACGCATCACCGCCTTTGGCGAGCGCGCTTTGGCCCGCTTCTGGGTAAATCATCGTCACTGCCCCGTACGCGTCGATGCTCAAGGCCGCCACGTAGCGAAAGTCACCCGTACGGTAGCCAATGCGCACCTGTTCGCCTTCTGCCAGAGGCTCGGGAGCCGCCAGCCCCGCCGCCACCGTTCGCTGAAGCCCCGCGCCCACCCCGCGAACGACGACTTCGACTTCCGCACCGCTCTTGATGCGGTTGGGGCCGCCATCAGAAGTCTCAAACAAGCCGCCGCGTGCGCCGATCACCACCAAGACCAAAGACGCCGCCAACGCTACCGACCATCGCAGCCAAGTGTTTGGCGAAGAGCGAGGGCGCTTCTGCTCTCGAACTGCACGGTCCACGCCGCCCGCGAAACGCTCGAAAGAAAATTCAGCCTCGAATTGCCGCTGCTCTTCGCGCAAATTTTCGAGCCGGGCACGGCACTCGCCGCACTGCTCCAAATGCTGCCGTTCAACAGCCAGCACCTCTTCAGACGCGAAGAGTTGCCGCAGACTGAGCTCACGCAAATGAGATGGCGCGGTGTTCATGTTTCGCTCCAGGTTTGCCCAGTCGCCAGCGCGAACTGTCGAATGCGTTTTCGTATTGTCGGCACCGAACGCTCGAGCAGCGTGGCCACTTCTTCGAGCGTCATTTCGTCGACGTAATAGTGAACGACTGCGGCCTGGGTTTCAGCGTCGAAGCGGCCGAGCGCGCGTCGTACCCAGTCGCGGGCCTCAGCGCGCTCGGTGCCCCCGTGGCCATCGAGGGCAGCGCGCGCGTCGCGGGCGTACTGCGCGGTCCAGGCCGCCTTGCGCGAGCGCATTAAGTTAAGGCAGTGGTGCGTGCTGATCTTTAGCAACCAGGTGAGCTGCGACGACTCGCCGCGAAAGCCTGCCTCATTTAGCATCGCGCGGGCGAAGACGTCTTGCATCGCGTCTTCAGCGGCGGCCCGTTCTTTCAAAAGAAAAAGGCAACGCCGGTACACGGCGCTGCCATATTTTTCATAAAGCTCTCGCAGCCACGTCTGCTCGACGTTCTTACCTCCTTGAAGAACCTCGAGCGCCGGGCGGGCCACGTGGCGAAGGCTCGTAGCTTACAGCGAGAGCGTCGAATATTCGGCCGCGCTAAATGCACAGGCTGATTCAGCCCCCCAGCCGGCGTTGGGCGCGAATGAGGCGACGAAAAAGCGCGAGGCAAAGCTGCTGTCCCAACACTCGTTCAACGTCGCGCCCTGCGGCACGTGGGTGCCCGACACCGCGACGTCAGAACGGCCGGCTCCTGACTGCTGCCAGCGGCTGCGCACGGTGGCCTCGTTCACGTCTTGGCCGTGCACCATTTGCTTGCGCAACTGAAAATCAAAGGTGCCGCCTTGCCCCGGCGTCGCCACATATTGGTAAAGCGCGTCGGTCAGCTCGCCGGTGGCGTCTTTCACTTTCGAGAATGCAGCGTTGACGGTGACCGGCGCGCTCACCGTGGGTCGTGAATAGGCGTACTGCGCGGTGCCTACTTGCTGCCCGTGCTCTGGCAACTTCGCCGCTGCATCAAAGTCGACGACGAATGCGCCTTGGCCCAAGTCATGGCCCGTAACCCCATGCGTGCCCACCAAAACCGAGACGAATGCGGAATCGGCCTCATTTTTACCCTTACCCGCGAGCACATAGCTGTATTCGCCAGAAGGGTTACGCGTCACGGTGAGCTTGTAAGCGTTGGGAGACAACGGTTCTGAATAAGGCCCCCACACCGCTTCGTTCGCGCTCAACGACGTGGGCGGGTTGTCGACGATGTCTTGCACCAACGCCAGCACCAGCCAGCCGGCGCCGTTCACTGCGAGCGTCACGCCGCGGGTGATGGCGTACATGCCCGAGGGGTCGCCTTCGAGCGCATCACGGCGGGTGCCTTCGCCACTCAGCGCCTTGCCGGTTTGCGCGGGCATATCGATTTTCACAGCATCGGCCTTGGGAACGCCCTGGCGAAAGGCGTCGGCGCGATCAGTGCCGCATGCCGCCAGAAAAACCAGCGAAGCCGTCAATAGGTGTCTCATGTGTGTGTTCTCCGTGTTCGAGTGACACACCATGGACACAGCGGCCCGAAAAAACAGAAAAACGGCGGCTAACCGGCGGTAACTGTTGCCTTAAATGCCGGCATCGGAGGCACGTGGGAGGCCGGCATCAAGCGGGGGTGGTACGTCGAGCAAGTCTTCTACTTGCGTTGGCAATTCGCTCAATCGCGAGGTGTCGATTTCTACCACTTGGTTACGTGAGCCGCGCGCGTAGAGAAGGTTGGCTTGGCCTGGCACCGGTTTGCCGAGGGTCAACGTGGCGAGCACCTTACCCTGCGCGTCACTGACCGAGGCGGTACGCGATTTGGCTTCGATGCCGTACTTGCCCCAGTCTTTCGGGTTCTCTGTGCCCAGCGTGCTGGCCTTGAGCGCGCTGAGGGCCCACATCACTGAAGTGATCTTCACTGTCCTGGCGGCACCTGTTTGCGGTGCGGTGACCTGCCATACGCTCGAGCCGCCATCGGCGGTCGTTTTCTCGGCGACAAGCTCCACGCCGCTGGCGAGCCGCATTGAAATGCGTGCCACGTCTTCGTTCTTAAACGTCAGCACCGTCTTGTCACGCAGGTCGAGTGGGTTGCGATCGAGGTGGGCAAGCGCTCCGGCACCCACTTCAGCCAGCACCGAGGCCCCGTCACCTTCTTTGAGGAGATAGGTTTTGGCGCCGGCGTCGGTGCCGGGGCTGCCCAGTAAGACGTGCACTTTTTGTGTACCTTCGAGCCCGAACACGGCGTCGACGCGCGGCGGCGAAAGCCCCCATTGCTTACGTGCTTCGGGCGTGTCTTCGAGAAACGCGATCGCCCGCTCGGCCTTCAAGCCACCCAACATCGAGCCCAGCGCCGCCGGGTCAGCCGGAAAAGCAAAGGGCTTGACGATCTGCCAACTTTTGTCAGCCGCGCGCTCGAGTCGGTACTGGTTGTTTTGGGTCTTCACTTCGATGCTGTTGAGCTTCGGCTCTTCGTACGAAAAGAGCTCTTTCTGACGGAGATCGAAAGTTGTTTTTTCGAGCGCCCAGCGAGCGCCCCCTTCGGCAGCGAAGACTGTTTTTTCACCATCGCGGCGCATGAAGACAGTGCCGTTGTACGTGTTCTCGATGCCACCCTCGAGCTTGACGGTGCGCGAACTCTTGCTGTCTCCTACCAGCGCGGTGGCGGTGACCAAAAACGTGGGTGGGTTCAACCCGTACTCCGTGAGCTCTGTCTCGCTGGGAAACTCGTGCACCACGTTTTTAAATTTCGAAGTCTGCAGCTGCGACACCAAGGCATCGACCGCGACTTTGTCGACGGCCGCGTCGAGGGGGGTGGTAATGCGCCAGTCGTGACCGGGCTGCCGCTCGAGCACTGTGGTTTCACCCTTCGCGGTGACAGCGATTTTCACGAACTCAGAAGAGGGCACGCCCCCGTCGCTCGTTTTTTCTCCCAGCTGCTCGGCGGCGAAGAGGCGGTTGTCATGGTCTTTCTTTTCGGCCTCAGCTTCGTCTTTTTTGTACACGCCGCTGTACGCGAACCAGCCCAAGCCCGCGGTGACACCCATGAGCAAGAGCAGCGTGACGACTGTCTTTTTCGCCTGACTCACTTGTTGCGCCTCGAGACCCAAATTGCCAAGCCGAAGCCGATGAGCAGCACCGGCCACGCGTCGGCCGAGAGAAAGCGAATTTTGTTCATCAGGTCGGTATTCATGTCGATGGTCGAGATGTCGCGGTCGGGCGGCCGAATGGTGATTTTATCGACCTGGGTGCTCGCCCACCCCATGGCATTGAGCACCAAATTTCGGTTCGCCTCGTGGCCCCAGTTGGCGTCGACGATCAACCGTGATGAGCCAAAGGCCACCACGCGGGCTTCGTCAAAGCGCTTGTTGGTAGCCCCCTTGGTGTCTCGGCTGGCGATGATTGCTACCGGCACCGAACCGGCTTTTTCTCCAGCATCAAGTGCCGCTCCATCGGTGGGGTTGGTTTCGACCCATGCAGTGGGCAGGGTCAGCACCAGCGGAGTCGTCGTCACCCCGCTCAACGTGCCTTGTTTGAGCACGCCGAACGCGCGCGTGGCGGGAAACTGCACCATCGCCCGCATTTTCTTCAGCTGCGCGGTGATCTCGTGATCGCCGAATACGGGCGTCGCCACGACGAATGGGCTCTGGGGGTTGGTCTGAGGGTCCACCACCATGCCTGCTTCAACCGTAATGCCGTACTTGGCGAGCAGCGGCCCCAAACCCGGGTCGGCGCTTTGGTCGGCCAAGTAAACCAGACGACCACCTTCTTCGAGGTACGCATCGAGTAGCGACAATTCTTTCTCGGCAAATGGAGTCTTCGCGCCGGCAATCACCACCGCGGCGGCGTCTTTGGGCAACTCGCCTTTCTGCAGCAAGTTGATTGCCTCGGGCGCGTAGCCGTCTTGCACCAAGCTCGACTTGAACTCGCTGGCAACACTGACCGCCTGCTCGTCGGCATTCATGCCGCCAGTGTCTTCGAGTGGCCACTCTCCGTGGCCCACCAGGTAATAAACCTTTTGCTGCCCGACCTTGGTGAGCTTGGTCAGGCCGTTGGTCAGCTCCTGTTCAGTGGGAGCCGAAATGGTGGTGTGCGTTTCGTTCGGTTCGGTGCCTTTCACCAACACCACCGTGGTCTGCCCCTCTTTGAGTGCAAACTTCGCGGCCAACTTGGGGTTGGCCTCGGGGTTCTTGAACTCGTACTGAAACTTGTCGCTCTCGGCGGTGTAACGCTTGAAGAGCCGCTCGGTGTACTCGTAGATCGGGTTGTCGGCTTTGATGAAGGCGATCGCTTTGATCGGCTCCTTGAGCGTGCTCAAGGTGTTCATCGTCTGAGGTGAGAGCGAATAAATCTTTTTCTTGGTTAGGTCCCAGGTTGGGCCGCGGCGAGCGACGATGAAGTTGACCGCGCTGAGCACCACCAGGAGCAGTAACCCCATCACAATCGACGAGCTGTAGAAGAAGCCCGAGCGGCCGCCTTCGGTCATATTGCCGGCCTTCTTTTCTTGGCCGGTCAGCTTCTTCCAATGAGTGGCGACGTAGAAAGCAATCAACCCCAGGCCGAGGCCGGCTTTGATCAACGTCGCTTCTTTCGAGCCCGAGGTGAACAAGAAGGTGAAGGGGCTGGTGAGCAGCATCACCAACCCAATGCCGCCGGCGATTTTTGCGTAAGTGTTCATGGGGGCGGTTTTCCTTTTCAAGTCCAGCGTTGGCTTTCGACCGCTCGGTGCGTGGCGAAGAGCGCGAAGATGATGATCGTGGCGAAGAAGACGATCGCCTTGAGGTCGAGCACCCCCTTCATCATGTTTTCGAGCTGGGTAGAGAAGCTGATGTAGTTGATCGCGCTGCGGTACGGCTCTTCGGCGCGCATGCCCACCGACTGCAAGAAGAGCCAGGGCAAGAGCACCGCGAAGGTGAGCACCGCCGCGAGCATTTGCGACTCGGTGAGCGACGACATCAACATGCCAATGCCGATACAGGTGGCGCCAAATAGCCAAAGCGCGCCGTAGCCGAGCAACACGGTTGACCATTCCAACGCGGTGCCAGATTCAGAGGCACCGAAGATCGCCAGAATCACCGGGTAAATCATGGTCACCAGCAGGGTGGCGGTGACCACTCCCAAGCCACCCAAGTACTTGCCGATCACCACTTCAGAAGTGCGAACCGGGGTGGTGAGCAATAGCTCCATGGTGCGCTGCTTCTTCTCTTCAGCGAACAAGCGCATTGAAAGAAACGGCGCCATGAAGAGCATAATCACCAACAGCACGTTCACCAGCGGCACCAACACCCCATCGGTGAGGTTCTTGAAGGCTTCGGCCTGCGGGTACATTTGCATCACCCGGCCCCAGGTCATTGCCTTCGCCATTTCTTGCACCTGAGCGAACTGCCCCAAGTTTTGAATGAAGAAAAACGACGAGAGCACGGCCATGGCGGTGAAGACGACCCAGGCCCACGGCGTGGTGAAATAGATACTCAACTCTTTTCGAGCGATAGCGAGTGCATTGCGCATAAGAAATTTTCCTTTAAGCGGCCGAAGCGGCGGCGACGGCAGACTCCACCTCGTCGCTGGTGGCTTCGAGAAACACGTCTTCCAACGACTTCTGGCCACCTTGGGTCAAGTTGTCGATAGAATCGTGCACGCGAATTTTGCCGCGGTGAATGATCAGCGCCGACTGACAGGTCGCTTTCACGTCGGCCAGAATGTGAGTCGAAAGCACCACGGTGTGCTTGCCGGCGAGGCCTTTAATCAGCTCCAAAATGTCGCGGCGCTGACGGGGGTCTAGCCCTTCGGTGGGCTCGTCGAGAATGAGCAACGCCGGGTCATTGAGCAACGCCTGCGCCAACCCAACGCGCTGCCGGTAGCCCTTCGAGAGCTGTGCAATCAAACGTGGCAATTGATCGGTGATCGCAGTGGCAGCCGCCACGCGCTCTACTTCGTTCTTAAGCTTCGCGCTGGTGACGCCCTTTATTCGCGCCACGAAGGCCAAATAGCCACGCACGGTCATTTCTAAATAGAGCGGCGGCATTTCGGGCAAGTAACCGATGCGGCGCTTGCTCTCGAGTGGCTTTTCGAACACGTCAAACCCGGCAATTTTCGCGGTGCCAGCGCTGGGCGGCAGAAAACCGGTCAGCATCTTCATGGTGGTCGATTTGCCGGCGCCGTTTGGGCCTAGAAAGCCAAGAATTTCACCCTCTTGAACTGTGAAGCTGATTCCCTCGACGGCTACCCTGTCGTGGTAGCTCTTGGTCAGGTTTTGCACCTCAATCATCGGCATCTTCTTCCCCTCCACAACAAAAATAGGGCCCGTTTCGCGGCGCACTTAGCGAGGCCCGGTCGGGCCTGTCAACGCATAGCCGCCAAAATGCTTCCCGTTGGCCTTCATTTCGCAGTGGGGTATCAGACGTGGCCAGGAGAACACATGCCGTCGATTGTGGTGCAGAAGTACGGCGGCAGCTCAGTCGCCGATGTCGAAAAAATTCGCCGCGTCGCCGAGAAAGTCAAAGCGCGCCGCGAGCAGGGCGCGTCGTTGGTGGTGGTGGTCTCGGCAATGGGCGACACCACCGACGAGCTGCTCACGTTGGCGAAAAAAATTTCGGCTGATCCTCCGCGCCGAGAGCTCGACATGTTGCTCACCTGCGGAGAGCGCATCTCGATGGCGTTGCTTTCGATGGCGTTGCATGAGCTCAACGTGCCGGCGATCAGCTTTACCGGCAGCCAGAGCGGCATCATCACCGATACGACCCATTCACAAGCGCGCATCGTTGAGGTGAAGCCTTCGCGCATCGAAGAAGCGTTGGCGAAAGACAAAGTGGTGATTGTCGCCGGCTACCAAGGCGTTTCACGGCAGCGCGAGGTGACCACCTTGGGCCGGGGCGGTTCAGACACCACCGCGGTGGCCTTGGCGGCGGCGCTGGGCGCCGACTGCGAAATTTACTCAGACGTCGACGGCATTTTTAGCGCCGACCCACGCGTGGTGCCCGACGCGAAGAGGCTCGAGGCGCTCTCGTTCGAAGAGATGCAGGAGCTGGCCGCCGCGGGGGCCAAAGTGCTCAACACCCAGGCGGTGGAGTTTGCGCGCGCCAAAAATATTGTGATTCACGCCCGGTCGACGCAAGGCAACGGCACGGGTACCCGGGTGGAGGCGGGGCGAGCAACCGACGGGCGAGTGAAAGGAGTGACCTGCGAAGCCGACGTGTGGGTCGTCTCGTTTTCGGGCACGCCGGCGCCGCTGCTCGAGCTCTTTGATGCTCGCGATGTAAAAGGCCGCACCATGCTGTTCGATGCCGTGGCAGGGCAGGGCGGCTACGTGGTGGTGCCACTGCACGACGTGCATGGGCCTGAAGCGTTAGAAAAAGAGCTGACCCAAACTTCAGCGACCGTGCAGCGCGAATTGGGCACCGTGACGTGCGTGGGCGCGGGCATCAATGCCGACTGGAACACGGTTCGGCGGGTATTGGCGGTGGCGCAGGCAATGGGGGCGGTGGTGCGGGGAGTGTATTCCTCCGCGATTCAGCTGACGTTGCTCGTCGATCGCAACCACTTGAAGGCTCTGACCCGCGCGCTGCACCAAGAGCTGGTCAGTGGCTAAACGTGCAACACGCCTTGCGAAGTGACCGCGGCGCCTTATCTATAGGAGCATGCGAGGACTCCCACTCACTACCTCGACTCTGCGGGTATTGGTCGACGGCGGAGACTGGGTCGACGCGCTCGCAGGGCGGCATGAGCGTTTGCGCGTGTCTGCTGCGGGCAGCTCGCTCGACGCGGCGGTGCGTATAACGCAAGCCGACGTGGTGTTGATTGACACTGGCCGCGATGTGACGCGCTTGGTGCAGCGCATCAGCAGCTTGTCGACGCCGATTCCCGTGTTGGCGCTGGCTCCGGCGGAGTCGTTGCTGCAAGTGATGGCCGCGGGTGCGAGCGGCATGTTGGCGTCGAACGCGAGTGAAGATGAAGTGGTGGCGGCATTGTGGGCATTGCGCGAAGGGCTGGCGGTTTTTGCTCGTTCTTTCGTGCGCAGTGTACTGCCGGCCAATGGTACAGAGAGTGGGGGGCCCGGGCCAGCCGCTGCCGACGTGAGCGCCGAAGCGGGAACCCGCGTTGAAAAGCACGAGCCGTTCACTGCCCGCGAACGCGAAGTGTTGACGTTGTTGGTCGAAGGCCTGTCGAACCGCGACATCGGCCAACGGCTCAAAATCAGCGAGCACACCGCGAAGTTTCACGTGAACTCCATATTGCAAAAGATGGGTGCGCAGAAACGGGTTGAAGCGGTGGTACGTGCCGCCCGCCTTGGTTTCATTGAGATCTAACCGTTGCGTGGGGTGTGCGCGCGTTGCACCTGCCTGATCAGGCGATGGCCGCGTGCGGCTGAATGCCTAATCTTGTGAAGAAAATCGACCCCACCTTAAGGAGCTTTCATGGCCAGCCACGCCCAAGAATTCAGTGAAACGTTTGCGCATGTCGTTGAGACCGCGGGAAAAAGCGTGGTGCGCGTCGACGGCCGGCGCCGAGCCGCGAGCGGCATCGCGTACTCTGACAAGCTGGTGATCGCGGCCGATCATGCGGTGCAGCGTGACGAGTCGGTGACTGTTTACGACGGCCAGAAAGAGCACACAGCGAAAGTGCGGGGGCGTGATTCTTCGACTGACTTGGTGCTGCTCGAGATCGAGGGCGGGCTTACCCCGGCGCAGTGGCACGACGGGCAGGGCGTGAAAGTAGGGCACTGGGTGCTCAGCTTGGCAAGGCCGGGCGAAACGGTGCGCGCGCATTCAGGCATCATCAGCGCGTTGGGGCACAAGCCGTTTCGAGCAGGGCGCGGTGGCGGCGAAATTGATCGCTACCTGGAGTCAGACGCTGCGCACGCTCCCGGTTTCTCAGGTGGACCCCTGGTGGGCCTCGATGGGCGGGTGCTTGGGCTCAATACGAGTGGCTTGTTGCGTGGCCAGAGCGTGACGATTCCCTCGGCGACGGTACAGCGCGTAGTGAAGCAGCTCGAGGCACACGGCAAAATTCGCCGCAGTTACCTGGGCCTCACCATGCAGCCGCTGGGTTTGCCGGAGGAAGTGCGCAAGGCAACGGGTGAAGAGGTGGGGTTGATGGTGGTCGCGGTAGAGCCGGGCGGTCCGTCAGAGCAAGCCGGCCTGCGCTTCGGAGACACGGTGCTTCACTTGGGTGACGACACAGTGAAGACGGTCGATGACGTGTTCGCCTACCTGCGAAAAGATCATGTCGGCGAGAAAATTTCGGTGCGGTTTTTTCGCCAGGGCAAAGTCGACACGGTGCACGTCACACTCGGGGCGCGGCCGTAGTTTCGTTTTGCTCAAAAGGGACGAGCCGAAAGTCGAAGTGCGGCGCTGAGCACGTCGGCACCCAGGCGCTGACGAGACATTCACCCCGCTTGGGTCCCATTTGAGCCAACTACTCTTTCGGTGGAGTCGTCCCGTGTCGCGCTTCAGGCGTCGCTTCTAACCCATTCGCCGCGAGATAAATGATGTTCCGCGTGGTCTTCTTGCCGCGGTACATCGCGCGATCGGCGAAATCGAGCAGGGTGTCTTTGTCTTGCGCGTGCTCGGGGTACGTGGCGATGCCGATGCACGTCGTGATCTGCAAGCTGAAACCTTCGCGCGCCAAAAAGTGATGCGTTTCAATCGAACGCCGCATTCTCTCGGCCACTTTCAACGCGCCGCCAGAATCGGTGCCCCGCAGCAGCACCACATATTCATCACCGCCGTAGCGGCAGACGACGTCGTGATCACGCACACAACCCTTGATGATACGCGCTACCTCGAGCAACAACTTCGAGCCGACCACGTGCCCGTGGGCGTCATTCACGCTCTTGAAATAATCAAGGTCGCAAAACAGCAACGAGAACGGCTTGTCGCCGGGCGTCGCGTTCTTCACCTCTTTGTCCAACACCAGGTCTAAATAGCGGCTGTTGAAGAGGTGGGTGAGGTCGTCCAAATAGGCGAGATCTTCGACCTCGGCGAACCGCCCCAAATTACGCAGCGCCAGCGAAAGGTGACGCGACAAGAACGGAGTTGCCTCGACCCAGTGCTCGTTGAGCGGTTGCTTGTAAAGCAGCACCACCGCGCCCAAGGGCTTCGAGCCGTCGATCGCTGGCGAAACGAACGCCGATTGAAAGGGCTCAATCGCGACACCCTTCGGCAGCGATTGACCAAGCGGAGACACGTTGCTCAACGCCACGCGCACCTTTTCGAGCATGGCGGTAGAAACCAGCTGCAGCTCGTCTTGGCTCAAGCCCAAGGCGCCTTCGACATGAAACGCGTTGTCTTCGTTCATCACCAAGAAGGCGGCGTCGGCGGCGCACATTTGCATGAACGCGGCGCAGGTGGTTTGCGGCAGCTTCTCGCGATCGAGCGTGGTTGAAATGCGCTGGCCAGTCTCTAACATTTCAACGTGGCGGCGCAGGCTCTCGTTTTCTTTGAGCAGCGCACGGGTGGTGAGGGCGCGCGTCACCGCATGCGCCAGCACCTCGGGGTTCACTGGCTTCACCAAATAGTCGCCGGCGCCGCTTTTGATCGCACGTACCGCCGGGTCGACTTTGTCGAGCGCGGTAATCACCAGCACTTCGGTGTTGGCGTGGTGCAGCTTCACGTACTGCAAAAGGTCCATGCCGTCGCTACCGGGGAGCAACAGGTCTGTCACCACCACGTCGAAGCGGTGCTTGGCGAGGCGGGTCTTGGCCTCGCTGTTCGACTCCACCGCCACCACCTGGTGCCCAGCGCCGGTCAAAAAATCACCGTAGATGGCCCGCGCTACCTTGTCGTCGTCGACCAACAGAATGTGTGCCATCGCTCGTCACCGCGCTTAACAGGCGGTGCGTTCTCTGTCATCAGCCCGCAGCTGTTGCTTCGGCAGGTCTGCTAACCTTTGCGCGTCGTGAGCAAAGAACCCGGTCGGCGATTGTGCGTTTTGTTCGAAGCGGGCGGTTGCCGCTGCGCACTGCAAGCCACTTCGGTGCTCGAAGTCGCTCCACCTGATGCCAACGGCGACACCATTCACGGTAATCTGCAGCTCAAAGATTTGTCAGTGCTGATGGGCGGCGCTCCCGAGACACGCCCTGGCATGGCGGTGGTGCTCGACGCCAGCCCCACCTTGGCCATTCGCGTGGCCAAAGTGCGCGAGGTGCAAGACACCGCGGCTGCTCCCTGGTTGCAGTTGCCGCGCAAGCTCTTGCCGCTCACCACGCCCATGGTGCGTGGAGCGCTGCTTCACCAGGGTGAGCTCTTCTTGGAGCTCGACGCCGACCACATTGGCCGAGGCCTCGCCGCGCCGCGCCCGCTCAACACCTTCGAGCTGCGGGCTGACCTGCCTGACAAGGCGCTGACTTTCGAATCGCACGGCAAGGAATGGGGCGTGCCTTTGGCTGCGGTGTCGCAGGTGGTGCCGCACGGCAAAAACCTGTGCCGGTTGCCTCGCTCAGACTCGGCGCTGCTCGGTGTTTTGGCGCATGCCGGGCACCTGCTGCCGGTGTATCGGGTCGAAGAAGGCCCTGCGCTGCCGTTGGAGCCGCTTTTGGTGTTGTTAGAAGTCAATGGCGAAGGCATGGCGGTGACCGCGCAACGTGCCATCGGTGTGCGCGATCGTGTGCAGCTGGCAGCGCACCCAGTGCTCGATCTGCTGCACATGTTTTCTTGATTGAACGCGCACCGCGCTTCTAGAGTCAGGGCACCTTTTTATCTTCGCCAAGAAGAGGAACCTCGATGCCGAAAAGTATTCTGGTGGCTGACGACTCTCACACCATGCGCAAGATTATCGGCATGGTCTTGGCTGGCGAAGACATGACGCTCACCATGGTCGACAACGGCATCGACGCGCTCCACCGCGCCAAAGAAATGCGGCCCGACGCGATCGTCATCGACTACATGATGCCGGGTAAGAACGGCTACGAAGTATGTGAAGTGCTCAAGTCTGACCCGCAGACCTCGGGCATACCCGTGCTGTTGCTCGCCGGTGGTGCTGGCGCGGTTGAACCCTTCGACGAAGGCCGCGCCAAGAGCGTGCGTGCCGACAGCCACATGCCGAAGCCCTTCGAGAGCCAGCAATTTATCGACCGGGTGCGCGGCATGGTGGGCATGGCGCCATCGGCTCCCGTGACCATGGGTTACGGCACCGTTTCGCAAGGCGCTGCGGCCAAGCCCGCAGCTCCGATGGCTGGCATGCCTGCGCCCGCGCCTTCACAACCACGCCCGATGCCAGGGCCTGCGGGAGTTCCTCCCCCGACGGGCATGCGTGGTCCCACCGGGTTGCCGGGGGGGCCAGGGCCCGGTATGCCACGGCCGCCGATGGCGGGTATGCCGCCGCAAAATGCTCCGATGGGCCGCCCGCCGATGCAGGGCGGCATTCCACAAGGTACGCAGCCGGGCATGCCGCCGATGCAGGGCCGCCCCGGTATGCCGCCGGGGCCGGGCATGGGTCAGCCGGGCATGGCAATGCAAGGCCGGCCGGGCATGCCGCCCGGTATGGGTCAACCGGGCATGCCAATGCAGGGCCGACCGGGTATGCCTGGGGGGCCGGGCATGGGCCAACCGGGCATGCCGATGCAGGGTCGGCCCGGTATGCCGGGCATGCCAGGCATGGTGCCTCCGGGCAGCGCCCCGATGGGCAGACCGCCGATGCAAGGCGGCATTCCAATGGGCTCTCAAGCGGGTTTTCCCCGCCCTCCCGGGGTGGCCGGGTTGCCGGGAGCGGGCATGCCGGGGCAGCCCATGCCTGGGCAGGTGCGTCGCGATCCCTTCGGTATGCCTCCCGCGGGTCAGCCGATGGCGAGGCCCGCTGATGGCGGCGAAGCGATGTTGCGTGATGCGCTCTCGAAGGCCTCAAAAGAAGTCATCGAAAAGATCGCTTGGGAAGTCGTGCCCCAGCTGGCCGAGACAATCATTCGCGAACAGATCGATCGGTTGATCAAAGATCGCGAAGCAAAGAACTAGCGATTTTTCGCAGTTCCGGGCAGTTACCTCTTCGCTATGAGCGAAGACGAACTTTCGAAGGCGTACGATCCGTCGCAGGTCGAGAAGCGCTGGTACCCGCATTGGCTTGAGCGGGGCTATTTCAAGGCGCAGGCCTCGTCGTCGAAACCGCCGTACTGCATTGTGCTGCCTCCGCCCAACGTGACGGGGTCGCTGCACTTGGGCCACGCGCTCACCGCCACCATTCAAGACATTTTAATTCGCTGGAAACGCATGAGCGGTTTCAACTGCTTGTGGGTACCGGGCACCGATCACGCCGGCATTGCCACGCAAATGGTGGTGGAGCGTGAGTTACAGAAAGAGAAGATCACCCGTCACGACTTGGGCCGCGAGAAGTTCTTGGAGCGCGTCTGGGCGTGGAAGATGAAGTACGGCGAGCGCATCGGCGAGCAGCACAAGGTACTTGGCGCGTCGCTCGATTGGAGCCGCGAACGCTTCACGATGGACGAAGGCCTTTCGCACGCGGTGAAAGAAGTCTTCGTGCGGTTGTACGAGCAGGGGCTGATGTACCGCTCACACCGGCTGATCAACTGGGACCCGGTGCTCAAGACCGCGCTCTCTGATTTAGAGGTTGATCACGAAGAAATCGACGGTTCGCTCTGGCACATCAGCTACCCGGTGAAGGGGTCTGATCGTCGCCTCACCGTGGCCACCACCCGCCCCGAGACGATGCTCGGCGACACCGCCGTCGCGGTGCACCCCGATGACCTGCGCTACCAAGATCTCATCGGCAAGACAGTGGTGCTGCCGCTGGTAAATCGCGAAATACCCATCATCGCTGACGCGCAATTGGTGAACATGGAGTTCGGCACCGGCGTGGTGAAAGTCACCCCCGCGCACGATCACAACGACTACGCCACCGGCTTGCGTCACCAGCTCCCGATGATCTCAGTGCTCGACGACGCCGCGCGTACCAACGAAAACGCCGGCGCGTATGCGGGGCTCGATCGCTTCGAAGCGCGTAAACGGGTGGTGGCTGACCTCGAGCAGCAAGGCTTTCTCGTCAAAATCGAACCGCACAAGCTCTCACTGGCGGTGAGCCAGCGCAGCCACGTGCCGGTAGAGCCGATGCTCTCGCCACAGTGGTACGTCAAGACGCAGCCTCTGGCGCAGAAGGCAATTGAAGCGGTCGAAGCAGGCCGTACCCGCTTCGTGCCCGAGCCGTGGACGAACACTTTCTATTCGTGGATGCATAACATTCAAGACTGGTGCGTCAGCCGCCAGCTCTGGTGGGGCCATCAAATTCCCGCGTGGTACCCGGTCGATACCAGCCCCAAGCGCTCAGACGGCACCATCGACTTTGCCAAGGCCACACCGACGGTGGCGCGCTCGAAGCCGGGCAAGACAGCTGAAAACCCGAGCGGCGAATGGGTGCAAGACCCTGACGTGCTCGACACCTGGTTCTCTTCGGGCTTGTGGCCGTTCTCGACTCTCGGCTGGCCGGAGCAGACCGAGGATCTCAAAACTTTCTACCCGAACTCGGTGATGGAGACCGGGCACGACATCATCTTCTTCTGGGTGGCCCGCATGATGATGATGGGCCTGCACCTGTTGGGAGACGTGCCGTTTCGCACTGTCTACCTGCACGCAATGGTGCGTGACGAGAAGGGCGAGAAGATGTCGAAGACCAAGGGCAACGTGATTGATCCCTTGGACATCGTGAATGGGCAGGTGGCGGCGAACCTGCCCGCCGCGGTGCGCAACAAGTTTCCCCAGGGCATGCCGGCGATGGGCGCTGATGCCATGCGCTTCACCCTCGCTGCGTTCACCCAGCAGGGCCGCGACATCAAGCTCTCGCTCGAGCGCATTAGCGGGTACAAGGCGTTCTGCAACAAGATCTGGAACGCTTCGCGCTTCGCCTTGATGAACTTGGGCGATTACCGCGCTGACGAAACCTTCATCAAAGATCGCCAGCTGTCATTGGCCGACCGGTGGATTCTGGCGCGGCTCAACAAAGCGATCAGCGGCACGCAGAGTGCGCTGACGCAGTTTCAGTTTTCTGACGCGGCGTCGACGCTGTATCAATTTCTCTGGGGCGAGTTCTGCGACTGGTACATCGAGCTCTCGAAGGGCTCGCTCTACGGCGCGGACGAAGAAGCGAAGCAGTCGACGCGCGCGGTGCTGGTGTACTGCCTTGATCACATTCTTCGCTTGTTGCACCCGTTCATGCCGTTCATCACCGAAGAGATTTGGCAGAAGTTGCCCATCGCCCGTTCTGTAGAAACCATTTGCCTTGCCCCGTACCCCGAAGTGAACCGCCGGTTAGACGACCCTTCGGCGGAAGCCGAGATGAAGCCGCTGATCGAAGCCATCGACGGCTTGCGCGCGA
The DNA here is from genome assembly GCA_019694575.1 of Myxococcaceae bacterium. GTDB lineage: Bacteria > Myxococcota > Myxococcia > Myxococcales > Myxococcaceae > JAIBBR01. Next base: position 55,989 of record JAIBBR010000001.1, read on the forward strand.
TTCGCGGCGAGAGCAATTTATCGCCGGGTCTCAAGTTGGCGGCCCACATTCAGACCCACAACGCGCAGAACCGGGCCACGCTCGAGAAGTGGCGCGGCTATTTGATGCCGCTGGCCGGTTTATCGTCGGTGCAGATCACCGCGCCGGGCGTGAAGCCTTTGCAGGCAGCGGCTGAAGTACGGGGCGATTTGGAAATTTACGTGCCACTCGCGGGCATCGTCGATTTGGCCGAAGAGCGCACGCGCATTCAGAAAGAAATCACCAAGGCTGAAAACGAGCTGGTGGGGTTGAAGAAGCGGCTCGACAACGAGAGCTTCGTGAAGCGCGCTCCGCCCGAGGTAGTAGAAAAAGACCGGGCGCGCATAGACGAGCTGACCGGCCGGGTGACCAAGCTGCATGACAACTTGGGTCGCATTCAGCCGGTGCAGGTGAAGATCGCGCCGCCCGCTGAGGGCGCGATCGATCTTGGCGAAGAATTGAAAGAAGAGTTGGCCCAAGTCACCGTGGCAGCGCCTGATGCGCAGGTAAAAGAGGCGCTCGACAAGCTGCGTGAAGGCACCAAAGAAGGCCTGTCGTCGAAAGATCATTACGATCTCGGCGTGGCGTACATGGGCATGGGCTTGGTCGACGACGCGGTGCGCGAGTTCACCGTGGCGAAGAAGGGCGACGAGGTGCCGGCGGCCAAAAAGTCGGCCCCTGGAGCCGCTCCCAAAGCCGCAGTGGCCGTGAAAAAAGGCAAGGCGCCTGCCAAGCCGGCCGCGAAGAAAGCGGCTCCTAAGGCCAAGGCGAGCCCCAAGAAGGCCGTGGCGAAGAAGCTGACTGCGAAAGGTAAGCGCAAGTGATCGGCGATGCATATTTAGACCGGCTGATTGATCTGGCGCTCGACGAAGACCTGGGCTCAGCAGGAGACGTGACGAGCCAAGCGCTGGTCAAAGGTGATGTGAAAGGCACCGCCGAGCTGTGGGCCAAAGAACGCATGGTGCTCTCGGGCTGTGCGGCATTCGCCCGGGTGTTTCAACGTGTCGATGCGACCGTGACATTGAAATGGCTGGCGACCGATGGCGATCGCACCTCGGCCAAGCAGTGCGTGGCGACGCTGGCCGGCCCGCTCCAGTCGTTGCTGATTGCCGAGCGCACCGCGCTGAACCTCATTCAACGCACGTCAGGCATTGCCACCGTGACAGCCGAAGCGATGAAAGCGCTCAAAGGCGTGAAGGGCACCCAATTGAAGTTGCTCGACACCCGCAAGACGCCTTTGGGCATGCGCGGGTTGGCGAAGGCCGCGGTGCGGCATGGCGGAGCACACAACCACCGCTTCGGCCTTTTCGACGGTGTTTTGATCAAAGACAACCATATCGCCGCGGTGGGTGGCTCGGTGAGCTTGGCGTTGGAGCGGGCGAGGGCCTGCGCGCCGCGCCTTTTGAAGATTGAAATCGAGATCACCTCGCTCGCGCAGCTCGAAGAAGCCATTGCCGGTGGCGCGCATGTGGTGATGCTCGACAACATGACCGATGCGCAGGTGGCGAAGGCGGTGAAGCTGGCCGCGGGGCGCGTGCAGCTCGAGGTCTCGGGTGGCATTACCCTGCCGCGTTTGCCCAAGCTCGCCAAGCTTGGGGTTGACTTCGTGTCGATGGGCGCGTTGACGCATTCAGCCCGCGCGGTAGACCTGTCGCTCGAAATTGCCCAACACGGCGTGCCACCAAAACGCTGACGCCGTTTGTGATCACTGCAGTACGCTGCGGTCGGCGATGAGCACTCCTTCGTCTATTTTCGCGGCCCGTGTTCGCGCGTTTGTAAGGCCGCCTGCCGACGCGCTGGGCCGCTTTCGGTGGGTACTTTTTTTCTTCGGTGCGCTCAACGTGCTCGCCTTCGTCGGGCTGATGGCCCCGAGCAAGCGGCCGGCTGACTTTAAAGCGCTCGCCGCGGCTTCGTTGTTGCTGACGTTGTGCATCTGGGCGTGGGCGTACCGCAAACAGCACCAAACACTCTGGGTCGACCTCAGCACCGTGCTCGGGCTGAGCGCCGCCGGTGGTGGTTTCGACAAGCCACAGTTCAACCAGGGCCTGGTCTTCGCGTGGATAACCTGGGCCCAGCTCTATGGTTCTGGTTGGCGCGCGGTGTTGCGTGGGTTGTTGGCGCTCGGCGTGCTGATGCTGACGTCGCTGATGTGGGACGCCCAGCCGAGCCCGCTGGCCGCGGTGGGAGGCACCGCCATTGGTGTCGGCATGGCGAGCTTGTTCGCCTTTTCACTCGGCGCCAGCTTGGCCAAGGTGCAGGCCAGCGAAGCTCGCTTTCGTTCGCTGATTCAGAACGCCACCGACATGGTGCTGGTGATCGACGCTGACACGCGGCTTCGCTACTTGAGCCCGCAGGCAGCGGCCGGTTTGGGCATTGCAGATGACGGCAAAGGCCACTTGTTGGGCGAGCGGTTGCCCGCGGCTGATCTGACGAAGTTGACAGAACGCTTGAAGGGCTTCGCGCCGTCTTCAGAAGAAGTAGAGCGTATCGAGTTTCAGGTGGTGCGCCCCAACGGCGGGCGAATCGACTGCGAAGCGATGATCTCTGATCAGCGCCAGAACCCCGACGTGAATGGGTTCATTTTGAACGTGCGCGACATCAGCGAGCGCAAAGAGGCCGATGCGCTTTTGCGTGCCCAAGAAACGCAGCTGGTGCGCGCCGCTCAAGAATTCGCGGTGGCCAGCCAAATTCAGACGTCGCTGCTGCCCAAGCCCCAGCCGGTGCCTGGTTACGACATTGGCAGCGCGATGCAGCCAGCCGCTGAGGTGGGCGGTGACTACTTCGACATCATCGAGACGCCTGGGGCGTTGTTCATCGCGATTGGAGATGTGTCTGGCCATGGCTTGAGCTCGGGCCTGGTGATGTTGATGGCGCAGTCGGTGGTGCTGTCGTTGGTGCGCAATGAGCCCGACGCGCCGCTGCCGGTGATTCTCAACAAGCTCAACGGAGTGCTCCACGCCAACGTGCGCGAGCGTCTGGGCACTCACCACCACATGACGTTTTGCCTGCTCAAGCTCTCGCCGAACGGTGAAGTGCGCTACGCGGGCGCGCATGAGAGCCTCTTGGTGCTGCGCCAAGCGGGGAGCGTGGAGCACCACGACACGAAAGGCACTTGGTTGGCCGCGGTGGCTGATGTCTCGGCCGCGACCAGCGAGAGCCGACTGCAACTGGGGCCCGGTGACACGTTGGTGCTGCACACCGATGGAGTGACGGAGGCCCGCCGGCCCGATGGGGGCGAGTTCGGGCTCGACGGGTTGAAGGCGTCAGTCGCCCGTCACGCGGCGTTGGCTGCTGGGCCGTTGGTGGTGGCGGTGCTGCAAGACGTGGCGCAGTTCACCGCTGAGCAGAAAGACGATCGCTCGCTGGTGGTGGCGCGGCGGAAGCTGCTTTAAGCCTCGCGAAAATGCACCGACACATCGAGCGGGCCGAACGCCGCCAGCGAGTGCAAGCTGCTGCGCTGCCAGCGCCGGCCTGAAGAGCCGTGCAGCTCGATTTTGTAGCGCTCCGCCGTCGCGACTTTTTGCAGCTCGGCGATCCAGCTCACGAAGGCGCCCAGGCCCGTGGAGTTCATGAATTCAACATCGGCCAGGTTCACCCGCACCACCCGTGCGTGTTGCGACAGCGCCGACGCGTGAATGTCGAGCAGTTGCTTGCGCAGCGCGGTGACATCTTGCACGTCGCCTTGGCCCGTGAGCGAAAACACCATTTCTTGGCAAGCGACTGCGAGTCCAACGGGTTGGGCAGTGTTCATGAAAGGCTCCGGGTGGCGGCCACGCAGGTGCGGGTGCCGTTGTCGACGACTGAAATTGAAAAGCCCCCTTCAGCGGCAATGCGATAGAGGCCCAGCTGCGTTTGCCGCGACTGGCGCTGCGCGCTGATGCGCATGTGCTCGAGGTACAGCTCGTGAATGTCGGGAGCGACGCGAATTTCGTCGACGGTTTTCTTCAGCTCGTCGAGGCGCGAAATGGCGCCTGACCTGGAGCACACCTGCACGCGCAAGTCGGCCCCCTCGATTTTTACCTGCAGGGTGTTGTCGCCTTTGCCCGACGTGCCGTACTTGATGGCGTTCTCGACCAATTCAGAAGCGGCCATGACCGCGGCGTCTGACACGTCTTCGGGGGTGCTTTGCAGAAACTGAGCGACTTTGGCGCGCACATCAACCAATGCCGACCAGAGAGAAGGGAGCTCGACAACCAACGTGTCAGTCACGATGAAAACCCCGCCTTAATAAATTGGGTGATGAAGCAAAAACATCACATCACATTCACGTCACCGAAGGGTGACGGGAACACGGTTCACGCCGGCGCCGACGAAAATTTTGCAGTCATCGAAACGCGGTGGACCAAAGCTTCGTGGGTTACGTGACACCCCGACAGGCTCAGAGGGAATACCGAACCAGCCGGTGTCGATTTTTCCATTGCCGTTAGAATCTTGAGCGACGCCCACTGCGTACCAGCCGGGCTTCAAACCCGTAAATACGATGCGCTGTGGGTTACTGCTCACCGGTACCCACCTTTGCATGACGGCTTGCTCTCCCTTGGTGGGGAACGTCTCTTTCTGGTTATGCACTGTGACGAAAAATTGACCCGCCAGGGTGTTCACTTCAGAAATGTCGACTTCGATGGTGCCGGTGCCGTCAGGGGTGGGTGAGCCACCGTCAGTCAATTGCCCGGCAGCCAGGGTGCTCAGAAGACTGACCAGTGCGAACAGTTTCATGGCGAGCTCCTCGAGACCGACCTTGGGGCGAAAACGCTCGCCTTGGCGTGCACGTACTGGCTACTTCGACAGAACAATATGTTTCTCGATGAGCTCGCTCGGTATCGCCGTCAGGCGGTTGCGTTCTTCGGCGTTGAGCCGCGCATGGTGTTTCGCCACCAGCCCCGAAACGATTTGAATCATCTGCTCGCGGCCGATACGAAACTGCCCGAGGGAGTTCTCGCTCGCGGCATCGAGCACGCGCTGCTTCAAGTCAGCGTTGAAAATGTGATCGACCCAAATGGGCCCGATCGCGTCGCCGAACGCTTGAAACTCGTCGATCAGCCGGTTGCCGAGATCAGAAATCTCGGCCTTGGTGATTAACGCACCGAAAGCGGCGATCGATTCTTCAATCAAGGTCGCCATTTCTTGCGGGGTGAGCTGCCCATCGTCTTGAACACCGGTGCTCAATGATGCTTTGACTCGGCCGGTTCGGTGGTTCATTTCGAAAGCGAGGTTATCGCCCGCTGGTCAATGCCCGCAAGTTCAACGCTTCGCCCCTGGCATTGGCCGAAAGCGCCTCGAAAAATCGAGGCGTCAGGGTGCTTCAAAGGTGGCGGCGATGCCTTGGCCCACGCCGATACACATGCTCGCCAAGCCGCGTTTGGCGCCGCGCGCCTTCATGGCATGGAGCAGGGTGGTGACAATGCGTGCGCCGCTCATGCCCAAGGGGTGCCCGAGCGCAATCGCGCCGCCGTTCACGTTCACCTTCGCGGTGTCCAGCTCCAGGTCTTTGATGCAGGCCAGAGACTGCGCGGCGAAGGCTTCGTTGAGCTCCACCAGATCGACCTCCGAGGTTTTCCACCCCGCGCGCGCGAGCGCCTTCTTCGACGCCGGCACCGGGCCCACGCCCATGAACCGCGGGCTGACGCCGGCTGTTCCACTCGAAACGTAACGGGCGAGCGGGGTGGCTTTCAGCTCCTTCGCCAAGCGTTCGCTCATCAACAACACCGCGCTCGCGCCGTCGTTCAAGGTAGAAGAGTTGCCCGCGGTCACCGTACCTCCTTCGCGGAAGGCTGCTTTCAACGTCGCCAATTTTTCGAGGGTGCTGTCGGCGCGCGGCCCTTCGTCTTGCGATACCACGACGGGTGGGCCCTTTTTCTGCGGCAGCTCGACTGACACCAACTCGCTCGCGAAACGTCTTTCAGTCTGCGCGGCCACTGCCCGTCGATGCGACTCGAGCGCGAAGGCGTCTTGCGCTTCACGTGAAATCTGCCACTGCTCGGCCACGTTCTCAGCGGTCTCTCCCATTTGCTCGAGTGGAAACAGCGCCACAAGCTTCGGGTTGGGAAAGCGCCACCCGAGTGAAGTGTCGAACATTTCCCACTTGCCGTTGGGGAAACCCTCGGCCGGCTTGGGCATCGACCACGGTGCGCGGGTCATCGACTCGACACCGCCGGCGATCACCATGTCGGCTTCGCCCACCTCAATCATGCGGGCCGCGGCCACCACTGCCTCTAACCCGCTGCCGCACAACCGGTTCACGGTCGCGGCCGGGACCGACTCGGGAAAACCCGCCAGCAGCACGCCCATGCGCGCCACGTTGCGGTTGTCTTCACCGGCCTGGTTCGCGCAGCCGAAATACACCTCGTCGATACGCGCGACATCAACCGCGGTGCGCTTGACCAACGCCTTCAACACCAAGGCCGCCAAGTCGTCGGGGCGAATGTCTTTGAGTGCTCCGCGGTATTTGCCAATCGGCGTGCGCACCGCGTCGATGATCAATGCTTGGCTCATGGGGCTCCCTTCAAACTGTCAGCACCACATTGCCGAAGGTTTTGCGGTCTTCGAGCAGTTGGTGGGCTTGCGCTGCTTGCGTGAGTGGCAACGTGCAGTTGAGCACCGGCTTCAACCGGCCCTCGTCGACCAACTTCAAAATGCGAAACAAGTCGCCCTTGCTACCCATGGTGCTGCCGAGCAGCGAAATGCGTTTGTAAAAAAGCACGCGCAAATCGAGTGATACCGCGTGGCCGGTGGTGGCGCCGCAGGTCACTAAGCGGCCCCCGTAGGGCAGACACGCCACGCTCTTTTCGAAAGTACTGGCGCCGACATGTTCGAAGACCACGTCGACCATGCGGCGTTGGGTGCGCTGCTTCACCTCGTCGACGAAGTCGTGCGTGGTGTAATTGATCAGCTCATCGGCTCCGAGCGCTTTGGCTTTTTGCAACTTGGCGTCGGTCGACGCGGTGGCGAACACCGTCGCACCGAGCAGCTTGGCGATTTGTACCCCGGCGCTGCCTACGCCTGAGCCGGCGGCATGCACCAGCACTGTCTCGCCCGCTTGAAGTTGCGCACGGCGAACCAGCATGGTCCACGCGGTCAAAAACGTGAGTGGCAGGCAGGCGGCTTCGGCGAACGAGAGCGCTTGGGGTTTCGGCAGCACATTTTGTCGCGGCACGCAGAGGTATTCAGCGTAACCGCCGGCCAAGTGCTCGCCGATGATGCGGTAGCCCTTGCAGAGATTGTCTTCGCCTTTGAGGCAGCGTTCGCACGCGCCGCACGACAGGCCAGGGTTCACCACCACTTCGGTACCGACGGGCAGATCGTCGACTTCAGCGCCCGCCGCGTCGATCACCCCCGCCACGTCACTGCCCAGCACGTGGGGGAACGAGAGCTTCAACCCCGGCCAGCCCTTGCGGGTCCACACGTCTAAGTGGTTCAGCGCCACCGCTTTGACCTTCACCCGCACTTCGCGGGCCTTCGGCTGAGGAATCGGCAAGTCCATGACTTCAAGGGCTTGCGGCCCGCCGTGTTGTCTAAAGGCGACTGCTCTCATGGGCGATGCTCCGTGTCCTTGCCGTGTGTGAAGCCGGGTGGTTATAAGCCTGCGCGTTCGAAAAGCCATCGGAGATGAAACAAGTGAACCGTGTATTTGCCAGTTGTGTCGCTGTCATTGCAGTGAGCCTTTTCGCGTGTGGCCCTGCGCGCCCCAAAAGTGACGCAGGCACAGGAGGCGGCACCGGCACCGGCGGTGGCGGAGCCTGCGTCGGCAATTGCGGCACCGGCGGTGGTTCAGGGGGCGGTGGCGGCGGCACGGGCGGTGGCACGGGCGGTGGCAGCTCTGGTGTCGACGGCGGCGGCCTGCGCGACGTGACGGTGGCGCAAGCGCGGCAGGCCACGTTCTGCACTGACAACGTGAAGCTCACCGGAGTCGTGGTGACGGCGCTCGACAACGTCTTTCAAGGTGGCCAAGGCGATTACACCGCGCAGTTCTGGGTGGCTGACCCGAACAACCCGGGCAACGGTATCTTCGTCGACAAGTTCTACAACGACGAGCCCAAGGCCTATGCCCCGCAAATTGGCGATGTGCTCACCATCGAAGGCTTCGTGCAGCGCAATTCAAAGTACGACGACCGCGTTGCTTACCGCACGGTGGTGAAAAGCCAGTTCGGTTGCGGCATCGGCGCGACGGGCAAGCTCGTCATCACCAAGACTGGCACCATGGCGGCGCTGAACGATCCGGCGGCTCCCAACGGCTTCGGCACCAACAGTGACGGTGGCACGTTGAAAGCCAACCGCGACCTCGCGGGCAGTCGCGTTTCGATTCCTGGTCCGCTCACGTTGACTGACGCCACGCCGGCCCGCATGAAGCGCTTGGGCGGCACCAACACCGTGTACTTCGGCTTCGAAGTGACTGGCGGCATTTTGGTGAACAACTACAAGACGTATGATCGCTCCTTCAGCGACGGTGGCAGCGAAATTCGCTGCGACTACGGCGCCATGGTTCGCGACGGCGGCACGGTGACGTTCCCCAACGGCATCAAGGGCGTGTGGGACACATTCTCGCATGCGCCCTGCTACGACGGTTCGTCGAGCGGCAGCTGCAAGCGTGACGCCGGCTTCGTGCCCGCCACCACCACCGACTTCACCTATGTACTCTACCCTCAGAACTGCAACGCTGACCTCGTAGGTCAATAGTGACGGTTCTCAACGCCAGGGTGGGGGCTGACGGTGTCGGCCACCTCGAGCTCAACCGGCCCGAGGTGCGCAACGCGATCAACGCCGAGATGATTGCGGCGTTGCACGCCCAGCTCGACGAATGGGCGCGCCGAGACGATGTGCGCTGCGTGGTGCTTTCGGGCGCGGGCGGCAAGGCCTTCGCCGGTGGGGCCGACATCGCCGAGTTGAAAGCGCGCACCCATGCCCAAGCGTTTTGGGGCATCAACCAGAACCTGTTTCAGAAGGTCGAAGATTTTCCCCGCCCGGTAATTGCGGCGATTGACGGCTACGCATTGGGCGGTGGGCTAGAATTGGCGCTGGCCTGCGACATTCGCGTCGCCTCCCAGAGCGCCAAAGTGGGTCTGCCCGAAGTGACGCTGGGCATTTACCCGGCGGCGGGCGGCACGTGGCGGTTGCCGAAAGTGGTGGGCATGGGCCGTGCGAAAGACTTGGTCTTCACTGGCCGGGTGGTTGACGCCGACGAAGCGTTTTCGTGGGGCCTCTTCGAGCGGTTGGTCGACAGCGACGCACTTTCAGAAGCGAAACGCATTGCCGCTACCATCGCAGGCAATGCTCCGCTTGCGGTGCAGGTGGCGAAAGTGTCGCTCAACACGGGCGCAAAGGGTGGCTCGGTCGAGTCAGTTGAACGGCTTGGGCAGGCGTTGCTCTTCGATTCACCCGAAAAGCACGCCCGCATGGGCGCTTTCCTCGATAAACGCGCGAAAAAGTAGCGCTTTTTCACGTCAACCAGCGTCAAATAGGGGGCATGAGCCTCGAAATCACCCATGTCGGCGTTTTAGGCGCCGGCGCCATGGGCCATGGCATTGCGCACGTGAGCGCCATGGCTGGTTACACCACGCAGTTGTTCGATCTCTCGATGCCGCTCGCCAACGCGGGCCTCGAGAAAATTCGCAAAAACCTCGACGTCGGGGTGGAAAAGAAAAAGGTCACCCCGGCAGCGCGTGACGCGGCGATGGGTCGGTTGTCAGCGGTCGATTCATTGGCGGTGTTGGGGGGGTGCCAGCTGATCATCGAAGCGATACCCGAGAAGCTCGAGCTCAAGCAGAAGACGTTCGCCGAGCTCTCGAAAGTGTGCGGGCCCGACACGCTTCTGGCGTCGAACACCAGCTCGCTCTCGGTGACCGAAATTGCCGCCGCCGCCACCCGGCCCGAGCGCGTTTTGGGCATGCACTTCTTCAACCCCGTGCACTTGATGAAACTGTTGGAATTGGTGCGGGCGTACCAAACGTCTGACGCCACGCTGGCCGCGGCGCGCACGTTTGGTGAGAAGATCGGCAAAGAGATGGTGGTGGTGAAAGACTCGCCGGGTTTTGCGTCGACGCGCCTCGGCGTTGCGGTGGGCTTAGAAGCGATTCGCATGCTCGAAGAGGGCGTGGCGAGCGCCGAAGACATCGATCGTGCGATGGAGCTCGGCTATGGTTTCCCCATGGGGCCGCTCAAACTGGGCGACTTGGTGGGCCTCGATATTCGACTGAATATTGCCGAATATTTGTACCAAGAGCTGGGGAGCCCCACATTCCGGCCTCCGCAGCTGCTCAAGCGCATGGTGCGGGCGGGTAAGCTGGGGCGTAAAACGGGCCAGGGTTTCTACACGTACTGACTGCTTTAGAAAGGTGTCGCCGCGCCTGATTACCGAGACGTCGCCACATAACACCACGCCGTTCGGCAGGTACTTGCTCCTCAAGCGGGTTGCGGTGGGAGGCATGGCGGAGCTGTACCTGGCGAAAGATGTCGAAGCGAAACGGTTGGTGGTGATCAAACGCATTCTGCCGTACCTCGCCCAGCAGGCCGAGTTCGTGCAGATGTTCTTAGACGAAGCGCGCATTGCCGCGCAGCTGCACCACCCGAACATCATTCAGGTGTACGAGCTGGGCTCGCTCGAGGGCTCGATCTTCTTGGCGATGGAGTTCGTCGAAGGGGTCGACCTGCGCAAAATTCTGCAGGCTGAATTGGCGAGGCGCCGGTTGGTACCGCCGAAGATCGCCGCGTCGCTCACGGCCACGCTGTGCTCGGGGCTCGACTACGCCCACAAACGCAAAGGCGGCGACGGCCGGCCGCTGGGTATCATTCACCGTGACGTCAGCCCGCAGAATTTAATGGTCGGCTTCAAAGGCGAAGTGAAGCTGGTCGACTTCGGCATCGCCAAAGCCACTGCGTTCATGGAGCGCAGCCAGCCCGGTATCATCAAAGGCAAATTTCTTTACCTCTCGCCCGAGCAGCTGGCGCAGGAGCGCGTTGATCACCGTGCCGATATTTTCGCGGTAGGCACCATGCTGTACGAGGTGACCACGGGCCGAAGCCCGTTCTTCAAACCCACCACCGAGGGGGTGATCTACGCGATTCGCGCCGAAGACCCTCAAGCGCCGCACCTGGTGTCACGCGATGTTCCGGTGGAGATTTCGCGGGTGGTGATGCGCTGTCTGGTGAAAGACCGCGACAAGCGCTACCAGCACGCGGGTGAAATTCAGGCCGATCTCGAAGACTATTTGCAGCGAATTCGTTTCGGCGCTGACGAAGTGCGCAACTATGTGTCGAAGCTCTTCGGCGCCGACGAAGAGCGTACGCAGCTGTTTACCGGCAATGACCTGCCGCCGACTGGCGAAATGCCTCCAGTGACTGACGCTGCGCCCGCGGGCGACGAGGCTGCACAAGAGGTCAAAACCAACCCGGTACGAACCAGCCCCCATGCGGTGGTCATGCGCACCGTACCCACCGCCCGGGCGATCGGCGCGATGGACGCGTTGCCCACCACCGACCAGGTGTTGCTCAACGAAATGGGGCTCGAGCCAACCCACATGGCGACTGACTTGCCGGCCGAATTCAGAGCGTCGAGCGGGCCTCCGGTGTTGACTTCGAATGCGCCGACGCCGTCGTTCGCCGAGGCCGCCCGGGCGCAAGGGGCGCCCCGGCCCAGCCCGGGTATTGTGCCGCGCCCCACGCCGCCTCCGCGCGAGGGCAAAGCGGTCTTCGAAGTGCCGTCGGTCTATGCCAAAGATGAATTGCCGGGGGTGAGTTTTCCCAGCTTGCCGCGCGAGCCGCGCACCACGCCACAGCGGCCCTCGGCGCTGAAAAGCCGAACCAGCGCCAGCATCGAAAAGCCGCTCCCGGTTGTCAGCGAGCCGGCGCCATCGACCGCGCCTGGCGTTACCACTGACCCGAATCGAAAAACGTCTGATCGCAGCGATGCCTACATGGCGTTGGGCACCGCCGACATTACCGGGCAGACCAGGTGGGTACGGCTGACCTCGAAGGCCCGGGCGTTCTTTGCTCAAGTCAGCGAGAAGCCCTGGTTGGTGGCGGTGCTGGCGTGTGTGGTGGTGCTGCTGGTGGCGCTGGTGGCCGCAGGCATCATGCGCTCGCTCAACCCAGACCCGGTGGCCTCGCACAAAAGCACCGAAAGATCGGCGCCGCCGCGGGCCAAACTTCGCCCGCAGGTGGCTTTACCCGTCACCCCCGCGTTGACGCCGGTGCCTGTGGCGCCGGTGGTTGACGCCGGCATTGGTGAAGTGGCTCCGGCGGCCGAAGCGCTGCCTGCTCCTGAAGTCGACAACAAGGTGCAAGTGAATTTCACGGCGCCGAAAGACACCGCGATTCAAGACGGCGAAGGGAGGCCGATTTCACCCAATGGCGCGGGCTACTTCGTTCCCGGCAAGCACAAGGTGACGTTCCGCTGCGTGGGGCGCCAGTCGATGTTCACCGAGTTCGAAGTGAAGGCCACCGGCGAGGTGCAGACCGTGACGCTGCGCTGCCCGAAGAAGTAGCGCGGCATATTCTCGGCAGTGGCGAACCCCCCGAGCGCGGGTTTACGGGGTGGGTGCGTTTCAATAGAACGGCGCGTATGACGCCAATTGTTGACCAGCCGCAGAACCCGCCAGTGAAGTACTCGCTGCCCCTCATCGCGATGGTGTTGAGCATCGCCGGCATTTGTTTTTGTCCCACGGCGTTGGTGGGAGCCATTCTCGGCATCGTTGCGTGGGTTCGAATCAGCAAAGAGCCACACCTGCCTGGCAAGGGGTTTGCCATCGCGGCGACGTTTATTCCTTTGGCGCTGGTGCCGATCGTCGGCATTCAGGCGGCGATCGTGATTCCCAATTTCATCAGGTTTCAAGCACGCTCGAAACAAGCCGAATGCAAGACTCAGTTGAAGAGCCTGTGGGTGGCGCAGCGCATGTTTCACGAAGAACGGCACGCCTGGGCTGGGCAGTTTGGCGAGCTCGCTTTTCGTCCGGAGCAGGGAAACCGCTATTCTTATTTTCTCACCGCGACCGAAGTGATTCTCGCAGACCCGAAACGGGCCGTCTCGGGGGCTACACCGCCGAGCCATGTCGCCGCGCTTCATGAGCATGGCATCGAGGTAGGAGTCAGCGATGAAGGCTTCACCGCGGCTTGCGTGGGCAATATCGACAACGACCCCGTGCTCGATATTTGGACCATCTCGAGTGAAGACCGCATGGGCGCCGACGGTGTCACGGTACCCGCGGGCACGCCGGTGAACGTGCTCAACGACGTTACGGAGTCATAAGGGCGCTGGGCCCTTTAAGCCGCTACGGCAGAATCAAGCCCCCAGGGCTGCGCCGCTCGGCCGGTGCGTCGGGCGCGCCTTGTGCCTGTTCTTTCGCCGCCTGTATCGCGGCTGCTTGTGTCGACAGCATGAGCACTTTTTCGAACATCACCACGAAGAAGGGGGCCGGTGTATTGTCGGTCTGAGCGTTCAACGCCGCGGCTTCGTCACGGGCCGCTTGCGCAGTGTCGCCCCGGCCATTGGCCTCGAAGACTTCAGCCATGTTCACCAGCCGACGCGCATAGAGCGCGCGAATGTCGTGAGTGGCGAACTCGCTGGCCGTCTGCTCGAGCTTCTTGCGGCTTTGCTCCACGCGTTGCGGCTCTGACAGTTGCAAGGGCGACAGACGCACTTCTTCCATGCGCTGGAGCAGCACCCGAATCATCGGCTCGTGCGGTAGCCAACTCACCAGCTCTCTTTCTCGGTGCAGACGTTGCGCTTGGCTCGGTTGCGCCTTGGCGGTGGGCAGAAAAGCCACCCGGCGCTCTTTGGGCGTTAACCCCAGTCGCCGCACCAAGCTCTCGGCGTCGGCGTTGGGCAACCCCGTCTGCGCCTTGTGGTGCAAAAACAGCGCGTGCTGCAGCTCTTCGATGGCGCGGTCGAACGGCACTTCAAGTGAGCTCTGGGGGTTGGCGCGAATCGCTTTGAGCTGCTTTTTATAGTCGCCTCGGCTCAGGTCTAAGCGCGTCAAGTCGAGCAGGCCCAACGTGTCGCTCAGCACGCATTGGTAGCTTTCTAACCCTTGGCCTTTGACCGCACGCGCGAAGAGCATCGCCCGTTCGCCGGTGCCGATGATTGCCGAGAGCAGCGAGGGCGGCTCTTCAGGCGCAACGGGCGCAGAAACAGGTGGGCGGGGGGCTGAAGGCGCCGGTGCAGGTATCGCCACGCCCTTTGACTTCAATTGGTACAGGCCCTTCTTGGCCAACTTGGCGAGGGCCTTGTGCGGCGAAGTGGTGAGCGCGGTCAGCACGTCGATGCGTTGGGCTTCGACGGCGGCTTGCACCGCTTGGGCCGACTCAGCGGCAGGGAGCGCTTCAATTTGTGGGGCAGTCATCGGGCTCATGTCAGCGGCGACGCACCAGCCAGAAGCCGTTGGCCTGGGCGGCGATGGTTAGCTCTGAATCGAGTTTAGAACCGAAAATTTGCGCGGGGTGAACGCCGCGCACCAAGAAGTGATCGTAAAAACGGCCCTGGGTTTCGTAATTCATTTGATCAGGCCGCCACTCTGAAGGGAACGTCGGCGGCGGTTGACTACGATACTTGAGTGGCGAGTGCGGCGTGAGCGCGAAGCTGAAGTTGGTGAGGCCTCCCTTTTCGCGCGCCAGCACCGTCGAGGCATGGAGAAAAACCGGGTGCGTCATCGCCGAAGACTGGGTGTTGAAGATCAGCCCCATGACTTTGGGCTTGGGTGCTGACGCCTCGACGAGCGTGCTCAGCGCGCTCGCTTCGGCGTCGAATGTGCGAAAACCGATCGCCAAGGGCACAGCCGTGAGCAGGGCCACGGCGGCTCCGGCGAAAAGACCGAAACGCGCCCAGCGTTCTTTGAGCACCGGCACGCACAGCACGCACAGCGCGGCGGCCAAATGCGCATAGCGGGTGTTCAGGTAATACATGTAGCCGCGAATATCGAAGGGCAGGGCGAAATAGAGCCCCAACGCAATGGCGGCCAACGTGAGCAGCCGAAAGGCGGCCGCCGAACGTGGGCGCAGCGCGTCGGCAGAGCGCGACAACACGCCGAGCAGCGCGGCCAACACCGCCACCCCGGCTGACGCTTTCACCGCCAGTTGATCATTCCCGTTGGGCAGCATGTTGCCCAGCACTGAAAAAAATTCAGCCTGGTTCTGCGCGAAGGTCTTGAAGGCCAAGTTTTGCTGCGAGAGCAACGGGCCCCACGCTTTCCACGGTTCTCCCGGGGCGATTTCAGAAGGCGCGCCTAGGCGCAAGCCGACCCAGCCGATGAAGAGGGCTGTAGCGGGCAGCACCGAGAGCAGCGCGGGCACGCGCGAGCGCACCCACGGCCCGGGCGCTACTGACAGCGACATCAGCGCCGGCAACGCCAGGCCCAAGAAGGCAAACACCTGCACGTGAAAGAGCAACACCGCGACGAGCGTGGCCCCGGTGCAGATCGCCCAACGCCGCCGCTGCGCTTCGTCTTCGAGGGTGCGAATGAAGAAGCCCATCGTCAACAGCGCGAGGGGAATTGCCGCGCAGTAATTGATGAAGCCCCAGGCGAAGCTGTCGCCATACGCGAAGGGTACGGTGAGCAGCGCAGGCCACACCGGGCGCTTCATGCTGTGCAGCAAAAACGCGGCGGCGAGCGGCAGACCGGCGACGTAAGCCGACAAGAAAACGCGGTTCGCCAACTCGAGGGGAAACAGCCAGTTCAACCCGCTGACGGCGTAGTAGTAGCCGAGGTATGGCGTGAGCTCTGCGCGGGTGGTGAAGAACTCAGGGTAAAGCGTAGAAGGGTCTGTGAGCCGGTGCAGCACCGAAATCAGGTGCAAGTGCTGCGGCAAATCGACCAACGGCAAGGCCTGGGCGGCCCAAAGGGGCGCCACCGCCAGCACGGTGGCTACGGCAAACACCCAGCGCTCGAGGGGGGACTTCAACAAGGTGCTGCTGCGTATACACCGGCTCGAAACCCGAGAGCTGAAAGACGCGTCGCTGCTGGCAAGGGGCTTTTGGCTGGTGTATCTACCCCCTCCAGTTTTCTTTTGAGGAGGGCTCGCATGCAGACCGCAAACTTCGTCAAAATCGTGGCTTTGGGTGGCGCGATACTGGGTGCGCCGGTCGCGTTTGCCTCCAACGATGTGCTGCCTGACCTGCCCAGCGCGAGTGAGAAATGCGGCTGCAGCGGTGCCAGTGACTGCACCTGCAAGAAGGGGCAATGCAAGTGCCCGAAGTGCGGCAAACACAACAAGGCGCGCATGATTGAGACGTTGAAGGGCCAGTCGTCTGACCCCACGCTGCCGAACACCGCGCGGCTCGACGCCACGGCCGGCGTGTTCATTTAGGGCCCGCGTAGGAATAAGGCGGTCGATGATCAGTGCCGAGGCGCCCGGCGGGCAAGACGCGAGGAGGGAGCATACCCGTTGGTACGTGACCGACGAGCAACGAAGCCCGCCGGGATGGATCGGCGCTGAGGGCGATCGACTTATTCCTTCGCGGGCCCTTAACCGCCGCTGTTACGCGTTACCCACCAACACCACCCAACCGCGGGCCATCGCCTCGCGGAAGAATTCTGACAACGCGTGCCGTGCGGCGCTGACGTGGTGCTGGCCGGGGTCGCTCGCCCGCTCTTCGCCGACACTTTTGCCGACTTCTAATTCAACCGTGCGGCCACAGCGTTCGCAGCGAATCGAAAGAGGGCGCACGTACGCCACGGGCACCGCGAACCGGCTGCCGCAGTCGCACACCCAAACGCGGGTCAGCTCGCCCGTCGCTTGTTGCCGGGCCAGCGTCGTCAGTTGATCGGCCAACCGCAACAGCGCCGGCAAATCATTGGGAGGCACCGCGAAGATCTTGTGCTCTTCGCTTTCTTTCTCGATGCGGCGCACCCGTTCGAAGGCTTTTTCTCCACGAAATTCTGCGCCGGCCAACGCTTCGGCCACCAACGCCGCGGTCAAGGTGGCGGTAGGCAGCAGCAATTCATCAGCGGTGGGCGCCGGCAGCGGGCGCTTGGTTTTGACCAGTCGAAAAGGGGGCATCGCCGAAAACGTCATCACTCGCTCCATTCGAGCATGCGTTTCACCGGGGCCAACGCTTTGGCGGCCAAGTCAGCGGGCAGCTCGAGCGCCGGTTGGCGATCACGCATGCAAAGGTAGAGTTTTTCCATCGTGTTCAGCTTCATGTACGGGCACTCGTTGCAGGCGCAGCCATTGTCGGGTGGAGCGGCGATCAGCGTCTTGCCCGGTGCCTGCTTCTTCATCTGGTGAAGAATGCCGGCCTCGGTGACGACGATGAATTTTTGCTTCGGGCTTTGTACCACCCGTTCGAGCAACTGCTTGGTCGACCCAATGAAGTGCGCGTGGGCCAACACCGCGGCTTCACATTCGGGGTGCGCCACCACTTCAGCGTCGGGGTGCTCGACCATCAACTGCACCAGTTTCTTCTCGCTGAAAATCTCGTGCACGATGCAGCTGCCCGGCCACAAAATCATTTCACGCCCTGTTTGCTTCGCCACGTAGCGGCCCAGGTGTTGATCAGGCGCGAAGAGAATGGGGCGATCTTTCGGCACCCGGTCGACCATCTTCACCGCGTTGCTGCTGGTGCAGATCACGTCGCTCATCGCCTTCACCGCGGCCGACGAATTCACATAGCTGACCACGAATGCATTGGGGTACTTGGCTTTGAATGCGGCGAAGGCTCCGGGAGGGCACCGGTCTGAAAGCGAGCAGCCAGCCGCTAAGTCAGGCAGCAGCACCAGCTTGTCGGGGTTCAAAATTTTCGCGGTCTCGGCCATGAAGTGAACGCCGCAGAAGACGATGGTCGACGCCTTGGTCTTGGCCGCCGCCTGGGCCAGCGCCAAGCTGTCGCCCACGATGTCCGCGATGTCTTGAATCTCACTCTCTTGGTAGTAGTGAGCCAAAATCACCGCGTTCAGCTCGGTTTTGAGCCGTGCAATTTCTCGCTCGAAGTTCATTTGCCTCAACTCATTATCTCTTTGGCGCATCGAGATGCCAACGCCTTTGGCACCGTGCTAAGTCGTTGCTGCTCGGGTAAGCCGTCGCCTGCGTGAAAAGCAAAGGGCCTTTGAAAGCGCGCCGCATCGACACTTTTTGGGCAATTGCCGCCCTGTGGGCGTGCGTTTCTGCGTGCAATTGCAGCAAGCCTCCACCGGTCGCCCAGACGCCCAAGGAGGAAGGCGAAGCCTGCGTCGATGACACCGACTGTGCTTCGGGCTTGTGCGATGTGTTACCGGGGGCTGTCGACGCCACCTGTTTGCGCCGTTGCGGTGGAGCGTGCCGGCCCAACGAAGTATGCACCGCCGTGGCCGCCGGCCGTTACGCCTGTGTGCCCGAGCGAGCAGGTTTGTGCGAGGCGTGCGCGAAAGATACTGACTGCCCGTACCCCGCTGACCGCTGCATCGCGCTGGGAGGGGTGAGCTTTTGCGGCCGTGACTGCTCAGGCGACGGCGTGTGCCCCGACTCGTACACCTGCGATTTTGCCTTCGACGGGCAAGGCAACCAAGTCGGCCCGCAGTGCCAACCCACCAGCGGCTCGTGTGGCTGCACCATGGCCAACCTTGGCCAGACGGTGCCGTGCGAGCGCCGCAACGGCTTCGGCAGCTGCATGGGCACCAGGGTGTGTGGCGATGACGGGCTCGGTGCTTGTAACGCGCAAATTCCCGCTGAAGAAGCGTGCAACAACCTCGATGACGACTGCAATGGCACCATCGACGACAACATGGGCCTGTTGAGCTGCGGCGTGGGTGCCTGCCGGCGAGAGATCGCCGCATGTTTCGAAGGCCGTTTGCAGACCTGTATGCCCGGCGTGCCTACCGCCGAGGTGTGCGACGAGCTCGACAACGACTGCAACAACGTGGTCGACGACGGCTTCGACAAAATGAACTCGGTGAGCCATTGCGGCACTTGCACCACGGTGTGCAACACCACCAACGGCACGCCGAAGTGCGTCAGCGGCCAGTGCGACATTGCCGCCTGCAACATGGGCTTCGACAACTGCAACACACAAATCGCCGATGGCTGCGAAACGAATTTGCTCGTTGATCAACTCAACTGCGGAGGTTGTGGCAATCGCTGCACGGCGCCGCATGCCGCGGGCAGCTGCAACGCGGGTCGCTGCGAGTTTCAGTGCGAAAGTGGTTGGGTGAACCTCGACGGCGATTTCGCCAATGGGTGCGAGTATGCCTGCACCCCCAGCAGCTCAGTTGATTTGCCCGACTTGAGCTTCACCGACGCGAACTGCGACGGCATCGACGGCGAGGTGACAAACGGCATTTTCGTTTCACCCGTGGGTAACGACACCCAGCCCGGTACGCGCGCGGCGCCCAAGCGCACCTTGGCGGCGGGCGTGGCGGCCCAAGTGGCGCAGAACAAGCGCGACCTCTACGTGTCGCAGGGAGCGTGGACTGAAGTGTTGCGGCCCGCGTCGGGCAAGGGTGTTTACGGTGGTTACAGCGCCCTTGATTGGTCGCGCAACAGCACCCAGCTCACTACGCTGACGGGTGTCAACGCCCCGCTGCAGATTGAAATGGTGAGCAATGTCACCGTGCAGTTATTGCAGGTGATGGGTGGCACTCCGGCGGCGGCGGGTGAAAGCGCCTATGGCCTCAAGGTGCTCAACGCGTCGCAGGTAAAGCTCGAAGCGGTTGAAATTCGCGCGGGCAACGGCACTTCAGGTGCAGCAGGCGTGATGGGCGGGGCCGGAGCAGCCGGTGGCGCCGGTTCGGTGGGACAACCTGGCTGTGAAGACTCTACCGGTTTGTGCTCGACATGCGGCGTGCCTCAACCAGGGGCGGGCGGCACGAGCAGCTGTGGTCGCCCGGGTGGCTCGGGTGGCGGTGTGGGCAAAGAGAGCAATAAAGGCTGGCCAGGTTCAGCAGGCGCCGGTGGCACGCCGGGGGGTGATGGCGTGCCGTGGGGTTGGGGCAACGCGATTCCCGGTGCGCCATATGTCGGCCAAAACGGAAGCCCAGGTGCGGTGGGCATGAGCGGCATGCACGCGGGTGGTTTGGGCACGTTTTCGGTCGCCGGCTACGTGGCTGCGTTGGGCACGCATGGTGGTGACGGCACCCCGGGCAACGGAGGCGGAGGAGGTGGCGGTGGCGGCGGCGGCGAAGTGACGTGCAACAGCTACGGTGGAGGCGGAGCAGGCGGCGGCGGAGCGGGTTGCGGTGGTTTGGGTGGCAAGCGCGCTGACAGCGGGGGCGCGTCTATTGGCGTGTTTCTCTACAATTCAACGGTGACGGCTGATCAGCTGGTGATTGTCACCGGCAATGGCGGCAATGGCGGCAACGGTGGAGCAGGTGGTCCAGGCGGCGCGGGTGGCCCGGGGGGTGTGGCGTCGAACGGCGCGGGCAACGAATACGGCGGCGGCGACGAGCAAGACGACGGCAGCAATGGCGCGCGCGGTGGCAATGGTGGAGCGGGTGGCGCGGGCGGGCCCGGCGGCGCAGGCGGAGGTGGGCCGGTGATTGGCGTGGTGAAAGCCGGCGTTTCGAGTTGGTCGGCGATCAACGTGATGGTGACGTTGGGTACCTCAGGCATGGGCGGCACCGCGGGCGGCTCGTCAGCGGCGGCTGGTGCGAGTCGGCTCGAGTACCCATAGCAGCTCGCTCGGTTTGCCTCTAAGTGCTCATCGCAAGCAGTCGCGCCTGCCAGTACTTCAAGGCTCGAGAGAGCGGTCGGCTAATCGGTATCGTAGCGATCGCCTCCTTCGGCCAGTCGTCTTTTGCAGCGGCTACTTTTTCGCTGGATTCGAAAAAACGGAGGAAAGCGAGAATGGCGTGCACCTGATCCGCAGTGAAGTCATTCAGTCTGTTTCCACTGTGGGTATTGAGTTTGGACCCAGCTGGAGAAAGTTCACCGATGACACTGTCAGGAAAGCAGTCGAGTTCTCTGGGTGCCTCCATCGCGCGCAACATCATGACGGGCAGGTAGTAACGAAAGCCGACCGCGGTGAGGAGCGATGGGCCCGGGTTACCAGCTAAATCGCAGACGCCGATCTCCGGCCATCGCTTCCCGACGAAGCGGTCAACGGTCTCTTGGCACTCGCTGCAGTGATCGTTGCGCATCAATGCGTCAGGAGGAGCGTCACCAACGGGAAACGCGCGTCGAATCGCCTCTACGGCGATTTCTTTGAGTGCATTGAGGTCGTTCATCGATTTGCCTCAAGGAGGGGTCTTGTTCGCTACTCCGATTCTTCTTCGACGGTCAGTTGATACGCGTCTTGAAAGTTCGCCTCGCGGTTCTTCGCGTCGCGCACTTCGAGCACATAAACGCCCGGCTCTGCAGAATACTGCACCGTCTCAGACTTCTCGCCCTTGGCCTTGTCAGCTGTTTGCACCAGCTCGAGCTTCCCCTCTTCGTCGACGCGGTGCAGGTACAACCCCAAGTCGACTTTGAGAATGCCAGTCACCGTGGCTTTGATCGGCGTTTTCACCGCGCGCTTCGACAAATCGAGCTTGAAGTAGTCGACGTCTTTCTTGGGAAAGATGGTGCCCCGCACCGGCTTGTTCGCTTCAACCGGCGTCGCCTTGTCGACAGTGTTGTTTGGCTCGCGCTCTTCAGAGCCGTCGTCAGGTACAACCACCGCAGAAATACGGTACGCCATGTCTGAATTCTCGTCGTCTTTCACCATTTTGCCGTCGACCTTGCGCGGCGCGGCCTCGACGCGAAACAAGCAGCTGCCCGAGCATGAAACGTTGTTCAAACTTTCAGGCTCTTTCACCACGCCGTCGTTCACTTTCAGCAGCGTTACTTCAGGCTCGCTGCCTTCTTGAATCAACGACAGCTGCAGATCGACCTTCTCGACGCCGCTCACCGACACCTTGGCCAGTGACGGCCCGTCAGTGATCAACCGGTAATAATCGACATCACCTTTGGGCGAGAGAAACCCTTCGCGGTAACTGTTGGCCGCGAGCGAAGTGGCCTTGTCTGCTTTGTCATTGGGCTCAATCTCGGCGCTGGCTCCTGCTTCTTCAGGTGCCACGGTGAGCGTGTAATACGCGTCGGCGTTGAACCCGCGCTTCGCATCTTTTGCGGTGCCAAGTGGGGCGCTTTTCACCACCACGTAAATCACCCTGTCGGTTTGTCGAATGCCCACGTTGCGCAGCGAAAGCGGGCCGCCTTCTTTGCCCTTGGCTTCGAACAACACGGCCTCGGCCTCGCTCAGCACCTGCAACTCGAAGCGCACGCCGTCGACTGCCGAGAGATCGATACGAATCGGCACCATCGTCACTTTTTCCACGCCAGCGTCGGCAGCGCCGCCATCGAGCATGCCGGCATCGGCGAGCACCACCGAGGCATCAGCCGTCACCCCAGCATCTGCTTCGCCGGCGTCTTCCACCACCGCCGAGGGCGCTTCACCTTCGCGGCCTGGCAACTCGAAGCGATGCCAATCGCTGTCACCCATGTGCGCAATGAAGCCCGACACCGCCTGGCCCATCGCCACGGGAGAAGCGTCGACGCGGCGATCGTTGGGCTCGAGCTCAAAACCGGGGTCGCGATCTCTGTACGTGGTGGTCACCGTGTAGGCGCCGCCCGCCCCTTTCTTTGCTCCAAGCACGCGGAAGTACGTTTTGCTCGCCACGTCGAGGTTCACGAAGCGCTCTGGCTCACCCACGGGTGCGCTGTTGACCAAAGCGAGCGGGGTGCGCGCAGCGTCGGCGAGCTCAATCATGATGTCTGAACCAGCAGGGCAGCTCACCACCACGTCGACTGTCTTGGGTGCGTTGGCGGTCAGCACGTACCAATCTTCATCAGGCTTGGCGGGGTCAGCGCCCAAGTTGGCTTCTACGAGCACATTGCCGTCGATGGCGAGCGCGGTCTCGGGGCCGTTGTTGGGCTCCTTCTCGGCCAACACCTTGGGCCCAGCGTCGACTACGCCCGCATCAACCACCGCCGGTTTGTCACAGGAGCAGCCGAGAAGTGCCGCGGCCGCGAGAATCCCCATCCAGTTGGAGCTCGTCATAGTTTTAAGGGCTACATGCCACGCTTTGCTCAACGACGGAAAGCGTCGAAATCTTCCTAACCCTGTTCGGTTGGGGGCATATTCAGCCCATGGCGCGTTTCTTTCGCTGCGTTGTCGCGGCTTGCTGCGTGGCTGGGTTGCCGCTCACTGCTGCCGCCGGGCCGATTGGCTATGCGCAGGCCACGGGCTACTTCAAAAAAGACAGCCGACCGACGCTGTACCAACCGCTCAACTTGCTCGACGGGCGTGACAATACGGCTTGGTGCAGCCCCACGGCAGACCCGCTCAATGAAGTGCTCTCGTTTGGTTTCGACGGGCCGACGCGTATCGACGAAATTCGTATTTCGACTGGCAACAACTTCGACGAGGCAACGTTCAAGGCGTTCGCGCGCGCCAAGAAGCTGGTGTTCACGTCGGGCAAGCAAAGCCAAACCATCGAGCTCAATGACGAGCGCGGAGGGCAGGGCGTCACCCTGCGCATGCCCTTCACCGGTGAGCGCTTCACGCTGGAAGTCGCCGATCAGTACCCTTCTGATGACCCCGATCAACCGGTGTGCATTACCGACGTTATTTTTGTGCTCGACGGCAAAGCGCTCAACGGCAGTTGGCTTTTGCCGAAGCTCAAATACGACAAGCAGACCGCGCCACTGTTGGGCACGTGGTATGCCGGGTTCGCCGGCACGCCCGATCACTTCTTGTCATTCTTCATCGACGGTACTTTTCGCTACACGTTCGAGCCGATAGACGCGATTCGCGGGCAACCGATTACCCTCTCGGGCAGTTACGAAGCGTCACCTTCGCGCATTGTCTTCACGCTGCCTGAAAAAGGCCGGGTGTCGGTAAAAGCCAACCGCGATAAAGCGCTCAAGAGCAGCAAGCCGGGTTTCGAGCTCACCCTCGAGGGAGACCTGCCGGCAGAGATGAAGCAGCGGTACCGTTCGGCGCCTTAACGCCGAAGTTTTTCAACTGCTGAGAATTTTTCTTCGTGCCCTACTGCGGCAGCAGAGCGCTTCGTTCATTCGAGGGCGTAAAAAAGCGAACTCACGCCGAGCCGGTCTTCTTCTTGGCCTTGCCCGAGAATCGCCTGAAGAACTCGATGATGTCTTTCTGAGTGCTCTGAAAGTCAGTGGCGTCTTTGAACTCGTGCTCCAAGAAGATACCGCCGCATGACTCGCAGCTGTCGTAGTGCTGCAGGTGCTGGCGATCGCCGCCTTCGACGCTCACCAAATCGACGAGACATGCCGGGCAGGTACCCGTGAGCGCTTCGGCGTTCACCTTGCCGCCCAAGGTTTCAAGCCCGGGTAAATTGCTGTGAAGCAAAAGGCCGTTCAAGTCAGCGACGTCGAGCCACAAACCGCCACACTCGCCACACTTATGCAGAGGAAGGTCTGAACCTTCGAGACCGATCATCAACTCAGTGCAACCTGGACACTTCAACTGTGCAGGGAGGTCCTCTTTGACGGCTCCTCCCGATTGTTTTTTGGACACGGTCGAATGCTATGGCGCTTAATTCGTTGTGTGCAACAGCGTCGTTGGTTTTCGTCATCCCTTTATGCGACGAATATTGGCGCCGAGGGCTGAGAGTTTTCGCTCCAGACGCTCATAGCCGCGGTCTAAGTGGTACACGCGGGCGATGGTTGTTTTGCCCTCGGCGTGCAACCC
Source organism: Myxococcaceae bacterium (assembly GCA_019694575.1). Lineage (GTDB taxonomy): Bacteria > Myxococcota > Myxococcia > Myxococcales > Myxococcaceae > JAIBBR01. The sequence goes on from JAIBBR010000001.1 coordinate 80,599, forward strand.
CGCCAATACCAACGAAGCCGAAGCGCGCAGGTCAGTGGCCATCACCTGGGCGCCCGACAATTTGGATACTCCGCGCACCACCGCGGTAGGCCCTTCGACCGAAATGTCGGCCCCCATGCGACGCAGCTCGGCCACGTGCATGAAACGGTTCTCGAAAATGTTTTCGGTAATCACCGAAGTGCCCTTGGCGCTCGACAGCAGCGCCATCAATTGGGCCTGCATATCGGTGGGAAAGCCGGGGTGCTCCTTGGTTTTGATATCGGCGGCGAGCACGCGCTCAGGGCCCTTCAAGCGAATGCCGCCGGCTTCGACGGCGATCTGACAGCCCACTTCGCGCAGCTTCTGCAGCACGGGCTCTAAATGCTCGGGCACTGCATTTTTCACCAGCACGTCGCCGGCGGTGATCGCCGAAGCGACCAGCAACGTGCCAGCTTCGATGCGGTCAGCGATGATTGCGTGATCGACCGGCTTCAAGGTGTCGACGCCGTCAATGGTAATCACGTCTGAGCCTGCGCCACTGATGCGCGCGCCCATTTTGTTGAGCACCCGCGCCAGCTCTTCGACTTCAGGCTCGCGCGCCGCGTTTTCAATCAGGGTGCGGCCCTTGGCGAGCACCGCGGCCATCATGATGTTTTCAGTGCCGGTCACGGTAATCACGTCGAATGACACCGTGCCGCCCTTGAGCCTTTTGGCGCGCGCTTCGACATAGCCTTCGGTGAGCTCGATGTCGGCGCCCAGTGCCTTCAGGCCTTTCAAGTGCTGATCGATGGGGCGGGCGCCAATCGCACACCCGCCTGGCATCGACACGCGCGCACGGCCGTGGCGGGCGAGCAGAGGCCCCAGCACCAACACCGAAGCACGCATTGTCTTCACCAAGTCATAGGGGGCTTCGGGGTGCACCACGCCTTTCCACTCCAGCGTGCATTCGTGGCTGCGTTTGCCTGTGCGCCGCTCGGCCTCGAGCCCCATGGTGCGCAACAGCTTGAGCATGGTGGCCACGTCGGCCAGGTCGGGCACGTTGCGAAAGGTGTGTTGGCCTTCTGCCAAAATTGAAGCGGCGAGAATGGGCAGGGCGGCGTTCTTGGCGCCCGAAGCGTGTGTTTCGCCCTTGAGCGGGCCGTTGCCTTTGACGACGATCGCGTCCATTCATTGCCCTTTGCGTCCGAAGGCGAGGCGATCAAACCGCGCCCAGTCTTTTTCTACCCTCACCTCGTGGTACCCGGCCCGCGTCAGCAGGTCTGCCACCGCCGGCCCCTGCTCATCGCCGATTTCAAGTGCAAGGGTGGCGCCAGGTTTGAGCCGCTCGCCAGCGCCGTCGACGATGCGAGCAATGAGGGTAAGCCCGTCAGCACCGCCGTCGAGCGCGAGCTTGGGCTCTTGCTGCACTTCGCGCTGCAAGGTGGGTATCGACGCGCTCGCGATGTACGGAGGGTTACTGACAATCACATCGAAGCGCGCCTCGGGTGGCAATGGCTCCCACAAGTTGCCCTGCATCACCGTGACGCGCCCGTCGACCTGGTGCGTTTGCGCATTGTCGCGCGCCACTGCGCAAGCTTCGGCCGAAATGTCGACGGCCCAGACCGACGTGGTGGGCAGCTGCGCCGCAATCGTCACGGCGATGCAGCCCGAGCCGGTGCACAGGTCGAGCACGCGTGAAGGCGCGTCGGTGGGCAGGCGCTTCAACACCTCGGCCACCAAGAGCTCGGTCTCAGCGCGGGGAATGAGCACCCGCGAATCGACGGCGAAGCGGCGGTTGTAAAAATCTTTGTGCCCGAGCAGGTACTGTGTCGGCTCACCGCCCAGCCGGCGCGTCACCAACCCTTTGTACGTCGCCAGCTCGTCTTTCTGCAGCGGGCGGTCGAGCTCCATGTACAGCTTCACGCGTTCGACTTTGAGCGTGTGGGCGAGCAGCAGCTCGGCCGAGAGGCGGGCTGAATCGATCGCCTGCTTTTCGAAGTGTTGGGTGGTCCAGCTCAGCACGCGCCGAATGGTCCACGGCTCCTGCGTTTCGCTCATGAAGCTTTGTTTCCCGGGCCGCTGTTCTGCTGCTTGAGCGCTTCAGCCTGAAAATACGTGCGACACGCGGTGATTAAATCTTCTAGGTCGCCGCTCATGATCGCCGGCAGGTTGTGGCGGGTAAGCCCAATGCGGTGATCAGTCAAACGGTCTTGGGGAAAATTGTACGTGCGAATTTTTTCGCTGCGATCGCCGGTGCCCACCTGGCCTTTGCGCATCGAATCGCGCTCATTGCGAATGCGCTCTTGCTCAATTTCGTACAGCTTGGCGCGCAGCATTTTCTCGGCCATCGCGCGGTTCTTGCCCTGGCTTTTTTCTTGCTGGCACTTCACCACGATGCCGGTGGGCTTGTGAATCAGGCGCACCGCCGAGTCAGTGGTGTTGACGCTCTGGCCGCCGGCACCCGTCGAGCGCATCACCTGCATTTCGATGTCGGCGGGGTTGAGCTTGATGTCTACGTCTTCGGCTTCGGGCATCACCGCCACCGTAATGGTCGAGGTGTGAATACGGCCTTGGGTTTCTGTCGCCGGCACGCGCTGCACCCGGTGCACGCCCGATTCGTATTTCATCGACGAGAACACCGCGTTACCCGAGAAGGTCAGGGTGGCGTCTTTCACGCCTCCCGCGTTGCCGGCGCTCATGTCGACGATGTCGGCCTTCCACCCCTTTTTCGCGGCGTAACGCACGTACATTTGCATCACTTCTTCGGCGAAGAGCGAGGCTTCATCGCCGCCTGCGCCGCTGCGAATTTCGACGATCACGTCTTTTTCGTCGTTGGGGTCTTTGGGAATGAGCAGCAACTTGAGCTGCACCTCGAGCTCGGCGACTTGTGTTTTGAGCCCGGGCAACTCTTCGCGGGCCAGCTCACGCAGGTCGGCGTCTGAGCCGTTGAGAATTTCTTCGTTCTGTTTCAGGTCGCCTTGCACCTTCTTGTACGTGCGAAAGGTTTCGACCAGTTTTTCGAGCGAAGCGCGCTCCTTGGCCACTTTCTGGAGCTTCGCCGCGTCCCCGACGATAGTGGGGTTCGACAAGTCGGCGTTGAGCCGTTCAAATCGCTGTTCAACTTCTTCGAGCTTGTCGATCACGGGGTCGAGCGTCTAAAGACAAAGCGGTCTTCAATCAAGGGATCAAAACGACATGGCCAAAGTGAAATCGAATCGCAGCAAGAAGAAGCTCAAGAACCGCGCCAAAGTGAAGAAGGGCGTGCTCAAGCGCCGCCGTGTGCGCGCCCGTCGCGCCAAGGGCAAGTACTAGGCCCTAAGGGTTCGAAGGTTTCGCGAGGGCTGGGAGCGGTTTGCCCAGCCCTTTCGATTTTGCCTGTTAAAGCCTGGGTTAAGGCCATGAGCAACGACGCGCGCGACCCAGTGTGTGGAATGACCGTTGACCCGCTCAACCCGCGCGGAGGCACCGCCGTGGTTGAAGGGCAGACCTATTTCTTCTGCAACGCGAAATGCAGAACGAAGTTTCAAGCTGATCCGGCGAAGTATTTGGCCGGGCCCCTGTCGGCTCCCGAGCCCACCCTGGCTCAAACACTCGCTTGGTACACCTGCCCGATGCACCCCGAAGTGCGCCAACAGGGGCCGGGGAGCTGCCCGAAGTGCGGCATGGCGCTCGAGCCCGAGGCTGTTTCAGCGGAAGAAGAAGAAAACCCAGAGTTGAAAGACATGTCGCGCCGGTGGGTGGTGAGCGCGGTGTTGACCGCGCCGACGCTGGCCTTGGCGATGTCTGATCTCATTCCCGGTCAGCCAGTGCAGAAAATGCTCACCGCTCAACAAACGGGGTGGCTTCAGTTCGTGCTCGCGACTGGGGTAGTGCTGTGGGGAGGCTGGCCCTTTTTCGTGCGCGGCTGGCGATCGCTCGTCACCCGACAGCTGAATATGTTCACGTTGATCGCGCTCGGCACCAGCGCGGCTTTTCTTTTCAGTGTATTCGTTCTGCTGTTTCCACACCTCGTGCCGCAGGGTGTTTTTCACCAAGGCATGGCGCCGGTGTACTTCGAAGCGTCAGCCGTGATTGTCACCTTGGTGTTGTTGGGCCAAGTGCTCGAGCTGCGTGCCCGTGGCGCTACCACCGGAGCGATTCGCGCGCTTTTGCGCCTGAGCCCCAAGACGACCCGGCGGGTTGACGCCGATGGCCGCGAAGTCGACGTACCGCTCGAGGAGGTGCAGGTGGGTGACCGGCTCAGGGTGCGGCCGGGCGAGAGCGTGCCTGTCGACGGTGCGGTGCTTGAAGGTGTGAGCAGTGTTGACGAGTCGATGCTCACCGGTGAGCCGTTGCCGGTCGAAAAACAAACCGGTAGCCGCGTCACCGGAGGCACGCTGAATCAGCGCGGCACTTTGGTGATGAAAGCCGAGCGCGTAGGGAATGACACGTTGCTCGCGCAAATCGTGGCGATGGTCGTTCAAGCGCAACGAAGCAAGGCGCCCATTCAGCGCCTCGCTGATCGGGTGTCATCGTGGTTCGTGCCAGTCGTCGTGGTAACCGCTGCCGTGACGGCGGTTGTCTGGGGTTTTTTCGGCCCCGAGCCGCGCCTCGCCCATGCGTTGGTGAACGCGGTGGCGGTGCTGATAATCGCTTGCCCTTGCGCGCTTGGTTTGGCGACGCCCATGTCAATCATGGTGGGTACCGGTCGCGGCGCAAGAGAAGGGGTGTTGGTGAAAGAAGCCCAGGCGCTCGAAGTGCTCGAGAAGGTCGATACCTTGGTGATCGACAAAACAGGCACGCTGACCGAAGGTCAGCCGCGGTTGGTGAGCGTGCAGGTGGCGGGCGCTTTCGATGAGCGCGCGCTGCTCGAGGCCGCCGTGGCGCTCGAGAAGCCAAGCGAGCACCCGTTGGCCGCGGCGATCATGCAAGGAGCGGCTGACCGGAAAATCACCGCTGACGCCGCGGCTTCGTTCGAGGCGATTTCAGGCAAAGGCGTGAAAGGTCAAGTGGGCCTACGCCAGTTGGCCGTGGGCAACTTGGCGCTGATGCATGAGCTCGATGTCGACGTGACTGTATTAACGCAGGTCGCCGAGACGTGGCGCAGCGAAGGGCAGACCGTGATCTTCGTGTCGATCGACGGCGCCCTCGCGGGCTTGCTGGGTGTTGCTGACCCCATCAAGGCTTCGGCGCCGGCCGCGTTAGCTGCGCTCCGACAAGCGGGTTTGAGGGTGGTGATGCTCACGGGCGACGCCGAAGCCACGGCTCAGTCGGTCGCCCGAAAGCTGGGCATTGGCGAAGTCGTGGCGGGCGTGCTGCCGGGCCAAAAAGGCGACGTGATTGAGCGGCTCATTGCTCAAGGTGCCACGGTGGCCATGGCGGGCGATGGCACCAACGACGCGCCTGCGTTGGCAAAGGCGCACGTCGGCATTGCGATGGGTACGGGCACTGACGTGGCCATGCAAAGCGCGGCAATGACTTTGGTGAAGGGTGACCTGCAGGGCATTGTTCGCGCGCGTGCTCTTTCGCAGCACGTCATGCGCAACATTCGGCAAAACCTCTTTTTCGCCTTTGCTTACAACTTGATTGGCGTGCCCATTGCCGCCGGCGTGGCGTACCCGTTTGGGGGGCTCTTGCTCAGCCCAATGTTGGCCAGCGCCGCGATGTCTTTCAGCTCGGTGTCGGTGATCGCCAACGCGCTGCGCCTTTCGACCGTTCGTCTTTCGCCTAAAGTTTAGCGCTTGGGGTTTGACGGTTTCGTAAGGGCGGGCAGCGGTTTGCCCAGCGCTTTCGAAATTTCGAGCAAGTACTCCAATGTCGAAGCGGCTTCTTCACCGGCGACAAGGTAGGGCTGCACCGGCACATCGGGAAAACGGTCGCTCCGCGCGGGGAGCACCTTTGCGCCAGCGTAGCCTTGGCGCGTGAAGGTCAGCTCCACCAGGGCGGTGCGTTTGTCTTTGGGGTCCCAGTTGCCGCCGAAGACGAAGTTGCCCAGCGAGTAGATGATGGGCGCGCCTTGGTAGCTTTCCATGCCTTGCAGCACGTGGGGGTGAGAGCCGATCACCGCGGCCGCTCCCGCGTCGATCGCGGCGTGGGCAAGGGTGATTTGGTACGGCTCGGGAGTCGACTTGCCTTCGCGGCCCCAGTGAAAAAAGGGAATCACGAAGTCGGCGTTGGCTTTGGCGGCGCGAATGTCGGTTTCAACCCACGACTGCAGCAGGGAAAGATCGTCGTGGTGCCCCGCCACGCCCGGAGTCTTTTCGGTGGCAATCACTTCAGGCGGCTCGATGTTGCGGTCGCCCAAGAAGAAGTAACCCAAGAAAGCAAACTTCAGGCCCTTCACTTCGATGATGGCTGGCGCGCGGGCTTGGGTGAGGTTGCGACCTGCTCCGAAATAGCGAATTTTCGCCGCGTCGAGCGTGGCGGTGGTCTCGTAGAGACCTTCAGCGCCGTAGTCCATCAAGTGGTTGTTGGCGAGGCTCACCACGTCGACGCCGCCTGCCTCGAGAGACGCCACCAGCGCTGGGCTGGCTTTGAAGTTGAAGTTCTTGGCGATTTTCTCGGTGCGGGTGGTGAAGGGGCACTCCAAATTCACCACGAAGAGGTCAGCCTTTGCGGTGACGTCTTTTGCCTGCGCGAAGCCGTGCGCCAGCATGTCGTCGCGGCTTTTGCCTTTGGCGACTTGTTCGTCGACGTATTCTTCATAGTGGTAGCCCAAAGTGACGTCGCCCGAAAACAGCAGGCGTACAGTTTGATTTGGCGCTGCTGTGAAAAGCAGCATGGGCATGAGTGCGGTTACCATCGCGACGAATTTAGCCGCGCCGGCGCGCGACGATCACGTCGGTCAGTGTGGAGATCGACTGTGAGCGCTGTCGGTGCCCTTCCCACCCCTTGCTGCGCAGCATCGAGAAAAAATACGAAGGCTCGAAGCCCAGCTCGAGCCACCCGTATCGGCGCATCGACCAGAGCGACAAGCCGTCGAGCCGTATGCCCCACGGGTAAGGCAGGTCACAAATCGGTTCAGCGCCGAAAATGATGGTGCCTTGAGTGGTGAGCAGACTGTTCAGCTTGTCCATCATGCGCAAGTGATCTGCGCAGTGGTGAAATGACTCGAAGAAAATCGCCGCATCGAACGGCTGCGTGCTCTCGAATGCAAGCATGTCGCGCTCCACCACGGTCAGGCTTTGGGCGAAGTCTCGGTTACGGTGCTCAATCAACCTTGCAAAGGTGGGGTCGACCTCGACAGCGGTGACCGAGTAACCCAATTGCAGAAAGTGATGTGTGGTGTGGCCCCAACCGGGGCCAAATTCTACCAGCCGGGCGGGAGGCGGCACGCCCAAGGCCTTGATCAGAAACCCTTGGGCAATCAGTTGGTCGCCGACGATTTCGGGGTTGCTCGTCGAGTAAGGAAATGGTTGCACTTTGCCGAGCTCGAGGTCGGGTGCGCTGAGCTCGTTTCTGACCGTGTATTCGCTCCGCCCCGAGATTTGCCGGTACAGCGCAAACTGGGCCTCGCGGTATTCGGGCGAAAGTGGATCGGACGGAAAAGTGATGTCCGGCACCATTTCGAGGGAGCTGACATAGGCACGACCGGCATCGTCACTTTGGGCGAACGCACGCTCTGCTTCGGCCATCGCCCGGTCCAGCGCGGCCGGCCCTTTGAGGCGGGTCCGGTGCGTGCGTTTGGCCATGCTTCGCAAGCCTTTGCGTATGGGAGCCGGAAGCGCATCTTTCACCGCACCCCACGTCTCGCGCAGCACGTTGTGGCGGGCTTCCCAAGTCTTCATGGCGGGGTAGTTAGCCCAGGTTGGCCCGCGATGCGCTACAGAGGAGCAAGAAGCGCGGTTGATTGCGAAAAGCCACACCGTGGTTAATTTAGAGTCAATTCAATTCTTATGAGCCGAATCACCCGAAGAATGGCTGTCGGTGGCGCAGCTGCCGCCAGCGTGTCGTTGGCCGCCAGTTGCAAAACCAGTGTGTCGAAGCAGGAGAAGCAAGCCGTGAGCGCCCCCAACCATGAGCAACAAGCCGCGATTTTGAACGTAAAGCCGTTAAGTTTTCCCTGGGCGACGCCTGACCCGTTCTTGTTTTGCGTGCACCACAACGACGCCTACCCGACGGGCAACGACGTCATGGGGCCGACGGTCTCGCTCGCGGGCCGCAACATGGGCCAAGACTTCGAGAACAAAGACGGGTGGAACATGTACCACGGGCAACGCGTGCCGGGTTTTCCGCAGCACCCGCACCGTGGTTTTGAAACGGTGACTGTGGTTCGCCGCGGCTTGTTGGACCATTCAGACTCAATGGGCGCGGCAGCGCGCTATGGCCAGGGCGACGTGCAGTGGCTCACCGCGGGCAAGGGCATTTTGCATTCAGAAATGTTCCCCCTGATTGACAAGGCCCAGCCGAACCCAGTGGAGCTGTTTCAAATTTGGTTGAACCTGCCCAAGGCCGACAAAATGGCCACGCCGTATTTTTCAATGCTGTGGGCCGACACGGTGCCGCACCACGTGATGAAAGACACGGCGGGCCGCGCAGTTGAGCTCACCACGGTCGCCGGCATGTATGGAGAGAGCAAGCCGCCATCGCCGCCTCCCAGCTCGTGGGCCGCGCGCGCCGACAGTGACGTGGCCATTTGGACCATCAAGCTCGCTCCGCTGGCGCAGTGGACCTTGCCCGCAGCGGTAAGTGGGTCGAACCGCATGCTCTATTACTTTCAAGGTAGCGGGTTGAAGCTGGGGGGCCGTGAGCTTCTGTCGAAGCAGTCCATCGCGCTCAAGGCCGATGTGGCAGTGGGGCTCGAAGCGGGCGCTGACGGCGCCGAGCTGCTGATGCTGCAAGGCCGGCCAATCAAAGAGCCCGTCGTTCAATACGGGCCCTTCGTGATGAACTCGCGTGAAGAAATTCAGTCGACCTTTTACGAGTACCAGCGCACGCAGTTTGGCGGCTGGCCGTGGCCGAGTGATGAGCCGGTGCACCCGCGTGAAGAGGGCAGGTTTGCGCGGAGGTCTGACGGCAGCATTGAGAAGCCGGCGTAGCTGTCAGCGCTGAGCAATCGGTGCTTTGTGCTGAAGCGTCTCGGCTGAAGCAGGTGCAGGCTTGGCTTTTTCTTTCACCACCCCACGCAGCAGATAACCGGCGGCCGTGCCGAACGAGTCTTCTGTCTTAGAGACGTTTCTCAAAATCACCAGGTTTGCGCCGGCAGCTTCGGCGTGCGCGCGCAGCAGCCCGTACCCTTCGGCCGGGGTGATGCTTTTTCCCCAACATGGGTAGCTGGTGGGCACGAAGATGGCCCACACTCCGAGTGTCACCCAGATCAGCGGTGCTTGTGGGTAACAGGCCACTTTGCGAACCGTCGAGCTGTAGTCTGGAAACCCAAATGCCACCGCGACGTTGGGTGACATCTGAATTGTGCCGATCACGGTCAGGCCTGAATCGGGAGCTGTTTTAATCACATCGTTGCTCACCTCGACGCCTTCGGGCAGCGTCTTCTCGAGCACGGTCACCTTTTTCGACAGACCGGCGAGCTCAGAGGGCTCTTCCAGCTTTTCGAGCGCAGCCTTCACCGCCTCGCGGTACTTCGCATTGGCCTCTTCGACCTCACCGGCCTCTCCAAAAAAATCGATTTTGGCTGCATCAGCCTGCGCGCGTGGGTGCAGCGTGGCGCAACCGACCAGTCCGAACGACATCATCAAAAACACGACACGAAAGTGCATGAACAACCTCCACTGGCGTGACGGAGGTGTTTCCAAGCCGTTGCAGACAATCGTTTCGGGAGCGGAACTACTTCGCGTACTGCTCGACGAAGAGCTGCCCGGCCTCGTTGCTGGCCTGCTCGGCGGCGTTGTGGCCGGCGTTGGTTGCGAAGAGAAACGCCACGCCCTTGGCAAGCGCAAGCCACACCGTGACGAAATACAGACCGTTCGAGCCGCTGTGCCGCAGCAGCTTGCCTGCTGCCCAGGCGGGCTCGCTGACACCCCAGCCGAGAGCGTAGGGGCCTCCTTGGGCCGCGGTGTGAAGCTTGGCGAAGCTTTCCGGTTTGAGCAGCGCCGTTTTCAACCCGCGTGCCCCGTCGAGGTGCAACTGAACGAACTTCAACCAATCGCCCAGCGAGCAGTGCACCGTGCCGGCGGGCCCCAACCCCAAGGGGTTGTCGCTGTGCGGGTCTGTCGGCGCCACGGGCACCAACGCTTCATTCACCACGCTGTGCGCCCACGGTTGATCGACGGTGTCTTTCGAGGCGGGCGGGCCAAAACCGCAGCTGCCCATGCCGAGTGGCGCGAAGAGACGTTTCTTCATCGCCGCTTCCCACGGCATGCCGAGCGCCTTCTCAATCATCACCCCGGCCACCATGTAGCCCGCGTTAGAATAGAGAAATTCGCCTGGCTTCACCGGCGCGGCCTTGAGCAGCAAGCGCACCGCGGCCTCCCGTTCTTTCGCGGCGCTCTTCGGGTTGTACGCTTTCTTCCACCCCTCGTTGGAAAGGTTCGCCGGTAGCCCTCCGCGGTGGCCGAGCAACATCTCGAGGGTGATTTGGCGGTAGCCCGGGTCGACGTTTCTCCACCCCGTCAGCACTTCGCTCACCGTGGAGCTCCACTTCAGCTTGCCTTCTTCAACCGCCATCGCCGCCAAGGTCGCGGTCATCGCCTTGGTGTCAGAGCCCAGGTGCCACTTGTCTTGCACGGTGACGCGCGTGTCAGCGCCCAACTTGCGCACGCCCACTGCGGCCGCGAGCTCGCCTTTGCCCTCGCGAAACACGAGCGCCGCCATGCCGGGCAGGCCGTACTTTTGGCGAAGGTTTTCGAGCTGAACATCGAGCGAGGCCTCTGGTGTAGGGGCGTTTAGGGCAGCAACGATGAGGGCGGTGGCAGTAGCGAGGAGCATTTAAACCTTCAAGGCGTAGCTGGTGTTCTTGCTGCCACCTTCGTTCTTGATCAGAATTTTTCGCTCGACAAGGTCATTGATGTCGCGTTGCGCTGTGTCCACCGAGCACTTGGCAAGCGCCGCCCACTTCTTCGCCGTTAGCTTTCCCTCGAAGTTGCCGAGAAAGCGGTTGAGCACGGTCTTCTGCCGCGGGGTCATGGGGGCCTTCACATGGCGATTCCAAAATTCCGCACGGCGGAAAACCTCGCCGCTCACCTCGTCGGCGGCATCGATCGCGCGCGCAAAGCAGCCGACGAACCACTCCAGCCATGCGGTGACGTCGAGCCCTCCCCGCTGCGTACGCTCGAGCACGTCGTAATACGCCTTGCGCTCGCGCCGAATCTGTCTCGACAAACTGTAGAAGCGAAGCGGCGCATCTTCGAGCTGCGCGAGCGCCATGTCAGCGATGGCGCGGGCCACCCGGCCGTTGCCGTCGTCGAGCGGGTGAATGGTGACGAACCAAAGGTGCGCCAAGCCGGCGCGAAGAAGGCCTTCACCCGTGCGTGGTTGATTGAACCACTTCAAGAACGCTTTCATCTCACGTGGCAGGCGTCGAGCCGGCGGCGCTTCGTAATGAACCTTCGTTCGCCCCGTGGGGCCAGAAACCACTTGCATTGGCCCCGCGGCACCATTGCGCCAGTCACCCGTTCGCACCCGATGCAGGTCTGAGTAGCCGGTGGGAAACAGCGCGGCATGCCAGGCCAACAACCGTTGCTGGGTGAGCGGCTTTTCAAAGCCCCCCGTTGCATCGAGCAGCATCTCGACAACGCCATTTGTTTTCGGGTCAGCCGGTCGAAGGCCACCTTTCATCAAACCCAACCGCTGTGCTACCGACGAGCGAACACTTTCGGCATCGAGCTGCTCACCTTCGATTTCGGAGCTCTTGAGCGCCTCTTCCACCACCGCCCTGGCTTGGGCCTCGCGCTGCAGCTCGAAGCCAAGCTGTTCCATTCGACCCAAGAGCCGACCCTGCTTCGCCCTCGCTTCAGCCAGGGGCCCCAGCAGCCGTTCAGCCCGCCAGCGAAACGATGGCCAGGCTGACTGTTGCCACACATATGATTCGCCGCGTTTCATGCGGAGAATCATGCCGCACCCATGCGGAGAATGTCGACCCGTTCGCCGCAGATTTTGCGGAGAATCTTAAGCCGGTTTCGCCGCACGCACTTTCGGCCCTCAGCCTCAACCCACAAGAAGTCAGCCCATTGCGCCGTTCAATCTGATAATTCAAACGATTGCACACCATGGCACGCGAGAAAGACACCCTGTCGCAGTCTGACGAGCACAATTCGAGAGGCATCGAGCTGGCCGACCGCGGCTGGCTCGACGAGGCAGTAAAAGAATTCAAAAAGGCCATCGAGCTCGACGAAAAGTCAGCGCACGCGCACGACAACTTGGCCACCGTCTACGCCGAGAAGAAGCTCTACCGCGAGGCGCTCGCAGAATACCTGCTCGCGCTCAAGCTCGAGCCCGACAGCGCCACCGCGCACTACAACTTGGCCTGCTTTCTTTCGAGCCACGGCGCTGACATGGCGGTGGCAGAGTACAAAGAGGCGATCGAGCTCGACCCCGAATACCCCGACGCGCATTTGAACCTGGGCCTCACCTACGCCGACTTCGGCCAAGTCGATGACGCGAAGAAAGAGCTCAACACGGCCATTGAATTAGACCCTGGCGACGCTTTTCCCCGTCATGAGTTGGCCGCCCTGATGATGGACGAAGGCGACTACCGCGCCTCGATTGCTCAGCTCAAAGAGGTGACTCGGCTCGAGCCCGAGAACTTCGAGGCGCAACTCGATTTGGGCATTTGCTACGCGCAAAAGGGTTTTTACGCCGAAGCTGAACGTGCGTACGACAAAGCCCGCTCACTCAATGGCGACGACTTGCTGCTGACCTACAATTTGGGAGCCCTCTACGCCTTGTGGGGCCGTTCGACCGACGCACTCGAGCAATTGAAGAAGGCCGTCGCGCTCGACAAACCGAAGGTTGCGGGGTGGTTGGCGACTGACCCGATGTTCGATTCATTGAAAGGTCAGTCTGAATTCGAGGCGTTGTTGTAACCGCCTTTATCAAGACCCCATGGAACACGGCGCCCTCATTCTTGCGTTCGTTTTGGTTCTGCTGAACGGCTTCTTCGTCGCGGTAGAGTTTGCGCTGGTCAAGGTGCGGCCCACCCAGCTTGAAGCCTTGGTTGAACAGAAGACGCCCAGCGCCGCGGCGGCACTCGACATGCGCCGGCGCCTCGATTCGTGGCTCTCGGCGTGCCAGGTGGGCATTACCCTGGCATCACTGGCTCTCGGCTGGGTAGGCGAGCCAGCGTTTTCGCGCATTCTCGAGCCGTTGACGAATGGGCTGCTTGCGCAGGGGGTTTCTCCTGGTTTGGTGCACCCGCTCGGTTTGGCGGTGGCGTTCTCGTGCATCACCGTGCTGCACATTGTCGTCGGCGAGCAGGTGCCGAAGATGATCGCCATTCAAAACGCCGAGCGCACCACGCTGACACTGGTGTGGCCGATGAAGCTGTTTCATCTGCTCTTCTACCCAGTGATTTGGACCCTCAACGCCGCCACCCACGTGGTGTTGCGGAGCTTGAATTTGAAGGAGCAGAAAGAGGGCGAAGCCGAGGCGCTCGAAGAAGAGGAGCTGAAATTGATGCTCTGGAGCTCGGCCGAGGCGGGGCTGATACCTGGTTCGCGCGCCGAGCTGCTCGATCGCGCGCTCAGCATGATGGAAAAAACCGCGCGACAAGTGTTGGTGCCGCGCACCCAAATGAAGTTTTTAGATCTCGAAGCCACCCTCGAGCAGAACCTCGCCAATGCCCGGTTGGCCGGTTACACCTGGCTGCCGGTCATTCGCGGCAGCCTGGACCAAGTCGAAGGGGTGGTGAACGTCAAAGACTTGTACTTTTTGCTCGCGCGCGGCGAGTTGAAGTCGATTGCGCAAGTGCAGCGGCCCGTGTTGTTCGTGCCCCAGAACGTGACGTTAGAGCAGCTGCTGAGCGAGTTTCGCCGCCGCAACAAACAATTGGCGATTGTGGTCGACGAGCACGGAGGTACCAGCGGGTTGGTGACGCTGGCCGACGTGGTGGCCGAGTTGGTGGGCAAAGTGGCTGAGCTTGGCCGCAAGGTCGACGCGGTGCGCACTTTGCCCGGGGGCCGGCTTGAATTGCCCGGCACTGCCCAGCTCGACGATCTCGAGCACACGCTCGAAGTGGAATTCGACGTTGATCATTCTGAAGTCACCACCATTGCCGGCTACTTGATGGCCAAGCTGGGCCGAGTGCCGGTAGCGGGCGACGTGTGGGTTTTCGATGACTACCGCATTTGCGCGGTGCACGCTGAAGGCCCCAAAGTGGTGACCGTGCGCATTGAGCCGAAAGACGCCGCGCCTACCAAGTCAGGCCCACTGCCTGAAAGCAAAGAATCGTCACGCGGCTAACACCGGTGCATGCGGTGTGGCTTTGGCGGCTTTGCTCAGCAACGCCTGTGCCTCGGCCAGATGGTGGGCGGCTTTCTCGGGTTGTTTGGCGAAGTACACCGCCGCCAACCGATGCACGTCGATCAGCGGGCCCCACAGGCCCAACTTCTCGCAATGGCTGAGCGCCGTGCCCAAATGCCCCGCGCCCGCTTCGCGATCGCCGCGTGCGTCGAGACAAAAAGCCCGGCCCAATTCGAAGAGTGGCCGCGAATACTGCACGCAGAAAGCGTACACGGCGCCAGCCCGGGTTTGACGGCGCACCGCCCGCGCCATCTCTGGGCTCCAGTGGCCGTCACGTTGGTAGAGCAACCCAGCCATCAGCAGCAGGGTGCCGTGGCAGTTCGAAGTGGGGTTGCGTAGCTGCATGCGGTCGAACTCGTTGCCCGCTTCTAACGCCACCTCGACTGCGCGGTCTAACTGCCCCTGGCAGGCGAGCGCCATCGCCAAACGCGACATCGCCACCAGCTCGTTGTTGCGGTCTCCTCCCAGCCGGCACGCCGAGGGCGCTTTTTCAAGCAGGCTTACCGCGACGTCATGGTGCCCCTGCCGAAATGCCACCATGCCTTGCAGCATGAGGCCCCAGCCACGTGAGCGCTCGTCTTTGAGGTCGCCAGCGAGCTCCAAAATATGCCCTGACAGCGCCTGCACTTGCTTGAGCTGGCAGGCCACCAAGTGCGCCTCGGCCCGCTGAAAAATGGTCTGCCGCAAGCGCAGCGTTTCGGGGCACACCGCCAGCAGCTCTTCACTGCGCAGCAACCCAGCGATGTTTTCGTTCACGTCGCCGAGAAACCCGTGCACCATGCCGCGCAGCAGCTCTTCCCACGCTTGCACCATGGGCGTGGTCTCTTGGGCGAAGCGACGGCCGCGATCGAGAAAGTAAAAACCCAGCCCACGAATGCCGTGGCTGGCGATGAGAAAGCCCTGCTGCGCGGTGGCAATCGACAACTCTGCTCCGGCCCCAATGCGCTCAGAAACAGCCAGCGCGGCAATTTGGTAGAAGGCGGCCATCGAGTACTGGCGAAAGTAATAGTGCTCTGAAAGCTGAATGCAGACCCGGGCAATGATGCCGAGGGCGGCTTTCTCTGCGGGCTTGGTGGCCGGCCATACCCAAGCGGGCGTTACCAGGCGAATGAAGTACGTGGCGCTGAAGCGGGTAATGCCCCACCAGTAACGTGTGCCGTTGTCGGGCACGAGAAAACCCAACAGCCGCAGCACGTCTTCAAGCAGCTTGCCTGCTTGCTCGGCGTTACCGCGCCGGTACTCGACGTCGGCCAGCATGCGCAGGTTTTCGGCTTTGGCCAGCGGGTCAGTGAGCCGCGCCGAGCGCTGGCCGTAGCTTGCTTCGGCCGCTTCGAAGCGCCCGGCTTGAAGGCTGGCCTCGGCGTGACGCTGGAGCAGACGGTTACTGGCCGATTTGTCGGTGCGCTGGCTGCGATTGCCTGCGATGGTCAATGCCGAGTGGTACAAATCGCTCGCCTTGGTGAAAGCGTAAGCATTCATCGCTTCATCGCCCGCTTGCACCGAGTACCGGTAGGCTTTGAGTGGCATCGACGCTTGGGCGTAGTGGTGGGCCAGGTCTGCGGCCACGCCAGAACGGCGCCCCAGCTCATGCTCGAGCTCCGCGGCGATCTTGAGGTGAAGCCGGCGGGTCGCCTCTGACGAAAGTCGCTCCGCAATGGCCTCGCGAAAACGGTCATGGGCGAAACGAAAGCGTGCTTCGCCCAGTTCTTCAACGAAACCGGCGCGAATCAGCTCATCGATGTTGTCGAGCACCACCCACTGCTCGGTGTCGAGCACTGCTTGCAATAAAATGAGCTCGAACTGACGGCCGATCACCGCAGCGGCGGCCAAGGTCTCTTGTGCTCCCACCGAGAAGCGCGCGGCGCGGTCGCCCACGGCGCTGCGAATGGTTGACGGTAGCAACACCGAGTCGACACTGACTTCGTCGAGGTTCCACCGCCCGGTGTGGCGTTTGAGCTGTTTCGCCGCCACCAGTGCGTGCAAAACCTGGCCCAGAAAAAGAGGGTTGCCTTCGGCGCGGGCGAGCAAGCCGCGCGTGAAGTGCTCGACTTGCGCGTCGGCGGGTAACGAGAGCATTGAAGCCACCAGCCCCACTGACGCTTCAGGGCCGAGCGCTTTGAGCGGCAGCTCAGTCAGCCCTCCATAGTCGGCGCAGAGGTCTCTGAATTCTTGCATTGCCGGGGTCGAGGGCGTGGGGCGCGAAGTCATGACCACCACCCACGGCACCTTCATGCGCTCGCGTTCGCTGGTCGCCACCGCGCGTTGCAGAAAGCCGAGCAGCGCCAAAGTCGGCGTGTCAGCCCACTGCGCGTCTTCGATCAGCAAAATGGTGCGTTGCTGTGCGCAAGCGAGCAACAGCTGGTCGGCCACCTTGCGGTGAAAGCGCCATTGCTGCCCTTCGCGGTCATCGTAACCCGCTGCCGCAGCGCCAGTGGGAATGAGCGCTGCCCAGTCTTCGACCAGGGTTTGGGTGTTGGCCACGGTTCGGTTGTTGACATTGAGGGTCGCGGCGGTTCGGTTGTCGGCGAGGGTGTTCAGCTCGTCGCGCACGCCGGTGAGTTGTTGGTTCGCCTTGGTGACTCCGTGCAGCGAAACGTCGGGCACCGCGGTCGCCGGCGCCGGCCGCCGCCAAAGAAATTGCAGCAGCGGAGCCAACGGTTCATAGGGCGCCCCGGGCTCCGCGCGGCAGGTGCACACCACCAAACGTGCACGGTGACGCTCGGTCAGGTTCAAGAGTTGGCCGGCGATGCGCGACTTTCCCACTCCGGCCTCGCCCGAAATGAAGAGCGTTCGTTGCGGTTGGTGGGCTTGTAAATCGAGCCCGCGGCTGACGAAGTCGTACAGTGTGGCCAGCTCATGCTCACGGCCTACCATGCGCGGCGCCGCCAAGTAGCTGGGCCGCTCGAGAGGTGGCACTTCGCCAAAGGGGTAGCTCGAGCCTTCGACGGTGGCCCGCAGGGCGTCGAAAGCCTCAGCGGCCATGGGAAAACGGTGGTCTGGGTCTTTCTCGAGCAAGCGCATCACCACCGCTTCGAGCGCAACAGAAACATGGGCGGCCGCCGCCCGTAGCGGCAGGGGCGGTTCTTCTCGGTGAAGAAACAGCCAGGCGCCCCCCGACGCGCCGGGTTCAGGCTGAAAGGGAGGTTGGCCGGCCAGCAATTCGTAGAGCACCATGCCCAGCGAATAGAGATCGCTGCGAGGGTCGACGGGCTCGCCACGCGTCTGCTCGGGCGAAATGTAGCGCAGAGAACCCATTAACTGGCCCACTGCCAGCGAATCTTCTCGGCCGCCTTGTTTGGCGATACCGAGGTCTGAGAGCTTGAACTGCTGCCCGCCGTTGGCGTGCGGAGTAACGAGAATGTTCTGCGGCTTGATGTCGCGGTGAACAATCTGGCGCGCGTGCACGTGATCTAACGCCGCGAGAATTTGCAGGCCCATGTCGACCGCGGCGTCGGGGTTCGGCCATTTTTCACGCGAAAGGCTGCTGCCTTCGACATATTCCATGGTGAAGAACCACTGGCCGTCTGCTTGGCCTAATTCGTAGGCCTGTACGCAGTTAGGGTGTTTGAGGCGAGCGGCTGAACGGAATTCACGTTGAAAGCGGGTGATGTCGAGCGCCCCACGCTGGTTGGTTAAAAACTTGAGGGCGCAGGGTTGTTTTTTCAGGGTGTCGGTCGCGCGGTACACCACGCCCATGCCGCCTTCGCCGAGCATGCGCTCTAGGCGAAAACGGTTGGCGATCAGCTGCCCTTCGGTCCAGTTCGATGAGGTTTCCATGGCGGGCGAAAAAAACGGGCTAAGCGGCGAGGGCCTCGGTGAAAACAGTAGAAGGTTGTTTGAGCCTGGCCAACAGGGCATCGGCTCGTTGGGTGTGAAGGCGCGCCAGTTCAGGCTGTTGCTTCTGAAATACCAGTGCCGCCAAGCGGTGCACGTCGAGTAGCTCGCCCCATAACAAGTGGCGCTCGCAATGCGCGATGGCGCGAGACAAATGCCGCTTGCCTTGCCGGTCTTTTCCTCGGGCGAAGCTGCACACCGCTCGGCCGGCTTCGTAGAGCGGCGTAGAATATTTGAAGCAGTAAGCATTGAAGAAGCCCCAGCGCTCGTAGTGCCGCACCGCGCGGGCGATGCTGGGGCTCCAACGGCCATCGCGCAGGTAGAGCAGCCCCGCCGCGGCCAAAAACGCGCCGTCGACCGCGGCCGTGGGGTTGCGCAGGTTCTTTTTGTTGAAGGCTTGCGCGGCGCCGAGGGTGACCGCAACAGCCTGTTCGAGCTTGCCGTGGCAGGCGAGCGCCAGGCCGTGGCGCGAAGCAGCGACCAATTCGTAGTTGAGATCACCGCCGCGCCGACACGTATCGGCGGCTTGTTCGAGCATGGTGAGCGCGCCTTCACCTTTGCCAAGCCGAAAATCGAGCATGCCCTGCAGCAGCAAGCCCCAGCCACGCGAGCGTTCGTCTTTCAAGTCGGTGGCCAATTCCATCACCTGGGTGGCCAAACCCTGCACCTTGGTGAAGTCACCCGCCACCAAAAGCGCGTCGGCCCGCTGAAACCATGTTTGCCGCAAACGCAGCGTTTCGGGGCACAGGCCAAGCAGGCGTTCGCCGCGCAACTGGGCTTCCATGTTGGCGCGGGCGTCACCCAAGAAGCCATGCACCATGCCGCGCATCATTTCTTCCCACGCTTGCTCGAGCGGGGTCGCGAGCTTGGCGTAGCGCTGGGCGCGGTCGAGAAAACGAAAGGCCAGGCCGCGCAAGCCGTAGCTGCCGAACAAAAAACCCTGCTGGGCGGCGGCGACCGAGAGCTCTCGCCCAGGGCCTACGCGCTCGGCGGTGGCCAACCCCGACAACTGGTAAAAGGCCGCGCGAAAGAAGTCGCTGAAATAAAAGTGCTCGGTGAGCTGGCTGCACACCCGGGCAATGATACCCAACGACGCTCTGTCTTCGGCCTTGGTCGGTGGCAGCAACCAAGGCGGTAGCCAAAGCCGCAGCAAGAAAACCAGCGTGTAGCGAAAAATGCCCGACCAGAGCTGAACGCCATTGCTGGGCACGCGAAAGCCGAGCAGCCGAAGAACGTCTTCGAGCAGATGCCCGGCCTGCTCGGTATTGCCTTTGCGATATTCGACGTCGGCCAACTGTCGCAAATTTTCGGCCTTGGCGAGCGGGGCTTCGAGCATCTCGAGGCGCTGGCCATAGCTGTGGGCGGCAGCGGCGAAGCGGCCGGCTTGCAAGCTGGCTTCGGCGTGCCGTTGCAGCAAGCGCTTGCTGGGGCGGGGCTTTTTGAGGGCCGACGTGGCGAGCGCGGCCTGGTACAAATCGCTCGCTTTGGTGAAAGCGTACGCGCGCATCGCTTCGTCGCCTGCCAAGACCGAATAGCGGTACGCCTTGAGCGGTTTTTGTGCTTGCGCGAAGTGGTGAGCCAAGTCGGCGGTCACGCCGTGGGTGGTGCGGGGCAGGCGCTCGAGCTCTTCGGCCACTCTCAAGTGCAGTCGCCGTGACTCGTCGGCATTGAGCTGTTCGGTAATGGCTTCGCGAAAGCGGTCGTGCACGAAGCGAAACTGCGCTTCACCCAGTTCTTCGATGAAGCCAGCGCGAATCAGCTCGTCGACGCTGTCGAGCACCACCGGCTGCTCGACCTTCAGCACACCCTGCAGTACGTCTAAACTGAACTGCCGGCCGATGACGGCGGCGGCGGCGAACGTTTCTTGCGCCCACACCGAGCAGCGCGCCGCGCGATCGCCCACGGCGCTGCGTACGGTTGACGGCAACAACACCGATTCCAACCGCACTTCGCTCAGGTTCCAGTCGCTGCCTTGCCGCCGCAAATGTTTGCCCGCCACCAGCGCATACAAAATTTGCCCCAAGAAAAGGGGGTTGCCTTCGGCGCGGGCGAGCAGGGCGCGCGTCAGCCGTCGCACCTCTTCATTGACCGGTACTGAAAGCATCGACGCCACCAGCTCGGTGGCTGACTCTGGCTCGAGCGCCTTCAAGCGCATGTCGACGAAGCCGTCGTACTCGGTGCAGAGCGCTTTCAATTCTTCGAGGGGGGGTGAAGCGGGAGAAGGCCGGTGGGTAATCACCACCACCCACGGCACGCGGTGGCGTTCTCGGTGTGTGGTGGTGGCGGCACGCAAGATGAAGCCGAGCAGCGCCAGGGTCGGCGCATCGGCCCATTGCGCGTCTTCGAGCAACAAAATGTGACGGCGCTGCGAGCACACGGCGAGCACCTGATCTGCCACCCGGCGTTGAAAGCGCCACTGCTGGCCTTCACGATCGTCGTAACCCGCCACGGGTTGACCTTTGGGCAAGCTGATGGTCTCGGCGACCGTGGGCGTGTCGGCCGACGCCATGGTGTGTGTTTCAGAAGCCGAGGGGGCGACGCGGGTGGTGTTTTCAGACGTTTTCGACGGAGCCCTTCGCCACAAATAGTCCATCAAGGGGGCGAGCGGCTCGTAAGCGGCTCCGGGCTCAGCGCGGCAGGTGCACACCATCAGGTGCGCGTTGTTGCTCTCAGCCAGCTTGAGCAATTGGCTGGCGATGCGTGACTTGCCCACCCCGGCATCGCCTGAAATGAAGAGCGCGCGCTGGGGTTTGGCCGAGCGGCCGTCGAGCCCTTGGGCGACGAAATCTGCAAGGGCAGTGAGCTCGGCTTTGCGGCCAACGAAGCGGGGCGCCGACAAATAGCTGGGCCGTTCGAGTGGAGGCAGCTCGGTGAAAGGGTACGCGCTGTCTCGTGAAATGCAGCGTTTCAAGTCATCGAACGCCGCGGCGGCCATGGGGTAACGGAGCGCCGGGTCTTTCTCGAGCAGGCGCATCACCACGCGCTCAAGCATGGGTGATGCTTCAAACGCCACGTCGCACAGAGGGGTGGGTGGGTAGTCGCGGTGCAGCCACAGCCAAGCCGACCCGCCCGCATTGGTTTCAGGTATGAATGGAGGTCGCCCGGCGATCAATTCGTAGAGCACCATGCCCAACGAATAGAGATCGCTGCGAGGGTCGACCGGTTCACCCCGCGCTTGTTCGGGCGAAATATAGCGCAGCGAGCCCACCAGTTGACCAACCGCCACCGCGTCGTCATGGCCTGCTTGTTTGGCAATACCCAGGTCAGAAAGCTTGAAACGCTGCGGGCCATTGGGGGCGCCAGACACCAAAATATTCTGCGGCTTGATGTCGCGGTGAACGATCTGGCGCGCGTGCACATGGTCTAACGCGGCGAGCATTTGCAGACCCATGTCGACGACGGCGTCGGTGTTGGTCCACTTGGAGCGCAGCAGGCTCTGGCCCTGCACATATTCCATGGTGAAGAACCAGTGCGCGTTGTCGTGGCCGAGCTCGTAGGCGCGCACGCAGTTGGGGTGGTTGAGCCGCGCCGCTGAACGGAATTCGCGTTTGAACCGCGTGATGTCGAGATCGCCGCGTTGGTTGGTGAGAAACTTCAGCGCGCACGTTTCGCTTCGCTGCAGATCAGTCGCGCGGTACACGACGCCCATGCCCCCTTCGCCGAGGAGGTGATCGAGCCGAAAGCGATTCGCAATCACTTGGCCCTCCGTCCATCGTTCGGGAGCGGCAGGCATGGGGCAATCGTAGGTCAGTTACGGGTTAGAGCGATCGTTCAGATTGACTGTAAATTTAAAGTCGTGGCGCTTGCGTTGCACTGTAAAATGAGAACGGCATGCAAATGAATTGGGCCTGTCGGCAAGAGACATAGAGGCGTATTTGCCCTTAAGAATGGGGCATGGGCACTCCTGCCGCCTCGAGCAGTTTGAGAGCGTTGGTGGTGGTGACGACACCGCGTTTCAGCTGGTAATCGAAGTGCATTTGCCCGTTGTGCACCTCATCAGAGAAGTGAACGTTGTGGGCGCGGGTGTCGCCGGTCCACTCCGTGAGCGACAGATCGTGGGTGGTGATCGCCCCTGAAGCCCCGCTCAGCAAAAGCTGCCGAACGACCTCACGCGAGGCGATCTGCCGCTCGCGGGCGTTGGTGCCCATCATCAACTCGTCGAGCAAGAAAAGGCACTGCCCTGGCTGTGCTTTTGCCGCGTCGAGCAACCGTTTGGTGCGCTGCACTTCGGCGTAAAAGTAAGACACGCCGCGCTCGAGCGAGTCTTTAATGCGCATGCTGGTGAGTACGTGTGGCTGAGAACAGCGCAACGTCTTGGCGCGCACCGGAGCGCCCGCGCGCGCCATTACCACCGCCAACCCCACCGTGCGAAGCAGCGTTGTCTTGCCCGACATGTTCGAGCCGGTGATCACCCACACTTCACCAGGGCCTTGAATCTGAAAGTCGTTGGCGACTGGCGCGTCGAGCAATGGGTGGCAGAGCGCTTCGGCGGTGAAGTGAAGCGGCCCGTCGCTGATCTGGGGGAACACCGCGACCGGTTCTTCGTAGCGGTAGGTGGCGAGCGCGCTCAACGCCTCGAATTCAGCGAGCGCTTCGAACCACGCCCGTGCCCCTTGCCCATGGGCGCGCCGCCACGTTTCGAGCCGGTGCAGCCAGTGCAGGTCCCACAGCAAGAGCCAATTGAGCACTGCGTGAAATTGCGATGAGTGGCGCAGCTCGGCGAAACCGAGCAAGCGTTCGAAACGGGTCAGCCGTTGGGGAACAGGCAGGGCGCCTTCGGCGATGCCAGCGCGCAGTCGTTTCAGCAGCGGGTGTGTCAATTGTGACTTGGCGATCGCCGTGAAGATCGGGGCGAAACGCACGAAGCCGCTCTCGGCTTGGGTGAGCTGCGTGTACATCGCGCCCAACCGCTTGTTGGTCAGGCCCACCACCAGGGCTTGGGCGGCGACGCAGGCCCAACCCCATGACGACGAAATGACATTGTCATAAGCGAGCGAGCACACCACGAAGGTGATGGGAGGCAACACGTGCGCCAGAAAAAAGGCCCAGGCCGTTCCGGCCAAATGGTTTTTACCTTCGGTCCACTGAAGAAATTTTTCGGGGTCGGCTTTTTCACTGCTCGCCACGCGCGTCTCGGTGATCAGCTCTTGGCGAAAATCGACTTGGTGCGAAAGCTCGTCGACCGCGCCTTGCCGCTCGGTGAGCTCGGCGGTGGTGGCCCGTGGCGAAGCGAGCCACTCGGCCAGCCGCGCTTCTCCGCGTTGGGTGCCGGTTTCATCGAGCCGTTGAAAGAGCGAGGCCGGCCCAAAGAGATCGAGATCAGGCGCATTGAGGTGATCAGCCGAAAGATATTTTTCACCCGTCGATGAAAATTGTCGCCATTGCCCCGCCAAACGTTGCAGGCCGCGTTGGTTGAGCGACTTGCGCACGGAGGCCCTGCGCTCTTGGTTCAGCACCCGCGAGTGAACCGAGGCGAGAAAAGCGAACGCCGCCAGTGACAGCATGCCCGCCCAAAGCCCCCACGCGGGCAGCTTGTGAAATGCCGTGGCGGTGATCAACCCAGCGCCGGCCAAGAAGGTGACGAGCCGGCCGTTCGCGAGCCACGCGCCCCGCTGATCGAGTTGGCGCAGCACGTCGTCTAAGGCCTTGATCCGTTTCTCATATTCTAAGCGCGGTGGGTGCATGTCTCTTCAGCGCAGGGTGCCACGGCAGCTAGAAGACGACACTGGTTTTTCGCAAGCCAATGTCCTCATTGGTGGTTGCTTGACCGCCTGACGTCAAGTAGGCACCATGCCGCATTTTTCAATGTTCCCCAAGGCCGTGGGGGCGCACCGTCGTCGAGCGTTTGTAAAGGTCACTCATGCAAAAGTCTTTTCAAGTCACCGCGTTGCTGACTGCCGCCTTTGCTCTCTCTGTCGCAGGTTGCCGGTGCGACGAGCCGGGGCCCACCGTCAAGCCTGGTGAGTTGTCGATTGTGTTTGACGTCGACGGTGTTTCTACCTCTGGTGTCGACGCGGTCTACGACTTTGGCCAGGTGTACATGGGCACGCAGAAGAAGCTTGATTTGACGATCAAGAACACCGGCACAGGTTCGCTCTTCATCGACAAAGTCGAGAAAGACAGCGGCGACGCGGTGGCGATCGGTGAAGGTTTTAAAGAGATGAACCCGTTCTTCATCATCGACTACACAACCGTGACCGAAGTGCGCTCGGGTGAAGTCGCCAAGTTCTCGATGACCTTCGACGCGCTGCCTGACCCCGATGAAAACGTGAAGACGGTCAAGCACCTCTCGAAGCTTCGGGTGCTCACCAACAACGCCGGCGGTGTGGTGGGAGCGGTGACTTTGAAGGGCGAAGCCGTGTCGGGGGTGTGCACCTTGCCTCGCACCATCGACTTCGGAGCTGTGGCGCGGGGCCAATCGTTCAACCAGTCGGTCACGCTGACCAACGCCAGCCCGCTCGCCACCACGGCCTTCGTGGGTGAAATTACCTCTAACGGCACACGCTCCCTGAACTTTACGTTCGCGCCTGAATCGTCGCGTGGCGAAGTGGCGTTGGCTGCGGGCCAGAGCAAAAAGGTGACCATCACTTTCTCGCCCACTGAAATCGACACTTACGTGGCGATCGTGAAAATGCGGGCGGCCGCTGAATGTCCGGAGCAGAACGTTCGGCTGATCGGCAACGGCGTCGACACCGTACTTTCCTGGAGCCCTGGCAAAGCTTTCGATTCGATGATCGCCGGCACGCCGGTCGATTTTGGCTACGTGACGCCGAACATTCCCAACGGCACCGAGGGCTATTTGACCTTCGCCAACTTGGGGTTTTCGCCCGTGGCGCTTTCGTCGATGACCGCGTCATCGGTTGAATTCAAAGTGATCGACGGCGCGACGATGGCGGGTGCGGCCACGGTTCCCCCGAGCACCCGAAATGCCAACGGCGACATTGTGCCAGGCACGTTGACGCTCACCATGTCGTTCAAGCCGACGCTGATTGGCCCGCGCACCGGGGTATTGCGCACCAATACTGACGTTGCACGTCAGCCGATGATCGCTCCCGCGCTCAAAGGTTACGGCGGTGGCCCCGACATCGACGTGAAGCCGGCGCCGGTGTTGAGCTTCGGCCGCGTCGGTTTCGTGGCAGGAGCGGCCACGCCCACTTTTGTGACGCGCAAGCTCACCATTCAGAACGCGGGAGCGGCGCCCACGCCTCCTGATCAGAAAGCCAACTTGCACCTGGGTGTCGCTGGCATGGGCACGCAGTACTTCACCGTCGAAGCGAAGCAGGGCGACGCTTCTGAAATTTGCATTGGCGACCCCACCACCTGCGACGGCTCACTGCCGCTGACGGGGCCGGGTGCTTATGACCCGATGCAAGGCATCGAAGCGCGCGCGGGCCGTTCAATGCTCGACGTAGCGGTGCGCATCACGCCCAAGAGCATTGGCACCAAAGAGTTCGTGGTCACCGTTTATTCCAACGACCCTGACGAACCCGAAGTGAAGATCACCGTGCGGGCTGAAGCGGTGCTTTACCCCCCGTGCCGCTTCTCGCTGGCGCCGGCGGCGTTGAACTTCGGCTTGGTCACCCCGCCTGACTACAAAGACTTGAACTTCGTACTCAAGAACCTGGGCCAGCAGCCTGAAGAGGTGTGCTTGCTCTCGAACCTCGACCTGGCCATCGGCTCTGACCCCGTCTTCACGCTGCCGGCCGGGCCAATCACCGACAAAGAATTGATGCCCAATGAGGCCATCACCGTCACGGTGCGCGCTTGGCCCCAAGGCACGTCGGGTACCACTCCGGCGCAGGTGATGGGAGCGGTGCGACTCAACATTTCGTCTGACGTGACACCCGAAAAAGACGTGCCGTTGAACGCGGCGATCGCCACCGGCTGCCTGACCATTGCTCCCCACGATCTCGACTTCGGCACGGTGAAGAAAGACTGCAACTCGTTCACCCGTCAGTTCGCGGTTTACAATACGTGCGACACCAATGTGACGGTGCAAAGCTTTCAAATGGTAGCTCCCGCGGGTGAGCCGGCGGGTGGCCCCAACTGCCCCGGAACCATGTCGTGCCCCGAGTTCATCTTGGTCAGTTCGGCGGGCATTTCACCGGGAACGGTCATTACGCCCGCCAACAGCACGCCCAACAGCTTTTCGGTGAAGTACCACCCGATCAACTACGGCCCTGACAATGGCGCCTTCTTGTTGAAGGTGACCCAGTCGGGGCAAATTGTCGACTACCTGGTGACGCTGCGCGGTAACGGCGACACCATGGGCATCAACACCGACACCTTCAAGCAAGACACCAAGCCCAAAGCCGACATTTTGCTGGTGATTGACGATTCATGCTCGATGGACGACAAGCAAAACGCGCTCTCGCAAAACTTCGACGCATTCATCAAATATGCCTCGAGCGCGCAGGTCGACTATCACATTGGTGTCACCACCACTGACATGGGCAACTATGGAGGCCGCATTCTCGGTGACGCCAGCAACCCCAAAGTGCTCACGCCGACCACGCCTGACGTCGAGAACAAGTTTCGCGCCAAGGTGAAGGTGGGTATCGGAGGCGGCACCGAAGAGTCGGCGGCTCCGTCAGTGGCCGCTTTGACGGCACCGCTGATTACCGCCGACAACCAGGGCCTGTTGCGGCCCGACGCTTTTCTCGCGGTGGTGGTGGTGACAGACGCCGGCGACCAATCGGCCTTGGCGACCAGCTTCTACCAAAATGCCCTGCTCAACATTAAGGGCCTGCAGCGGGCTTCGCAGTTTTCGTACAACGTGATTGGCCCCTTCGCTCCCACTCCGGCGGGGGCCTGCACGTACGATGACTTTACTGACCCTTCGAAGCACCTGGTGTTGGTGCAAGCAACCAACGGCGTGAAAGAAGAGATCTGCACGCCTGACTGGGCCAAATCGCTAGAACAGATTGGCAAGAACGCGTTCGGTTACCGCACCAACTTCTTTCTCACGGCGCGCCCAGACACCACCACCGTTCCCATCGAGGTCAAGGTCGACGGGCAAAAGCTTGACCCCGCTGACACCAGTGGCGCCAAAGTGTGGGTCTACGACTCGGCCGCGAACTCGGTGAACTTCGAGCCGTTGTTCGTACCTGAGCCGGGCAGAACCTTGACCATCACGTACCAAGTGGCCTGCATGCCGTGAGTGGCACAGTAACGGCGCCACATGAGGTTGGCCTTTCGTTGAAAAGAGGCACGAAGAACATGAAGACCCGTTTTCTAAAGAGCGCCTTGGCGCTGGCGGTGTTTGGGGCGGCGGCGGCTCAGGCGCAGATGATTTCGCAGATCTCTCAAACATACGTGCCGATTTCAGGTGGCACGGTGGTGAACGCCAGTCAATTTGTGCCGCGCGATACTTACCCAGGCATTGACGAAGGCTATTTCGCGCTGAATTTAGGCTTCACGTTCCCTTTTTACGGTAACAACTACAGCACTGCCTACATCGACTCGAATGGCTTCATCACCTTCGGCAGCCCCTGTACCGACCCGAGCTCGTGCTTGGTGACCCGCCGCATTCCTCAGGCGGCTTCGACATTTCACAACATTTTGGCGCCTTGGTTCGCCGACATGGACGGAGCGACAACGGGCCGCGTCACTTATAAGTTGTCGGCCAACCAAGCTGAAATCGAGTGGTCCAATTGGGAAGAGTGGGGTAGCTTTGGCTACGACCTGACCATGAAGGTGATTCTCACCTCGTCGGGCATGATTCAGATTCACTACGGCAGCCTCGATTTTCCCAGCGCGACGGGCTCACGCTCGAGCGCCGGTTTAGAAAACGCCGACGGCACGCAAGGCGTGGCGATTTTGGCGTGCAGTGCCACCGCGGGCTTGTGCTCCCCCAGCGATTGGCCGGCCAACACGTTGTTCACCATTGGCCGCCCCAATCAGGCTGACTTGTTGGTGCCTTCGGTGACTATTTCAAACTTGGTGTCGAATATGGGGCACGTCACCTTCAACTTCGCGGGCACGATTGAGAATTACGGCCTCACCGCGGCCAACAACTTCGACTGGAAAGTCTATTTGTCGACTGATCAGACGCTGAGCATGGACGACGTGTTGGTGTATTCGTCGACCGCGCCCGCGTCGTTGGCCGCCAGCAGCAGTATTTCGGTCAGCGGCGCTGCCGCCACGCCTGGCACGATACCCACCGGGCAATATTACGTGCTGATTCAGGCCGACAGCGCCAACACCGTCAACATGGAGGCGTCGGAGCTGAACAACGTGGGCAGCACGCAGGTGCCCTTCATTCAAGGCCTCGACCTGGTGGCGTCAACGGTGTCGGGCCCGTCGCTGAGCGGCCCGGGCAACAACATGACCACGCACGTGAAGTTCTTTAACCAGGGGGCTGACCCGGCGGGTGTCGTCACCTACGAAATTCTGCTTTCGAGCGACAACACGTACAGCACCAACGACTACGTTCTTTACACTGGCACCAAGTCGTTGAGCGGGGGCGAGACAGTTGATCAAGACGTGACGTTCAGCGTGCCCTCGAGCGTGCCGGGCGGCGAGTTCTTTTATTTGTTGCGCATCGACCCACAGAACATTCGCACTGAAGCGAACGAAATGAACAACGTGGTGGCGTCGACGGCGAAGATCACCATGCAGCAGGCCGAGCTGGTGAACTTAGGCGTCAGTCTGCTCGACGGCGTCACCGGAGCGCCGACCAACGTGGCCAACTTGGGTCAGCTGGTGCAAATGTCGGTGCGCATGCAGAACACCGGTGGTGCCGACGCCAAGAACTTCAGAGTGGTGGCGGGGGTTTCGACCGACGGGCAATTTTCACTGCTCTTTGACACCAGGGTGCACGAGTTCACGGTGGCGTCGCTGGCGGCGGGCGAGACCCGTACCGAGACGTTCAGCTTTACGTTGCCGCTCAATGATCGCAACGGGGCGCCTTTCACCACCGGTAACTACTTCATGTTCGCCGCGCTCGACTGGACTGGCGTGGTGAATGAGGTGAACGAGCAGAACAACAACCTCGCGGTGCCTGGCTATGTGTTGCTGCGTTCGCCGGCTCCTGATTTGACGGTAACCCGGCTCGAAATTCCCGCCAGCGCCGCGGTGGGTGAAACCGTGCCTGTTTACCGCACGATTAAAAACGTGGGCAATGTCACCGCGCCCGAAGCGAAATACCGGTTCGTGTTGTCTGCCAACCCGATCATCACCGCTGACGATCTGCCGCTGACCATTCTCGGCAACAATGGAGGTACCGCGTCGTACGGCTTGGTGACACTGGGCATTGGCCAGAGCGACACCACCACTGAATTGGTTCGTCTGCCGTCGCAAATGACGCCGGGCACCTATTACGTCGGCTGCCTGGTCGACACCGATGGCACCGTTGCCGAGCTCGATGAGCAGAACAATGCCTGGGCGGGCAACCAAGTAAATGTGTCGGCTTCGAGCCTGCGCGTGTCAACGCAGCAGTTGGCTGACGCCATGGTCGACCGGCCCTATGCTTTTCGGTTGGTGGCAATGGGCGAGCAAGGCCCCTCGACGTGGACCCTCGAATCAGGAGCGGGCGATTTACCAACTGGGCTTACGCTGTCTTCTGAAGGCTTGCTGACCGGCACGCCGACGATGACCGGTGTTTATGGCTTTAACGTCGTGCTTCAGAACGCCAGCCGCAGTACCACCGCCCGCCTGCTGCTGCGCGTGTTGCCGCCGAGCGCCGAGGTAGAGGTGACCACGGTGGCCGTGCCTCCCGTGGTGAATTCCCAGGTGGTGGCTTATTCAGTGGCGCTGGGCGCGGCGGGCGGTGTGAGGCCGTACAAGTGGAAATTGGCGAGTGGCAATTTGCCGCTCGGGCTCACCTTGTCTGAAGACGGCGTGGTGGGAGGCAGTCCGCGCTCGGGCCAAGCCGAAGGCGTGTTTCGCGTGTCAGTCGAAGTGAAAGACGCGCTCGGCTCGAAGGCCCGACGCGAGCTCAACTTTCGTTTGGTGGCACCGGGGTCAATCATCTTTGGCAACCCGGTGGTACCTGATGGCTTGGTAAATGGTGACTACCTGGCTGACATTGTGGTGCGCAACGCCGATGGCAGTGCGTTGGCCAAGCCGCTGAGTTGGTCTCTGGTCGGTGGCGCTTTACCCGACGGTTTGGCGCTCACGGTAGAAGCTGACGTGGCGCTGCTTTCGGGCAAGCCGTTGGTGGCCGGCACCTTTCAGTTCTCGCTGCAGGTAGAAGACGCCAAGGGCCGCTCTGTCACCGCCGACTTTGTGATGACGGTGCACCCGGCGCGCTTCAAAATCGTGGCGCTCAACATGCCGACGCGTGTGCACCCGGCAGAATCTGTCGACTTCAGTCTTTCGGCCGGAGCCAACGTGTTGGCGCAGTTCTCGGTCTTTGCCGGCAGCCTTCCTAAGGGGTTGACAGTGGGAGCTGATGGGCATGTCACGGGCACCGTGGCCGATGAAAATTCTGAAGGGACCTTCAGCTTCGTGATTGAAGCACGCGACGCCGCGGGGGCGTCGGGCCTGGGTGCCTTTTCTCTCGAAGTGGAGCGTGATGTGACAAAGGCGGGTTGCAGCACCACCGGAGGCGGCTTGGGAGTGGGGCTTTTCGGTCTGCTGCTCTCGATGGCGCGGCGCCGGCGGGCACGTCACTTTGCGTTGGCAGCGTCAGCGGCGGTGGTGTTGCCGCTCGTAGCGATGGCGCAAGCGACGGGTTACCAGTTGGCGGGGCCGTTCACGGCCTCCTTCGTGTCGATTGGCACTACCGGCGCGGTGGTGCCGGGCATCACCAGTTTTAGCGGTGGCACGGTCAATTTGCCCTTTGGCTTCTCGTTCTATGGGCAGTCGACGATGAGCATTGGCGTGTCGCCCTATGGCTATCTTTACTGGGCAGGAGACGACGTCTCGGCGAACAATATCGGCATACCCCACAACGACTCGTCGACGTTCTCGGCCCCGCAGACTTTCATTGCCCCCTGGTGGGACAGCTACAGCAGCATTGGCACGGCGCCTTCGTCGATTCGCTTTCAAGTGCGCGGCGCGGCGCCTCAGCGTGAAGCGGTGATCGAATGGGTGAACATGCAGCCCCTCGGCTCGAGCACCCGCATCAGCTTTCAGGCCAGCCTCTTCGAAGGCACCAATGCCATTCGCTTCTCGTACGGCACCACCGCGCCCCAAGCAAGCAGCGCTTCGGTCGGCATTCAACGCGCCATCAACGAAGGTGTCTCTGGGTTGAGCTGCACGACGACCGTGGCGGGCAATTGCGGTGCGCTCAACTGGCCGGCGGGTCAGGCGCTTGAATTCTTTTTGCCACCCGACCTGTCGATGGGCGTGGTCTCAGGCGACCAAGCGGCATATTCCGGCGTCAACTACCGGGCGACGGCGGTGGTGCGTAACCAAGGTGGCCACAAGGCCACCAATGTCAGCGTGCGTTTTTACCTGTCGACAAACCCCACGTTAGAGGTGAGCGATATTCTTCTCGGCGACGCCATGTCGGTCGACGTAGAGCCTTACGCGCAAGTGACGGCGTCGATGATCGCACCGGTGCCCAACACGGTCATGCAGGGCACGTACTTTTTGCTAGCGCAGGTTGACCCCGACAATTTGATCGCTGAGCAATCTGAGTCGAATAACTTTGGCTCGCCAGCGCAGATCTCAGTCAATGCTCCTGCGCCTGACTTGTTGGTCGCCAGTGTCTCTGGGCCAGCGGCGACGGGCCCCGAAGGCATGGTGACGGTGTCTCGCACCTTGGCCAACTACGGCAACGCGGCGGCAGGCCCGTTCAAGTACACCTACTATTTGTCAGACAACGACGTGGTCACCGTGTCAGACACGGCGATCAGCCCGGTGAAAGCGCTGGGGGGCTTGGCTGCCAATGCCACCGACACGGGCATGGACACCCTGGCCTTGCCAGCGGGCTTGAGCGTCGGCCGCTATTGGTTGGGCGTGTGCGTCAACTATGACCCCACCGCCGTAACGGGTTTTGGCATCGACGAAATTAGCCGCGTCAACAATTGCACCACTGCCACGACGCCGATCATCATCTCGCGTGGCGAATTGTTGGTGCTCACCAACAGCTTGCCGGGCGCCAGTCAGTTCGCTCCCTACAGCATGCACCTGGCGGCAAGTGGCGGTAACGGTCAGTACAGCTGGTCATTGGCGGGGGGAGAATTGCCTGTCGGCATGACGCTGTCGTCGACGGGTGACTTGTCGGGCAGCCCGGCGCAGGCCAAGACATATGGCTTCTCAGTCAAGGTGACGAGTGGCGGCGTCGAAGCCACTGCTGAGCTCAGTCTGGCGGTGTCGAGCGGTAGCTTGCCATTGGCGGTTGTCGACCAGGTGTTGCCATCGGCTGAATTCTCGCGTGCCTATTCAACGCGGTTGATTGCCGTGGGAGGCAAACCGACTTACCGCTGGCAGTTGAAAGACGGCGCCAAGCTACCCGAGGGCTTGGCGCTTGCGACCGATGGCTTGGTCGAAGGCCGGGCTTCGGCGTCGGGCCAGTTCGACTTCGCGGTGACGGTGAAAGACACCGCGGGCATCGAGTCGAGCAAGGAACTCTCGATTCGAGTGGTTGAACCCTCGTCGTTGCACGTCGCGACTTCGCGGCTGCCGGTGGGCTCGGTGAAGCAGCAGTACAGCCACAAATTGCAGGCGGTGGGTGGCAAGCAACCATACACCTGGTCGGTGACCCGCGTTCAGCGCGAGGCCGAAAACCCCACTGAAGCGCCTGGTAAACCGCTCGAGACTTTTCCCGAGGGGTTTGGGTTGTCGATTGAAGCCCGGGCCAACAACGAGGCATTCTTAGCGGGTGTGCCGTTGATGGCCGGCCTGTACCGCGTCGCTTTGAAGGTGAAAGACGCGACCGGGGCTGAAGATTCGACCACCGTGTTGTTGCAGGTGTCTTACGACGAAGGTCTCGCCATCGTCACCACCGAGCTCCCTGATGCCTTCGTCGACCGCGGCTACGAAGCTGCATTGACGGTGAACTTGAAAGACGCCACCGGCCTCAAATTTTCGACGCCGTGTGTGCAACAACCGGTGGTCAACCACATCGAGCAGTTCGAATGTGCCGAACAAGACGCGAAGCAGCCACTGCCCCCCGGGCTGACGCTCGACGAGACGACGGGCAAGTTGTCGGGTACGCCCACTGCGCAGACCTTCGTCAAAAGCCCCAAAGGTGACATTGAACCCGTGGTGTACAGCTTCTTGGTTGGCGTGACTGACTCGCTGGGCCGGCAAGACCTGCGCGGTCTGTCGATTCGTGTTCGCCCTGACTACAAAGCGGCAGGCGGGTGTGGCTGTGGCGTATTTGAGCCGTCGGCGCTCGGGTTGTTGGCTGCTTTGGGCTTGATGCTCCGTAACCGCAAACGAAGGAACGCCGCACATGTCTAGTCTGACGAGTTCGTTTTCCGCACGGCGTCTTTCTGTTCTCGTTGCAGTGAGCGCAGCCTTCGGTTTCGCGTTCGGCGTGGGGTGCAGCGGCGCCCGGAATGTTTGCCAAGATCGCAACGTCAAGTGTGACAACCCCCTGGTGTGCGACCCCGACGACGGCAAATGCAAGTGCGGTGGTCGGGGCGGGGTAGAATGCCAGCAAGACTTCGTCTGCAACCCTGACTCGAATACCTGTCAGTCGACGCGCTGCGCTGGCATCAATTGCGCGAGCAAGCCCGGCACCAGCTGCGACGTGTTGACCGGCGAGTGCAAGTGCGGTGGCACCGGCGGTCTGCTGTGCAAAGACGACGAAGTCTGCAGCCCCAACGCGAGAAAATGCAAGCCGGCCGTGTCGTGTAACGACGTGGCGTGCCCCACAAATCAGACCTGCGAAACCACCACCGGTAAGTGCCTCTGCGGCACGGTTGCCTGCGCCGACTCAGAGACCTGCTCGGTAGGGCAAGACAACGCCAAAACCTGCGTGCCTGACCGGTGCTCGACGACGACTTGCTTGGGCAGCACCACGTGTGACAGCAGCGACGGTTTCTGCAAGTGCAATGGCGTGCCGTGCTCGACGGGTGAAGCGTGCCAGTGCCCCATGGGCACCGACGGCGGCTGTGCTGATACGGCGAAGGTGTGTCGCCCCAGCAATGCTTGCCAAGGCGTTACTTGCGCTGCCACCAGCAACACATTGTGCGACCCCGTCGATGGCCTGTGCAAATGCGGAGGCCCGGGCGGCCCCGCGTGCGGCGCGCAACAGATTTGTTCGTTGGGCCCTCCGCTGCAGTGCCAAGGGGGCCAGCAGTGTGTGAACCCCGACGGCGGCGCGAAAATGTGCGCTGGCGGCACCAGCTGTGACCCTGAAGATGGCAAGTGCAAGTGTGGTGGCCGTGGCGGGGCGGTGTGCAACGACGCGATGGGCGACAACCCGGCCGACGTGTGCGTGCTCAACACTTCACAGCAGTCGTGCCGGCGACCGTGTGATCCCCGCAGCCCTGACTGCCCCAACGGCACTTACTGCTTCTTCGACACCGTGGCTGCGACGCCGACCGCCTATTGCGCGCCTCCTTCTGACACCCGTCTCGAAGGCCAAGACTGCTTGAATGCCACTGCCTGTTTTGACGCTCCCGACGCAGGCTCAGCTCAACCGCGCGCGCTGCACTGCGCCGGCTTGGCGATGGGCCAACGCGGCTTCTGTTACGCGTACTGTGACGTGACGGCAGGCATGCAGGGTTGCGTTCAGTTTCCCAAGCCGCAGTTGTGCCTGCAGATAGCCGGAGCGCCCATGGGCTTTGGTTACTGCCAACCGCAGAACTAACCGCGCCGAAGTGACGGGGGCTTCGCGCTTTCGCTCATCGCCGTGGGTCGGGAGCATCAATGCCGCATTTCTTCACCGAAGAGCATGAAGCCTTTCGCAAGAGCGTGCGCAACTGGGTCGAGAAGGAGCTCGCTCCCCACGCGCTCGAATGGGACCGGGCGGGTATTTTTCCCAGAGAGATTTTCAAGCAGGCGGGTGAGCTTGGCTTTTTGGGCATTCACCATGACCCTGCGTACGGCGGCAGTGGCCTCGACTATTGGTATGTGACGGCGTTTTGCGAAGAGCTGGTGCGCAGCCGCAACGCGGGGGTGAACATGGCGCTCTTGGTGCAAAGCCAAATGGCCACGCCGATCATCAACGACATCGGCACCGACGAGCAGAAGCGCGAGTTTTTGGCTCCGGCGCTGGCGGGCGAAAAGATTGCTGCGTTGGGCGTCAGCGAACCGGGCGCTGGCTCTGATGTGGCGGGCATTAAAACCACTGCCAAACGGGTGGGTGATGACTACGTCATCAACGGCTCAAAAATGTGGATCACCAACGGCACCCGCGCCGACTTCATTACCCTGGCGGTGCGCACCGGGAGCGAAGGTTTCGGCGGCGTGTCGTTGCTCACTTTTCCCACTGACGTGAAGGGCTTTGGCGTCAGCAAGAAGCTCGACAAAGTGGGCAACCTTTCGTCAGACACCGCGATTCTTTATTTCGAGGACTGCAAGGTGCCGGTGCGGTACCTGCTCGGTGAAGAGAACGAAGGCTTTTACCACGTGATGGTCAACTTTCAGGGAGAACGGCTGGTCGCTGCTTTGCTCGCCACCGCAACGATGGACCTGATGCTGCAAGACGCGCTGCAGTACGGCAACGAGCGGCAAGCCTTCGGTAAACCGCTGAACAAGTTTCAGGTGTGGCGCCACAAGTTCGTCGAGCATTTGACCTCGCTCGAGGCGGCGAAACGGCTCGCCTACCACGCGGTCGAGCTCTTCGATGGCAAGGAGAACCCAGTGAAAGAGATTTCAATGGCCAAGCTCTTCGCCGGCGACTTGGCGCAACGCGTGGCATACGACTGCCAGCAATTTTATGGCGGCATGGGGTACATCGAAGAGACGCACGTGGCGCGCGCGTGGCGTGACGTGCGGCTGCTCACCATTGGCGGTGGCACGTCAGAAGTGATGAAAGAAATCATCAGCAAGCTGGTCGGCTTGTAAGTGAGCGGCGTTACTTTTTCGCAAAGAGCTGTTCTGCGGCCGACAGCAGCTCACCTTTCGCCTGGCCGGCACGCTCGGCGCCTTCACCGATTTGGTACAGCTCGCAGAAGTTTGCCGATTCTTTGTCGTTGGGAACCTCGGCAAACGGTTCTTTGCACTCTTTGGCTACACTGACGTCGTAATGACGGCAGTGAATGCAAGCGCGCAGCTCGGTGCCGCAGTGAGGGCACTCGTCGCGGCGCCCTACTTGATTGGCGACGATGTCGAGTCGCTTTCCACACTTTCCACACCCGGGCATGGGGTGGGTATACGCGGTTTTTGAACAATCATGAATCGTCTGCTCTTGATCAGCTCCTGTGTTGTGTCGTGGTCGGCGTTGGCGGCATCTCCCGTTGGGCTCACCGCTGAAGAATTCAAAATGGTGCAGCATTACAAGCTCGCGCTCGAAGACCCGCGCGTGCAAAAAATGAAGCCTGAAGCCAGGTTGGGAGCGATTGCCCGCGACGCCAAGTTCAAGCCGAAAGACTTGCAAGCTGCGCTCGACAAGGCCGAAGCCGAAGGCGACGTGAAGGCCAAGTGCGAGTCGAACATCAAAGAAGCCTTAAGTAAGAGCGAGTTGGCTGGGCGCACCGGCAAAGTTGAGCTCGACACCAGCGCGGCGCACGCGGTGGCTTACATTCAATGGGCCAACGCCGAGCTCGAGAAGCTGCCGGTTGAAGCCGCGTGGGCGGCGGCGTTGACGCAAGAAGCTTGCCCCTTGGTGTCGACGATTCAGGTGTGGGCACTCGATAAGGCTGACCCCAAGAAGCGCGTGTTTCAGGCGCTGATTTCGGGAGCGGCGGCGGGGCGCATCAAGCAAGCCGACATCAAAGACTTTGCGGTCACCCGGTACATTCGGCTTTTTGAGAAGGTGAAGAGCGCTGCCAACGGCGACGATCTCTCAGAAGCGAGCGCGGCTGCTTCATCTGGCGGGCCGTAAGTGCACAAGCCGTACAAAGCCAAAGATCATTTCTTCAAGAAGGCGAAGAGCGAGGGGCTGCGGGCGCGCTCGGCCTTCAAGATTGAAGAGATTGCCAAAAGGCACTCGCTCTTTCGCAAAGGCCAGGCGGTGCTCGACTTGGGCGCCGCACCGGGTGGCTTCTTGCAGATTATTTCTGACGCGGTGGGGCCTGCGGGCACGGTGGTGGGGGTCGACCTCGCGGCAATTCGCTCGTTCAACCGGCCGAGCGTGAAAACCGCGGTGCTCGATGTGCTGGCGGCTGACTTCGAGGCGCAGTTGCTCACGCTCTATGGCGGTGCGTACGACTGCGTGGTGTCTGATTTGGCGCCCAAAACCACAGGCATCAAGTCGACCGATGAAGCACGCTCGCTGGCGCTGGCCAAAGTGGCGCTCAACGTGGCGCGCAAGCGGTTGAAGCCCGGCGGCAGCTACGTCGCCAAGTTATTCATGGGGGGTGATTTCGAGGGCTTTCGCAACGAAGTTCGCACCTCGTTTGACGACGTGAAAGTGGTACGCCCCGAAGCCACGCGGGGCCAAAGTATGGAGGTATATTTGGTCGGGCTGAGGCTTAAAGCGGCCTTACCAGGCAGTGGCGCATCATCTTCGGGTTGAGGAGTTCAGCGTGAGTTCGCGTCGTTGGGCAATGTTGATTGCTGCCGCCTTGGCTACGTTGGTATCGCCCTTCATGAAGTGGGCGTCGTTTCGGGTGCCGAACCCGGCGCAGTACCATGTGAATGCGTTGATGGGGCAAGCGCTCGAGCTCGATGACTTGCGCTTGGTGATGACGGGTTGGTCGGGCGATGTCGGCTTCTTGCCAAACTGGGTGGTGTTCTCGGTGGTGCTGCTTTCGGTGGTGGTGACAGCCGTGTCGCGCCGCCGAGCGGTAACGGTGCCGCTGTCGGCGACTGGTCTGGTGTTGGTGGTGAGCGAAATGTTTTTTATCGGCTTCACCAAAGGCGTGATGCTCGGGCCGGCGTTGCCGATTTTGGCGTTGAGCGAGACGTTTGTGTTGGCCACCGCGATTGCGCCGGCAGCGAAGGTGCGTGCGATGGCGGCGGCGGTTACGCGGGCGGTGGTGTCGAGCGCCTGACTGGGCGCTTGCTCTTCGCAAAACGAAGCCTCTCACCGCGGTGCAGGCGCTATGCCGTGGGCACCGGCGCGGCTGCTGCTTCCATCTCGGCGGCGCGGCGACGAATCAGCTCGACGAAGGTGCGCACGCCCACGCCGGTAGCGCCCTTGGCGTAGTAGCCGCGCTCCTTAGGGCTCTGCGAAGGGCCCGCGATGTCTAAGTGCACCCATGGCGTATCGCCGACGAATTCTTTCAAGAAAACCGCGCCGTTGATGGCGCCGCCGTAACGTTCACCCGAATTCTTCATGTCGGCAATGTCTGACCGCAGGGCGTCTTTCTGCGCGTCAGGTATTGGCAGGCGCCAGAACTCTTCGCCGGCTTGGCGTGCCGCTTCGAGCACTGCCCACACGGCTTGATCGTCGTCACCAAACGCCCCGACCAAATAATGGCCGAGCGCGATCATGCACGCGCCAGTCAGGGTGGCGATGTCGATTAACAGCGCCGGCTTGAGCTCATTGGCGTACGCCAACATGTCTCCCAACACCAAACGGCCTTCGGCGTCGGTGTTGGTGATTTCAACCGTCTTGCCCAGCCGCGAAACGAGCACGTCACCCGGCCGGTACGCATTGCCCGACGGCATGTTTTCACAGGCGCCCATCATCGCATGCACGGGAAAAGGCGGAGCCAGGTGCGCAATCACCCGCATTGCCCCCAGCACCGCTGCTGAACCAGCCATGTCGGTCTTCATGTCAACCATGCCCTCGGCTGTCTTCAGCGACAGGCCGCCAGAGTCGAAGGTGATCGCCTTGCCGACCAACACCACCGGCCGGCGCGCCGCGGCTTCGGCGTCTTTCGGCGTATAGGTGAGCTGAATCAACCGAGGTTCTTCGAGGCTGCCTTGGGTCACGCCGACGAACATGCCCATTTTCAGCTTGTCGATCTCTTTGCGGTCGCCGACTTTCAACGCAAGCCCTGTTTCGGTGGCCATCTTCTTCGCTTCGTTGGCGAGAATGGTCGGCGTCATCGTACCGGCCGGCTCATTCACCAGATCGCGCGCCCAGTTGGTGGCAGTGGCAATGCGTTGTGCCAGCTCGACCGCGGCGACCAGCGCCGCCTCTTTCTTCTGGCCATCAGGCAACAGCAGCGCCACTTTTTCGACGCGCGGAGCGGCTTGCTCTTCGCGGTTGGTGGTGCGCCAACGGTCATAACGGTAAGCGCCCAGTGTTAGCCCTTCGACGACGGCCCGAACGGTTTGCTCGGCGTCGCGGGCGACCGGCAATGCCACGGTGATCGACTTGGCGCGCAGACGGTTGGCGGCTTTGATTGCCCGGCCGGCGGCCATGCGCAGCACTTCAGGCTGGTAACGCGCCCGGCTGCCCAACCCGAGCAAGAACACGCGCGCCGCCGCGATTTTGCCATGGCTGTGAAAGCTGAACAGCTGCTCGGCCTTGCCTTTGAAGCCCTCTTGCATGGCCGCCTTGACGAGAAGCCCCTTGAGCTTCTTGTCGATTGAAGCCAGCGCTTTGGGCTGCTTCTTTTTGTCAGACAACTCGTTGTCGAAAATGCCCAACACCAACACCTCGCAACGGGACTTCGCGGCATCGCCAGTGGCAAAACTAAATTGCATATTCGGGAATGCTCCAAGGAGTGAAAAGGCGCGCGATGCTAGCCGACCGCGAGGCGCTCGTCAGCCCAAACGCACCGACGGCGTGCCAGGCCGCGCCAGCACAATGACGTTGCCGTCGGGGTCGGCAAAATAAGCAGCCTCATCGCCCCACGCTCGCACCGACAGTGGGCTGAGCACATGCGCCCCTGCGTTCTCTATTTGGGCCATGGCCGCTTCGAGATGTGGCGGGTAAAAGTAGAGCTCGGTCGGCAGCAACGCCGTCGGCGCGGGCGCGGTGGGCACCTGGCCCGTATTTCTGCCAAAGGCATGGCGCTCATAGAGCCCGAGCCGTAATGCATTGGGCAAGGTCATTTCGGCGTAAACGGGGGTGTCGACGTGCAGCGGCCACCCGAAAGCGTGGCGATAAAACGCCAGGGCGCGCGGCACGTCGCTGACTGCGAGAATGACCAACGCCAAAGGGGTCTCGTCGCCTTTCATGGCCGCTTCGTAGCTGCGGTGGCTTTGAAGGTCTACACCCCCGTCAGTGCAGCCAGTGTCTGGGGGGGGCGCCCGCTAAAATCTTTGCGGGGTACTCCTAGACGCAGCTAGAAGCCTGACACGTGCCTTCGATCTTCACCTCGTTGACCGCCGTCGAGCGCTTGGCCGCCCATGCGACGGTGCTCCCTGCCGACTTTGGCCGCGCGCTGGGCGAAGACTTAGAATACGGCCGTTTTGGAGCCGCTTTGGCCGAGCTGCCGCAATTTGGTGGCTGGGCCATGGGCTTGAACCAGTTGGTGGTGTTTCCCAAGCGCACCCGTTTTTCTACCTTGTTTCGCGAAGTGGCCCCGGTGGCCTTCGGACTCAAGGCGGCTGAACTGGTGGCCAACGGTGCCTTGGTGGGCACTGAAGCCGGCCTGGCTTTCGTCGCCGGCTGGTTCACCCAGGTGTGCGTGGCCCGCGCGTTAGACCCTCTGGAGCGCGCGCTCTCGATGCGTCACCACGGCGTCGACGAATCGGTTGAGTCGGCGCGGCTGCGCATCGAATGGGTGCAGTCGCTCTTCTTGATGCAGGAGCTGCATGGCAATGAGCTGCTCGGTTCTCCGTTGATACGCCGCAAGCTGCAGCTGCGAAAGGCGAATACCCCCAAAGGCATTGGTCGCGGCTTGTACGAGTTGATTCGCGTCGCTTCGCAAGAAGCGCTTGAAGAGGCGCCCTCGAAGTCAACCGTCGACGGGTGGATGCGCGGCCTCTTCGTTTTTTCGCTCGCGGTGGGTACGCCCGCGGGCCGGCTCAAAGCGCTGCGCGAAGCATCGCGGCCCCAATTGCGTGAGCTCTACCGCTCGTCAGGCGTCGATGTGTGGCCCGCCGTCGAGTCAGGCTTGCATCAAACGCGCGAAGTGCTCACCGCGCTGTCGAGCATGATTCGCCGCGGCAATTTCTCTTCGCGCGCCAAGGCCCGGGTGCTGGCGCTGGCGACCGACACCGAAGAGATCACCGACCCCCGCGGCAACGAGGTGTCTGATGGAAGCGCC
Source organism: Myxococcaceae bacterium (assembly GCA_019694575.1). Taxonomy (GTDB): domain Bacteria; phylum Myxococcota; class Myxococcia; order Myxococcales; family Myxococcaceae; genus JAIBBR01. The sequence continues at coordinate 121,905 of JAIBBR010000001.1, forward strand.
CGTTAGACGCAGCGAGCTGACGTGCCCCGCGCACTCCCGCGCGATGATGGCAAAAGCCGCCGCCAGCGATGCCGACGAAGTGATTTTCGATCTCGAAGACGCCTGCGCGCTGTCGCAAAAAGAAAGCGCCCGCCGTACTTTGATTGAGACCCTACCGTCGCTGGTCTTTACCAGGAGCAAGGTGCGGGCATACCGCGTCAATGGCGTGGGCACCCCTTGGCTTGACGCCGACGTGAAAGACGTGCTGTCGCGATGTGGCGCGTGTCTCGACGCTGTGGTGGTGCCCAAGGTGAACACTGCCGCCGACATCGAGCAGGTTGATTGCTTGATCACAGAAATTGAGACCGCGCAGCAGTTGCCGCCGGGGCGCTTGAAAATTGAGGCGTTGATTGAAACGGCGGCGGGGTTGCTCAACGCGCCGGCGATCGCCAAGGCTTCGCCTCGCATGGCGTCGCTGATTTTTGGCGTGGCTGACTTCGCGGGCGACATCGGCGCCAAAGGTTTTCAGTCTGACCCGCACGGGCTAATGGCCTATGCCCGCTCTCACATTTTGGTGGCGGCCCGCGCGGCGGGTATCGACGCTATCGACGGCGTGACGGTGCAGTTCAAAGACTTAGCGCCGGTGACGCGCGATGCGCAGCGTGCCGCCGACATGGGCTTCGACGGCAAATGGGCCATTCACCCCGCGCAGCTCGAACCGATTCACCGCGCCTTCACGCCTTCGCCGGCAGAGCTTGAACGGGCGGCGCGCATCGTCGAGGCGTACGCCAAGGCTGATCAACACGACGGTTTGGGCGCCATCGCTATCGGCGACGAGATGATCGACGCCGCCACGCTGAAAGTAGAGCGCCGAAAATTGGCCATTGCCCAACGTGCGTCAGGGCGCCTGTAGCCGGCGCAACATTTTTCACCCTTCATCACCCGACGCTGAGCAACTCGACTTCGAAGACGAGGGTGGAATTGGGGGGAATCACCGGTGGGTAACCCATTTTTCCATACCCCATGTCGGGGGGCACCGTGAGCTTGCGCAGGCCGCCGACCTTCATGCCCGCCACGCCTTGGTCCCACCCTTTGATCACCTGGCCGGCGCCGAGCTTGAAGTCGAAGCCTTCGTTGCGGTCACGTGAGCTGTCGAACTTCTGCCCGTTGGTCAGGGTGCCGACGTAGTGCACGGTGATCGTTTGGCCCGACTTCGCTTCGGCGCCGGTTCCGATCTTCAAATCTTCAATCTGCAATGACATGTGACGCTCCTGTTAAAGTCTGACACCCGATTCAGCTGGTTGCTGGTGCCTCGGTGAGCCCCAGCGCCAGCGAAGTAAGCCCTTTCACGTCTTCAATGGCTTCACCCAAGTACGGAGCGGCGATCGCCACTGCGCTCTGCGGCAAGTCGTGGGTCAAGGTGGTGAAGAGCGCGCGATCGCGATCGATGCGGTCTTTTTCGACTTGGGCCAAGGCCTTCAACTTGTGGAGCGCGCTGCGGGTCAGGGCCGGCGCGTCTTGCGCCAGAGTGAGCGACTCGGGCGAGCCCAACCCGTCGGTGCGCGCCCAGCTGCGGTTGAGCACGAACCCGGCGAAGGGCAGGCCCATGGTGTTGATGCGCTGACGAAAGTATTGCGCCTCTTCGAGCGCCGCTTGGTCAGGGCTGGTGATGAGCAAAAACGCTGCGTCTTTTGACGACAGCAGCGCGCGCACGCCTTGCGCATGGGCGCGCATCGGCCCGAACATGCCCCCGAGCGCGGCGAGAAAGTCTTGAATCTCGGCGAAAAATTCGGGGCCGAAGACTTTGGTGAAGACATTGCCCACCAATTCTGAAGCCTTTTTGAAGAGCACATTGCGGCCTTTGCTGGCCATGAACATGCTGAGCACGCGCTCATCGAGAAATTTGCTCAAGCGGCCGGGAGCCTCCAAAAAATCGAGCGCGTGGCGCGAAGGCGGGGTGTCTAAAATCAGCAAGTCGTAGCGGCGGCTTTCAGCGAAAGAATAGAGCGCTTCGGCGGCGGTGTATTCTTGCATGCCGGCCACCAGCTCAGAGAGGTGGCGAAAGAGGCGGCTCTTCAAAATGCGCTCGGCCTGCTCGCGTGTCGGCGCCATGCGGTGAATCAGCCCCTCGAAAATCACATCGGGGTTCAACATCCACGCGTCGAGAGTGCCGGTGATGACGCCGGCCTGCGAGAGTTGCTGCGGCGAAAGGGGTATCGGCTCGCGCGAATTTTCTTTGATACCCATCGCCTGGGCCAGGCGCTTGGCGGGGTCGATGGTGAGCACCAACACCCGTCGGCCAGCCCGGGCGCCGGCGAGCGCGATCGCGGCTGAAGTGGTGGTTTTGCCGACGCCGCCCGCTCCGCAGCAGACGATCACCCGTTTTTGGGCAATCAATTGAGAAAGCGCTGGGGCCATTGCTTCAGGCATAAGCATTGAACTCTAACGCAGTCGCAACCACTTCGCAGTGAAGGTGAATGAAGGAGCCATAGGCGATGAACAATTTGATGAGCGGCAAACGGGTGCTGGTGACTGGAGCAACCAATGGAATCGGCCTGTGGGCGGCGATTGGCCTCGCCCGATTGGGTGCTGAGGTGGTGGTGGTGGGCCGCGACCCGGCCCGCACCGCCCAAGCGCTGCACCAGGTGCGTGCCGAAGCAGGCAGCATGCAGGTGCAGTCGCTCCTGGCTGATCTCTCGTCAATGGCCTCGGTACGCGCGCTCGCAGCGCAGGTGCATGAGCGCTATGGCCAGCTGCATGTGCTGCTCAACAACGCGGGCGGCATCAATTTAAACCGTGAAGTCACCGTCGACGGCTACGAGCGCACTTTTGCCACCAACCACCTGTCGTATTTTTTGCTCACCAGCTTGCTGCTACCGCTGCTCGAAAAGACGCCGGGGGCGCGCGTGGTGAACGTCGCTTCTGAAGCGCACCGTCGAGGCCCGCTTGACTTCGACGATTTGATGAGTGACCGCGGGTATCGCTCGTTCACTGCCTACAGCCGCTCGAAGCTGGCGAACATTCTCTTCACTTTCGAATTGGCGCGGCGTCTGCAGGGCACCGGCGTCACCGCGAATTGCATGCACCCCGGTGTGGTGGGCACCAACTTCTTGGGCAAGAACAACAGCGTGTGGGCCTTGCTGTGGCCGATCGCCAAGTTGTTTTTGCTCACGCCCCAGCAGGGAGCGCAGACCGCGGTTTTTCTCGCGTCTTCGCCAGAAGTGAACGGGGTGACTGGTGAGTATTTCGCCCGTTCACGGCGCAAGCGCACACGGCCTTTCGCACACGACGTGGTGGCAGCGAAACGCCTGTGGGAAGTGAGCGAGAAGCTCGTGGGGTTGGCTTAAGCCACGCGCGGCATCAATTCATCGCTCTTGAGCCGGGCCGCCAGCGCGGCGATCAGCTGGGCCGGTGTAGAAGCCGACAGCTCGGGAATTTGCATCGTCTCGACCTTGGCTTGCTGCGCCAGCAATTTCGCGGCGGCCTGAGCGCGATCGATGCGCAACATTTCGCGGCTACCGAGCATCGGCGTGGGCCCAGCGAGCAGGGCGGTGACCGCGTCGCGCTCTTCGGCAGAAAACGGGTTGGCCGGTACCCGGTTCATCACCATTGCCGCGACGGGCAGACGGTGTTTTTCCATGCCGCGGGCGAGCTCCATCGCTTCAGAGACGGGGAGCGTTTCAGGCAGGGTGACAATGACGCAGCCCGTTTGTTGCGGGTCGGTCAGCACGCGTACGCCCTCGCGTGCCACGCGGCCAATGGGCCCACGCGGAATGACGCGGCTCAAAAATTCGGGAATTTGCGCCAATGCCAAGGCGTGACCGGTGGCGGGCGCATCGACGATGCAAAGTTCGAATTCAGGTACGCCAGGCGAGCGCTCGCGCCGCATCAAGTCGAGCATGCGGTACATGATGCCCATGTCGGGAAAGCCCGGCGCCGCGCTCAAAAAACGCTTGAGGCCTTGGGAGCGCATCGCGGCATCGGCGAGCACTTTGAGTGGCAGTGTGTCTTGCAAAAAGCGGTGGTGCCCGGTCGAAGGCAACAAGCGCACGGCGTGAAGGGTGGGGCTGACCGGTACCGGCTCGTCTCCGGAAACCCAGGCCCCCAGTGCGGCGCCCAAAGCCGAAGGCGCGCCTTCGTCGAGCGTGATTTCGGCGCACAACACCCGGGTGCCTTCGGTTGAAAATGCGTGAGCCAAGGCCGCGGTGAGCGTGGTTTTTCCCACGCCGCCTTTGCCGGTGACGATGAGCAACCTCCGTTCGAGCAGATCGAGTAGACGCATGGGCCATGTCCCATTTACGACCTTTCAAGGCGCTGCGCCCGCCCAAATCGCTCGCTCCGTCGGTAGCGGCGCCTCCTTATGACGTGGTCAATTCGCAAGAAGCTCGGGCCCAGTCACATGGCAACCCCGACAGCTTCTTTCGCGTGTCACGGCCCGAAGTCGACCTGCCTCCGCAGATCGATGAGCACGCTGACGTGGTGTATCAAAAAGGTAGAGAAAACCTTCAAGAGTTTATGAACCGTAAGGTGCTGGTGGCTGACGCAGCCCCCGGGTTTTATCTCTACCGGCAGCGCATGGGCTCGCATGAGCAGACCGGCATCGTGGCGACGGTGAGCGTTGCTGAATATGAGCAGGGGTTGATTAAAAAGCACGAGCTGACGCGCAAAGACAAAGAAGATGATCGCGCCAAGCATGTCGACATGCTCTCGGCGAACGACGAGCCGGTGTTTTTGGCTTACCGGGGCATGCCGGCGATCGATGAAGTGGTGGCGCAAGTGAGTGCCGGGCCCGCTGAATATGACTTCACCAGTGCTGACGGCATTGGCCATTCTGCGTGGACGATGAACGCGGAGCAGACGCGGGCCTTGCAGGCGCTCTTCGAGCAGGTGCCGAGCCTGTACATTGCCGACGGGCATCACCGTTCAGCTGCAGCGGCGCGGGTTAGCGAGAAGCGAAAGGGTGAGAAGAGCGGGCATGATCATTTTCTCGCGGTGCTCTTTCCCCAAGAGCAGCTGCGCATTCTCGATTACAACCGGGTGGTTCGTGATTTGAACGGTTTGTCGCTGGCTGATTTTTTGGAGCGCGTCGGTCAGTCGTTCACCGTCGAAGCGACGCAAGAGGGGAAACCCGGCGAGCGGCACCACTTCGGCATGTATTTAGGGGGGCGCTGGTACCGGTTGATTGCCAAGCCAGGTACGTGGCCAGAAACGCCGGTGGGCGCGCTCGATGTTTCGATTTTGCAGCAGAATTTGTTGGGGCCGGTGCTGGGCATCAAAGACCCGCGCACAGACAAGCGCATTGATTTCGTCGGTGGAGTACGAGGGTTGAAGGTGCTCGAGCGCAAGGTTGATATGCGGGAGGCCGCGGTGGCGTTTGCGATGTTCCCCACCAGCATGGGTGAGTTGTGCACGCTGGCCGATGCCGGCGAAATCATGCCGCCGAAGTCGACGTGGTTTGAGCCCAAGTTGCGCAGTGGACTCTTCGTGCACCGTTTCGAGGAGTAGTGGGTTAGGCGGGTATGGCTTTGGGTATTCGGCGTTGGGTGCTGTTCGCGTGCTGTGTGGGGCTCTCTTTCGGGGGCTGTGTTTGCGGCTCTGCGCACGTGAATGAATATGTCGAT
>JAIBBR010000040.1 GCA_019694575.1 Myxococcaceae bacterium
GCGTACTGCGCCTTGGCGGGGAAGCTGAGCAACGCAACAACGGTTAACGAAAAGCCGAGAATACCTGTGCGCATGGGCAGCCGAGGGTAGCGCGCCATGCCGTTCACAACCATACGATTTTCATAGTCTTTATTGGCCATTCGCGATTGCTCCGGTGACCCTTTGTTCTCTACACTGAACCCCTTGATGAAGCGTTTTTTACCTCTGTTGTTGATTGTCGCAACCGGCTGCCTTTCGTCGCCTCCAGTGCACCCAAGGGCGCTTGAATGCAACGAGCTGTGCGCCCAGTACATCGGCACAGGCGACTTGACTCGCGCCGAAGTGCAATGTGACTTGGGCCTGCAGTTCTCGCCCCAGTATGCCGACCTGTGGGTGCAAAAAGGCCTCATCGCCCTGCGCCGAGGCCAAACACCGACGGCGAAGGAGCACTTCATCAAGGCGCTCCGTTACAACCAAGAGCAAGCGCAGGCGTACAACAACCTGGGTTACATTTATTACCAAGAGCATGCGTACGGCAAAGCGCACGACAACTTTCAACGCGCGCTCAAGGTGAACCCCGACTACACCGAAGCCCGCTACAACCTGGCGCTCACTTTCAAAGACATGGGCGAAAAAGAGAAAGCCAAAAAAGAGCTGCGCACGCTCACTGCCATCAACGGCGCGCTGGCCGACCCTTACGCGCAGCTCGGCATTATTTTGCTCGACGAAGGAGCGCTCGACGAAGCGGTTGAAAACCTGCGCCGCGCGGTGGAGCTCGACGCCAAGTTCTCAGACGCCTGGCTGGCCTTGGGCAACGCGTACATGGAGCAAGGCAAGTTCGCCGAAGCGGTCGACGCCTACACCTCGTGCATCGAAGGAGACCCCGACCACGCGCAGTGCCGCAACAACGTGCCTTTGGCGCAAAAAAAAGCCGCGCTGGCCAAACCCGCGCTCGAAGACGCGCGCAGAACGGCGGCAGGCGAAAACACCGCGGCGCAAGAGTACGGCAAGGCCCGGGCGTTTCGCGAAAGCGGGCTGCGGGCCGAAGAAGAGCGGGCGTACTTGCGCTGCGTGAAATTCGAGCCGAAGTACGCGGCCTGCCATTTTGGTCTCTACGAAATTTACCAAGGCGACCGGCGAGACAAAGAGGCCTTCAAGGCGTGCAAAAATTTCCTCAAGTTCGCCGAGAGCACCGACTTTCCCAAGCAGGTAGAGACCTGCGAGCGCTACCTGGCCAGCCAGACGTACTAACCAGACGCGCGTAGCTGGTGTAGACCAAGTCACGCATGGGTGTTCGCCTAACGGTCAAAGAGAGAAGCGAGCAAGGCGGCGCCGACAAGCCGCAAGTGCTGCTCCTCAATGATGACGTCATTACCTTGGGCCGCGACCCCGGCTGCCAGGTGGTTTTGGCGCAACAGGCAGTGTCGCGCACCCACGCCCGCATTTCGCGCGATGGCTCGCTTTTTTTCGTCGAAGACTTGGGCTCATCGTACGGCACGCACGTCAACGGCACCAAGCTGCCCAAAGGTGAAAAGCACCTGCTCAAAAACGGCGACCTGATTGCCATCGCCCAATTCGACGTCACCTTCGACCGTGTCGCCGAAGACCCGAAAGACGATTCAGACGGGCATTCTGTCGCGCGCAAAGTGGTGAAAGACGTGATGCGCGGGCTGGCCGCCAGTGGCGAAGTGCCCTACCTACGGGTGATGAACGGGCCGAGTGAAGGCCAACGCATCGAGCTCGCCGACGCGGCCGAATACATCATCGGCCGTGACGAGAGCGCCGACATCATTTTTCGAGACGACTTGGTGTCACGCAAGCACGCCAAAATTCGCCGCGACTGGTCAGGTACGCACGTTGAAGACTTGGGCAGCCGCAACGGCATCAAGGTGAACAAAAAGCGGTTCACCCAAAAGACGCTGCGCGACCGTGACGAGGTCGAAGTGGGTGGGTTTCGGCTGCTCTTCATCGACCCGAGCGAAGTGCGTGAAGCGCCGGTGGTGCTCCCCGAAGAGAAAAAAGAAGATGACAACGAAGCGACCCGCGCGGTGCCCGAAGGTGAAGAGCCCGAAGCGTCTTCTGAGCCGAGTGAAAACGAAGCCCCGCCAGAAGAGCCACCCATCGACGAGGTACCTGAAGAACCACCCGCCGAAGAAGAACCTCTGTCAGACGAAAACGCACAAAACGAAGGTGACTACGACGAGCCCTACGACGACGACGACGCTCCCCAAGAAGGTGCTGGAGGGCTCGACCGGCAAACGCTGATCATCTTAGGCGTGGCCGGGGTGCTGGCGCTGGTAGCCGTCGTCTTCGTGATTTTGATTTTAATCGGCGCCTAACCCTGCGAAGGCAGGTTTCACATCGAAACTTAGTAATGAAGCCCAGGGCCATTTGTTGTGTTTCGCGCTCCATCGATAAAGTGGAGCGTCTAAATGATCGGTCGACGAACCCGAAGCCTTAGCCCGGTAGTGCACAGGCAACCACAGCCGCTGGCGTCACCACAGATAAACCAATTGAAGCGCCTGGGGTATGCGCCTTCGGTAGCGTCGCGAATGCTCAAGTTCAGCCCCGCCATCGCCGCCGAAGTCATACAAACTTCAAGCCCCGCCCGAACGTATTACCGCGGCATTCAGTTGAGTCATCTTCGCGACTACGATCCCCAGTTTGATCGCAGCCGAAAAGGCAAGGAAAAAATCTGGGTAACGCCCAACCTCAACACCGCTTACGACTTTTTGGGACATCTCCTTCCCGGCAACGTGGTGCTGGAATTCCAGCTTCCCCAACTGCTTTTGAACAAGAGCTCGACCAAGAAAACAAACTTTGGCATTTCTCGAAGAGAGATGCCCGACGACAGGGTCTTTTTAAGTCGCCTTGCAGTCGTTCCCGCCAAAGGCATCGCCCACGCTTCCACGCCGAATTGGAAAACCTACGAAGGTGCGGTGACAGCAGGGTTTTTCAAACCGCTCGAGCCCACCTGAGGTCGGTCATGCACTGGCGCAACCCCCGACACCAGGCTCAATCGGTGCTAATTGTAGACTGAAGTCGGTTTCGCTCTGTGGGCCCCGCCGACTTGTAACCCCGGCCGGCAGGTCTCGCCACAGGAGGGTTGCTGTCATATGCCAAAATGGGCATAATTCAGGAGTGGAGTCAAAGCCGCCTCTCAAGCCGCTCGTCTGGGTGGCGACCAGTTGGGAAGACCTCAAGGAGTTCCCCGATGAGGTCCAGCGCAGCATGGGGTACGCCCTGTACCGTGCCCAGGCTGGCAAGAAGCACCTGGATGCCAAGCCCTTGAGGGGGTTCGGTGGGGCCGGGGTTCTGGAGGTGGTGGATGACTTCGAGGGGAACGCCTTTCGGGCGGTCTACACCGTCAAGCTGGCTGGCGTGGTCTACGTCCTCCACGCCTTTCAAAAGAAATCGAAGAAGGGCGTGAAGACATCGCCGGCCGACATCGACAAGGTGAAGGCTCGGTTGAAGGAGGCCATGGAGATCCACGCCAAGTGGGAAGCCGAGGCCAAATTGGAGAAGGAGGAGTGAGATGAAAAGCGGAAGCAACTACAAGGTCAGCAGTGGAAACGTCTTTGCCGATCTCGGCGTCGAGGCTCCCGAAGAGGCTTTCGCCAAAGCTGAGCTGACCGCCAAGATTTCCGAAATCATCGAGGCGAAGGGTTTGACCCAGGCCGCTGCCGCGAAGATCCTCAACATCGACCAGCCCAAGGTGTCGGCGCTGCTCCGGGGCAAGCTGACCGGCTTCTCCACAGAGCGGCTCATCAAGTTCCTAAACGCCCTCGGTCGCGACGTAGAGATCGTCGTCAAGGACCGGCAGAAGAGGGGGCCAGGTCACCTTCAGGTGGTCATGGCGTGAGACCGTCAGTGGCCAGCTTCGGAGTCAATCGCCCAGCCAACAATGTCGGAGATCGGCAAAACGTCGCTCAAACTCCGGCCCAGACCAACAAGAATAGAGCGCTGCTATTGCCGAGCACTCAAGCCCAGTCAGCTACCGCGTGCTGATGCGCGCCACCGGCTGAATGTTCAAATCAGGCGAAAGCTCCTGGTAACTCACCACCGTAAACGGCGGGTTGAACTCGTACTCGAGCAATTTGCGCACGTAGCGTCGAATATCTAACGCGGTCAAAATCACCGGGCGCTGCGCAGTGGGCGGCAAATGCCCGCACTCGCTCTTCACCGCCTGCACGATTTCTTGCGCAATGTCGGGCTCCAACGCCAAGTGCGTGCCCGCCGACGTGCGCTTCACCGAGCCACGAATCGCTTCTTCAATCTGCGGGTCCAGCAAGTACACGACCAACGTATTCGTGCCGCGCGCGTACTTGTGCGACACGTACCGTTTCAAGCTCGAGCGCACATGCTCAGTGAGCATCACGTTGTCGGCCTCGAACTGCCCGTGCTCCGCGAGCGCCTGCAAAATGCCGCGCAAATCGCGCACTGAAATCTCTTCTTCTACCAGGCGGCCCAAAATGTCGGTGAGCTTGAGCAGCGTCACCACTTTCGGAATGACTTCTTTCACCACCGCGGGGAAAGCCTTCTCGAGCTGCTCGAGCATGGCCTGCACTTCTTGCACGCCGACGAAGTCACGCGCGTGGCGGCGCAGCACCGCGGCCACATGCAAAATCATATAGCCCGGCACGTCCCACGTGGTGAGGCCAGCGGCCTCGAGCATTTCCTTATTCTGCTCGGGCACCCACGCCGCGGGCTGACGCGTGGCAGGGTTTATCGCCTCGAAGCCCTGCACGTTCATCAACCGCAACCGGTCGACCGTGTCGTTGACCAAAATGTGGCCGAGCGTCGCCTGCCCCGTCACCACCGGCACTTCATTCAACTGAATCTGGTACGCCCCGGGAGGCAGCGCAGGGTTACCGCGCGCCCGCACACCGGGAAAACGCACGCCCAGCTCGACGAACAACCCGTCACGCATGAAGGGAATCAGCTCGTACAGAAACTTACCGCCGTCTTGCCGCGAATCGACGTACGGCACCAGCGCGTCAGACACCTCGAGCACAATCGGCGTCACGACGGGAATGAAGAGCTCCGAGTCAGGATTGATAGGCTCCTTGGGAGGCGGCTCCATCGCCGGTGGAGGCGCCCCGGGCTCACCCGGCATGTCCACCGCGTTGGGGTCAATTTCGCCGCTGGCAATCTTCGCCTGGCGCCGCATCATGAAATAGGCACCCACACCCGCGCCCGCGCCGAGCGCCATGAAGGGCACCGTGGGCAACCCGGGAATCATGCCCATGACGAAGAGCATGCCACCGGCAATTGCAATCGCCTTGGGGTACGCGGTCAGCTGCAAGCTGACGTCTTTGCCCAAGTGTGCGCCGGCTTCTTCGCCTCCGACGCGGGTGACGATGATACCGGCGGCGGTCGAAATCAGAATCGCGGGAATCATGCCCACCAAGCCGTCACCGATGGTGAGCAAGGTGTATTTCTTGGCGGCGAGGGCGATAGGCAGGCCCTTCTGCATCACGCCAATCACCAAGCCACCGACGATGTTCACCACGGTGATGATGATGCCGGCGATGGCGTCACCTTTGACGAACTTCATCGCGCCGTCCATCGCGCCGAAGAGCTGCGACTCACGCTCCAAGTCGCGGCGCTTGCGCTTGCCCTCCTCCATGTCTAACGAGCCGGCGCGCAAGTCAGCGTCGATCGACATTTGCTTGCCGGGCATGGCGTCGAGGGTGAAACGCGCGGCCACTTCAGCGACACGTTCTGAGCCCTTGGAAATGACGATGAAGTTCACCACCACCAAAATCACGAAAATCACCGCGCCGACCACGAAGTTGCCAGACACGACGAAGTTACCGAACGCCTGCACCACTTCACCGGGGTCACCGGTGAGCAAAATCAGGCGTGTCGTCGAAATGGTAAGCGACAGCCGAAACATGGTGGTGATGAGAAGCAGCGTCGGAAACACCGACAGCTTGAGCGCTTCGGGCACGTACAGCGAAATCAAAAGAATGATGACCGACAAGCTGATGTTGAGCGTGAGCAGCACGTCCAACAAGTGCGTTGGAAGCGGCACAATCATCATGCCGACGATCGCAATGACGATCACCGCCAAGATGATGTCGGAATATCGATTGATGAAGCGGTTGGGACCCATCAGGAAGCGCGGTGCGAGTGTACCCTACCCAGCCGTAAATGCGCGTTATCGGCGGGGCTTGCGGGCTAAGCGAATCAAGCGTTTAGCACGATCAACGAAAGGATCATGCACGTCACCGAGCCCAATTGCCCGCTCCAAGTCTTCGAGCGCCGCTTTCACTTTGCCTTTCTTCAGCCGCAATTCACCCCGGTACACCAACGCCGGTACATCGTGCGGGTCAATCGCCAAGGCGGCTTGAAACAAAGCCAAGGCGCGAGCACCGTCTTTGAGCGACAGGTAAATCGTTCCCAGCATGGTGTGGGCAAAAGCGTTCTTCTTGTCGGTGTCGACCAGGCCTTCGAAAATTACCCGCGCCTCTTCGACCTTGCCGCGCTCGAAAAGCTGGTGGCCGAAAATCACCAGGTCAACCACCTCGGCCGCCGTCTTGGAGCGCTTGGGCCCCGCGACGTCGTGCAGCATGCCCTCGGGGAGCGGGTTTTCAAGCGTATGGGCCAAATCGCGCGCGGCCTGGGCGGGCGACACGGTGGTTATCGCCGTGGGAGAATCGGCATGGCGACGCACCGGCCTGGGCTGAGTCACTCCAGGGGTTTGCGAAAGCCCTTCGGCTGAAAGCGGCTCGGTCGGCATGTCGAGATAGCTGCTGCGCCGCACCGGTGCCGTGGGGCGAGGTGACCGTTTGGGAAAATAATAAATGGTGACGGGCGTAGGCTGCCCGCGCGAGTGCGTCGACATCGCCGGCACCTATACTACTTGTGCTTTTTCGGTGCCCCTTTGGCAGGAGCGCTCTTCGCAGGAGCTGATTTTGGCTTCTCGCCGGTCGATTTTTTGGCGGCAGCCGCTTCAGCTTTGGCCTTGGCAATTCCTTCGAGCGCCGCTTGGGCCAGGGCCCGCGCCCGCAAGGTCATCGGGTCTTTCACCTGAGGGTCAAGCTCGGCGACTTTCTTCAAGTCAGCCGCTGCTTCTGCCAATTTTCCTTGGCGCAAGTACACCTCACCACGGTTCACATAGGCAGACACTTCTTTGGGGTTGATGGTGAGGGCGGCGTTGAGCACTTGCTCGGCCATCGGCAGGTTTTCTTCCTCCATGTAAATGGCTCCCACCGCCGACAAGTAATAGGTCTCTTGGGGGTCTAACACCGACAGCCCTTCAAAAACGATTTTGGCCTCTTTGAACCGGCCCTGCTCATAGAGCTGGTAGCCAACCGTGGCCATTTGACGCATTTCTTCGCCCGAAAACCGGTGCAGCTCGCGCAGCGTCATGCGGTCTTCGAAGACCGCTTTGAGACGCTCAGGAGAATAAGCCTCCTCCTCCCAGCGCTTCTGCTCTTCGGACTTTTCTTTCTCGTTTTTCTTGGGCGGAACGCTCATGGCAGTCCAAAAAAGAGCCTAAAAACAAAACCGGGAGCCGAAAAAATCGGCACCCGGTTTGTAGTCAGAAGACTTACGGGGTGTCCAACATTAGGTACGCAGGTTACGGCCCATTTCCTTCAGCACGTCTTGCTTGGCCGCCATGATGTTGGTGAGCATCGAGCACAAGAGCGATTGCTGTTTCATGCGCTTGTCGATGAGGAACATTTGGCGTTGCAGCGGGTCATGAATCAGGCTGAACAGTTGGGCTTCCTCAGGAGAGAACAGGCCCAGCGACGCGGCCACTCCGCCAATTGAGCCGTCTCCGTTGAAACCGCTGACGCCCACCATTTGGCCGTTGGCGCCGTATTGGTAATAAGGGTAGGCGCCCAAGCGGTCTCCGGCGCTCGGCAGGTAACCACTATTGACCATGTTGCTCACGTTGTTGCTCATCGCTTGCGCGCCTTGAACTGCACCGTCCATCATGCGGTCGAGGGGGTTTAAAATGGCCTTTGGAATACCCATGTCAGCCAAACCCGACGTCAGGCCTTTGCCGATGTTCGCCCCTTCTTCGAAGATGCTCACAGTCGCTTCGGCTCCACCCTTCGCAGCCCCTCCTCCCACGGCCTGCTGCACCGAGCCATTCATCGACTGCTTGGCCATCTCTGACATGCCTTTGAAATCGATTCCCATGAAACCCATGATCTGCTCCTCAAAAGGACTTCGAGATTGTTCGCGACTCAGTACCTAGAGCCTATGAAATGATTATCGGGTGACGCGTTTGAAGGTTGCGTCGGTTTTCTTATTTTCCAAAAGACGCACCTAACATGGCGGAAATCTTAAACTTAATCTCCTCGTCCGCCCCGGCCACTTGGTCGCCTTTGCGTAAATCTTCAACCGCGGCCCCTTTTTGGCCCAACGAAAGCTTCACCTCAGCCCGGCCCACGTAAGCCTGGGCATCTTGAGGCGAAAGCTTCACCGCCACGTCATACGCCGCGAGCGCGCCCTGGGCATTGCCACTGGCCAGCTCCACCACGCCGAGCGCCTTGGCAAAGTAAGGGTCTAACGGGTTAACCGCGTAAAGCCCCTGAAACAGGGTACGCGCCTGCTCTAATTTACCCTGGTAGTAAAAGAAGTAGGCAGTTCGGGCGATGGCGTACAGCTCTTCATCGCTGTACCCGCGCACGTCTTTCAGTGTCGCCTTGCCGTCGGCCCAACGCTGTAAAAGCGTCACCTGGCCGGTATCTGTCACCTCCGACATTTAGTACTTGTCCTCTTGGCTTTGGCGGCGCAGGCGCTCGATTTCATCGACTTCATCTTTGAGCTGCTTCACCAAGCTCAGCATTTGCCCTTCGCGGGCGAGCAGGCCTTTAAGGCGCTCCAACCGGTCGGGCGTCACCTTCACCGTCGCCAAACCGCGTTCAAGCTGCGCGCGTAAGTCACCATTGTCACGGCCCACCGCCAAGCCCAAATGCTCGCGCTCACGAAATGCCTCTAAATCACCGTCGTGGCCCTCGGGCATGGGAGGAAACGGCAGGCGCATTTCGTCGGCCGAATGGGCGGGGCCGATAGAGTCCATCAGCGCTGACGAGGCGAGCGACGGGTTCTTGGGGTCTCCCTTTTTACGCAGCTGCTTCTTACGGTCGAGCTGCGCTGGGTCGACCAGGCGCTCACGAACGGTGCGGGGGGCTCCCCAGGGCCACTGCGGTACGCCGGGAGGTGGCTGGTTAATTTTCGCCATAGCTCGACTTTAACTTTCGCGGGTTCATTTTGTCTTCGCAGGCCCCGTGCCTTCTTCTCGTTGCTGCAACGCGAAGACGAAGTTCAGCACTTCGGCCACCGCGTCATAGAGCTCTTCGGGCACCTCTTCGCCCACTTCGACGCGGTACAGCGCATTGGCGAGGCCCACGTTGCGCATCACCGGCACGCCGTACTCTTCGGCAATCTTTTTTATCTTCTCGGCCTTGAGCCGCAGGCCCTTGGCCACCACGCGCGGCGCGGGGTCTTTCTCTTTGTCGTACTTGAGCGCTACCGCGATGTCGTCGTCGTTGGCCACGGGCACCTAAGGCATCAAACTGTAGCACCCGCGGGTTGCGAGCCGCTCGAGGGGGCCTTCAAGCCGTAAACGAAGAGCAGAATTTCAGCCACCGCGTCGTAGAGCTCGCCGGGCACTTCGTCGCCCACGTCAACGCGGTAAAGCGCATGGGCCAACGGCACGTTGCGCAGCATCACCACGCCGTGCTCGCGGGCCACGGCTTTGAGCGTTTGGGCTTGCTCATCAAGTGCCTTGGCGACAATGCGCGGCGCGCCGCCCTGCCCTGCGTCGTACTTGAGCGCCACCGCCACATGGTCAGGGTTGGTGACGACGACGTCGGAGCTTTTCACGGCTTCCATCTGCTGGCCTTCGAGAATTTCTTGGTGCAGCTCTTTGCGCTTTGCCTTGTGGTGCGGGTCTCCTTCACTTTCTTTGTATTCACGCTTCACTTCGTCTTTCGACATCATCAGTTCTTTCATGTGCGTCTTGCGCTGGAACCAAATGTCGAAAATGCCGAACAGCAGGTAAATGAGCGCCACCCTTACCGACACGCGGTAAACGAGCTCGCCCATCACGTCCATCGTGAGCTGGGTGTCGCCGCGCACGGTGGCCACCACCATGCCCATCGCGTCGCGCACCACGCCATAAACCACATACGCGGTGATACTGATTTTCAGCATCGACTTGAGCAGCTCGACCAGCGACTTCTTCGAGAACATGTTCTTCAGGCCGGCCAGCGGGTTCAGCTTGTCGAGCTTGGGAGCCAAAGGCTCGAGCGTGAAGAGCGCGCCCACCTGTAAGAAGTCGACCAGTGCGCCAGCAATGGCCGCGGCGAACGCCACGGGAATGGTGAGCATCAGCAGGTCTTCGAAGGCCATTACCATCACGTGGTACATGGTGACGTGCATTTCCTGCGGGCTGGCAATGTGATCAAAGGTGAAGCGAAAAAGCCGGCTCACGCGCTCTTCGACGTCGGGCCAAATCGCCTTCATCGCGCTCATGCCGGCGATGAACACCGCCAAGCTGGTTAAATCGCGGCTCTTGGCGACCTGACCCTTCTTTCTCGAGTCGTCGAGTTTCTTCTGTGTCGGTTCTTCTGTTTTCTCGCCGCCTTCGTCACTCATGGCGGCTCACGACAACAGTTGAATCGCCCGGCGCAACATGAGGAGCATCTCGCCGTACTCTTTCACCACGCGTTCTAAAATCACATGCAGCGCCATGAACATCACCAGCGCGGTGACCATGGGCTTTATCTGCATTGAAACGAAGAACACCTGCACCTGCGGCGCGACGCGGTTAATCATGCCCAGCGCCAAGTCGGTCAAGAAGGTGGCCAAAAAGACGGGAGCGGCAATCGCCAGCGATACCCGCATCAAGTCGGCCCACACCCGCATAATCAAGTCGTAAAAGGCCCACTGCCCAGCCGCCATTTTGGGAAATTGGTCTAACGGAATCGCCACCAGGCTGTCGGCGAAGGCGGCAATCACCATGTGGTGGCCGTTCAGCGTGACGAAGAGCGCAGTGGCCAGCTGCAGCTTGATGGCGCCGTACAACGTCACCTGCTGGCCCAGCTGCGGCACCATGATGTTGGCCATGTTGGTGCCCGACATGTTGTCGATGATTTGCCCAGCCACCCCCATGGCTTGAAAAACCGTACCCACCACGAATGACAGACACAGCCCTAAGAAAAGCTCCTTGAGCAGCAGCGCCAGAAACGGCAGCGGTGTCACCGGTATGTACTGCATGCGGTCAATCAGCCCGGGAAAAAGCACCAGGCCCACGGTGAGGCCCACTCCGATTTTCACTTCGGTGGGCACCGTTTCGCCGCCCAGAAACGGGGTGAGAATGAAGAGCGGCAACAACCGCGACATCATTAACGCCATGGTGAGCAGCACCACGGTGAACTCGACCTTGAGGCCGAGCTCACTGCGTATCTGCACCAACACGTCGGCGTAGTTGTTCACTGGGCGATGAGCGCGGGAAACCGGTCAAAAATATGAAAGGTGAAGCGCAGCAGCTGTGTGCCTATCCACGTGCCTGAGAGCGCAAGTACGCCAAACACCACCACCACTTTGGGGGCGAACGAGAGCGTCTGCTCCTGAATTTGCGTGGTGGCCTGAAAGACTGAAATGGCGAAACCGACAATCAGGCTCATCACGACGGGAGGCCCCGACGCGATGACGGTCAGCATCAACGCCTGCTGCGTGATGTAGGTGAGCTGGTGCATGGCTTCTCCTTTGTTTCTTTATAAGTAACCGACCACCAACCCTTTGGCGATGAGGTACCAACCGTCGACGAGCACGAAGAGCAACAGCTTGAAGGGCATCGAAATGGTGGTGGGCGAAAGCATGTGCATGCCCAGCGCGAGCAAAATGTTGGCCACCACCATGTCGATGACGATGAAGGGCACGAAGAGCAGAAAGCCAATTTGAAAGGCCTCTTTCAGCTCTGACACCACGAAGGCCGGCGTGATGATTAAGAAATCACGGTCGGTGATGCCTTGCCGGTCTTCGGCTTTGCGCATTTTCAAAGCCAGCGCATAAAAAAGCGACCGGTCTTTGGCGCTCACTTTACGCAAAAGAAATTCGCGTAAGGGTTCTTTGGCTTTCTTCGACGCTTCAAAAAGCTGCTCGGCGGTCTTGGCTGAAATGAGCCCTTCACTCGACTGAAAGCCCGCCACGTCGGCCGCGCGGAACATCTCTTGGCCCACCGGCGCCATGATGTAGACGGTGAGAATAATCGCCAAGCCGGTAATCACCTGCGTCGGCGGTATTTGCTGCGTGCCCATCGCCGAACGCACGATAGAAAGCACCACCGAGATTTTGACGAAGCTCGTCACCATCAGCAGCACGAAGGGCAAAAAGCCCAACGCCGCCAACGCAATCATCAACACCAGCGGGCGGTTGGCGAACGAATCGCCGTCGAGCCCGGCACTGGCGTCGCCGCCCTTGGCCCCTTTGCGCTGGGCAAACGCCAACGCCGGCGTCAACACGCCGACCAGCAGGTAAAACCAGGGCTGGGCTCGGTGCAGCCACATCAAGCGGGTGCGCAAGACTTCAGGTCTCCTTGGGAGGCGCTTTTTCGGGTTTCTTCAAAAGCAGCTTGGTGAGCAAAGGGCTCAAGGTCAAAGAAGCCGCCTTGGCTTGCGCCCGCAGCCGCTCGACTTCGGCGGTGTCGAGCTTGGCAATCAGGTTCAACGAGGCGTCAGCGCCGCCAATCAACAGGTACTCGCCGGCGGCTTTCACCACGAAGAGCGCACGCTTGGTGTCGAGCGGCACCCGCTCGAGTACGTCGACCACCGCCGCGCCACCCACGGCTTTCACCCCCATCAACCGGCGCAAACCGAAGTTCAGCACCAGGTATGCCGAAGCCACCACCAGGCCCAGCACCACGAGCGTGCGCACCAGCACCCAGCCCAACCCGACGTCGGCGTCTGCCAATTCGGGCGGCTCGCTCTTCGGAACCTGCGGCTCAATGACTTCGAGCACGCGTGCGTCGGCGCCCACCACGCCGGCGTCTTCGGCGAGGGCCGCGGTGCTCACCACCAACATGAAAAAGAGGGAGCGGGACAACAAGGGCCTCACCCTACCAATGACAAAATGCGAACGCCGAGATTCCCCTCGATTTCTACCAGCTCGCCCCGGGCGACCACCTTGCCGTTGACTGACAAGTCCATGGGCTCTTTGGCCCCGCGGTTCAAATCGATGACTTGGCCCACTTTGAGAGCCACCACGTCTTCGGCGGTCACCGACACCCGCGCCAGCTCGACCGAAATCTGCAGCGGTATGTCGTTGAGCAGCTCGACACCTTCTGGGCCCTGCGATGCATCTGACACTGTCGGCCTCCCGTTGCTGGAAGGGGCGCCTTCCCCCGGCGCACCTGAACCGGGGCGCACTTCATCACCCCACGAAAACGCTGTCACTTTTGCCTGGTAGTGGCCGTTTTCGAGCGCCACTTCGACCTCGACATGCCCGGCGTTACCACGGCCCACCTTGAGCCGCGCAGTGCCATTTTCACCTTTGTCGGCACGACACGACAGCGCGTCAACCACCACCACGTCGCCTTCGCGCACCGCGGCAATGTCGCGGGCTGAAATTTCGACCTGGCCAATTTCAACCCGCAGCGCCACCGGCACCGCGGCCAAACGCTGGGCGTGGGCCAAGGCCTGTTGCTGCCGGCGCACGCGACGAATGTGCGCGTCGGGCGGCGGTTGCGACGCGCTGAGCAATGCGCCGGGAATGAACAGCCGCACGAAACCGGTCTGGCCGCCCACTGAAGCATGGAGCTGCGCCACGGCAAGAAGCGGCTCTTCAGCTATCAACGCCTGGGCCTCTTCAAAGCCCCGTACCACGTTCTCTAAGCGCAACCGCGGGAGGCTTGAGTCGACATGCGGCGCCAACATGCGCATCACCTCGAGGAGCACGTACATCAACACGCCCTCTTCGATGTCGGTCAGCGCGCGCATGGCCACCGCGTCGCCCGCGCCGCCGAGCAACTTGTCGATGATCACGTGCGCCAAGCCCAGCTCAACCTCGATGAAGCCGCGCGTCTTGTTGGGTGGGGGCGCGAGCACCGCCAAGAACGTCGGCTCGCTGATGAAACGCTTCACCTCGGCCAGCGGCACCATTTGCAACTGCTCCAAGCGCAGCGTGACGTCTTCTTCAAACAACTCGGTCAGCCGCGCGCGCACCGCATCGAGCACCTGACTTTGGGGAGCAAGGCCCGGCAGCACCCATTCGACCCGGGTGAGCAGCTTTGCCTGGGCTTTCGAGACCGGCGGTAACCGGTCAAAGCGAAACGGCTGCCACCCGCGCAGCGCAATGGCGGTGCCGGTGGCCGGCGTTCGCGTTCTCAGCTCGGGAGGCAACGGCACACCCGTCAACGTGGGCTCGTTGCCCGGCGGAAGGCGCCGTGGTTTGCCGGTTGGGTCATTCACGGCTGGGCCTCGATTTTCAGCTCTTCGAGGGTAAGCCCGCGGCCCGACAACGCCGCCTTCAACGCGTCGGCCTGCTCTTCAAGCATCTTCAACACTTCGCGGTCGCTGCCAGAAAACACCGCCTGAATTTTGCCGCCTGACGACGACACTTTGACTTTCAGGCCCGAGAGCACGTCGCTGCGCAAATCGATTTGAAACTCTGCCCGGCCGAGCGCGTTTTTGCCCACCCGCACCCGCTCGACGATTTTCTGGGCAATTTCGGTGGCGATGCGGCGCAGGCGGTCAGACCCCGCCATGTCGCGTTTTTGCGCTACCGGCACCGGCGCCATCAACGCGGGGTTGAAACGAAAGCCCGCGGGCACTTCACCTTTGCCTTTCTTGTCACCCGAGCCCTGCCCGCCTTTGCCTCCCGCATCAGGGTCGGTCTTTCCCGCGCCCTTGTCGTGGCCTAAAGCCATGCCGGGCTTGGGGCCCGACTTCGAATTGTCACCCTCGCCGCGACGGCCCTGCATCGTTTCGCGCACCGAGCGGGCGTCGCTTTTGCGGCCTTCGCTGCCCCGCGCCAACGACGCCACGTCTTCTTGCTGCTGAACCAGGGTGTGCTCATCGTCGACGTGGTGGCCCGCTTTGTCGGCCTGGCCTTGTTCTTCACGCCGCTTCACGTCGCCGCTTTGGCGCTCTTGTGCGGTGCCCAACGCGCGCCGCGACATTGAACGCTTGCCGGTCTCGTCAGCCTTGGCTTTCTCTTGCCCGTGCCGCTCGAGCACCGTGGGCTCTTCGTCTTTCGCTTCTTTGAGCGCTTCAGAAATGGCGGCCCGCGCCGACTGGGTTTCTTGCCCGCGTTGCGCAACCTGCTTGTCTGCCTGCACCAAGCGCGAAAAGACCGACTCGGCGCTTTGAATGGCGTTACGCCGCTGCTCTTCAGCCCGCTTTTGCTGTTGCAGGCGTTCTGTCGTGCGCGCGGCCTCGCGCTCGTCTTCGACGCGGCTCACGACTGCCTCCGCGTACGCTGCAAGTGCAAGGTGTTGCCGATTTCTTCTTGGCTCAGCTCTTCGCGCGCAGCGCGCTCTTTGCGCACTTCGGCTTTCCAGTTGTCTTTGTGCTTCTCGATGGCTTTTTTCTCTTTCGCTGCTTCGGCCATTTCGTGCCGGCGCGTTTCAACCAGCTTCTCGGCTTCTTTCACCACCAGCTTTTGCGCGTCGATTTCGAGTTGCACTTGCGCTTCTTCGTCTTTCAACCGGTCTTCGAAACGGTTCATCGCGGTGAATGCCCCTGCCCCGGCGCCTCCCTTCATCACCTCTTGCAGATATTCTTGAACCTTGCGTTTGCGCTCTGTTTTGCGCTGCGCCAAGTCGTCTTCGAGCGCCTTGAGCTTTTCTTGCGCCTTGGCGAGCGCACGCATCGCTTCAGAAAAAGCCTGCTTCGCGTCTTCTTCGGCGCGTTCACGAATCTCGAGCAGGGTCTGTAGACGATACGGAGGCATGGGCGCTTAAACCTTTTTCCCCCTAGCTTTCTTCGAAGAGCGCAATCAGCTGCGCCACCGTTTCATCGAACG
The DNA here is from genome assembly GCA_019694575.1 of Myxococcaceae bacterium. Taxonomy (GTDB): domain Bacteria; phylum Myxococcota; class Myxococcia; order Myxococcales; family Myxococcaceae; genus JAIBBR01. The sequence goes on from JAIBBR010000040.1 coordinate 15,970, forward strand.
TCACGCTCGAGTCGGTGGTTTGTTTCAAAAACTCGATAATCGCCTCGTACTTGTCGATGGCGTAGTCGGTGCGCGGGTCGGTGCCGTACTGATAAGCGCCCAGCAAAATCAAGTCGCGCTGTTTTTCATACGTGGCCAAAGTTTCGCGCAATTTGCCCGCCGCCGCCTTGTGCTCGGGCGAAACGATTTGCGTCATCACGCGTGAAAGCGAAGCCAGTACGTCCATCGCGGGCCATTGGTTTCGCTCGCCCAATGCACGGTTCAAAATGAAGTGGCCGTCCAAAATACCGCGCACTTCGTCGGCAATCGGCTCTTCCATGTCTCCGCCGGCCACCAGGCAGGTGTAAATGGCGGTGCACTTGCCTTTGTCTGAGTTACCGGTGCGCTCCAAAATGCGGGGCAGCATCGAGAACACCGAAGGGGGGTAACCCTGACGGGCCGGTGGCTCACCCACGGCCAAGCCGATTTCACGCTGCGCGCGCGCCAGGCGGGTCACCGTGTCGAGCATGAAGAGCACGTTGCCGCCGCGGTCGCGAAAATATTCGGCAATCGCCGTGGCGACGAATGCCGCGCGCAAACGCACCAATGACGGCTGGTCAGACGTGGCGCAAATGACGACCGAGCGGGCCAAACCTTCTTTGCCCAACGCGTCTTCGATGAATTCCAACACTTCGCGGCCACGTTCGCCGATGAGCGCAATCACCGCCATTTCAGCCGCGGTGTTGCGCGCAATTTGCCCCATTAACGTCGACTTACCGACGCCTGAGCCGGCAAAAAGGCCAATACGCTGACCCTCGCCCACCGTGAGCAACCCGTCGATACAGCGCACACCCAACTGCAGGGGGTGCTCAATGCGCATGCGTTTGAATGGGTCAGGGCAGTCACGGTCGACCGACCATTCGAGCAAACCGTCGGGCAGCGGCTTGCCGTCAATCGGCTCGCCCAAGCCGTTGAGCACCCGGCCAAGCAGCGCATTGCCCACCTTGATGGTGAGCGGGCGGCCAGTGGGTATCACTTCGCTGTCGGGGCCAATGCCCGAGAGCTCTCCCAGCGGCATCAACATCACTTCGTCGCCTTGAAAGCCCACCACTTCAGCGCGCAGGGCCTGGCCGCGGCCACGGGTTTGAATGAAGCACAGCTCGCCGATGCGCACGTTGGGCACCGCGGCTTTAATGACCAACCCGGTAAGCTCAGTCACCCGGCCGCGCACCCGCACCAACTGCGCGTCTTTCACCATTTGGTGGTAACGAGAAAGGTCGATGGCCATGCCGAGCTCGCCTTACTTCGGGCCCTCGTTTTTACCGGTGTCGGGCACGAAAAGATTCTGCAGCATTTCGTACTGGGTGCGCAGCTGCGCGTCGACGCTGCCGAATTCAGTCTGAATCACGCAACTGCCCGCTTCGACGTCGGCGTCGTCACGAATGGCGATGTCGAGCGAGCGGCCCACCAATTCCATCAACCGCGGCTTCTTCTCACGCAGGCGGGCGCTGTCTTTGGGGTTCACTTTCAACACCATCGCCTTGACGTTGCGCACGTTCTCGATGGCAGTGGCGCAAATTTCAATCATCACGTCGGGGTCGCGTTCTAAGTCACGGCCGATGATTTTCGCCGCCACTTTGCACGCCAAGTCGACGATGTCACGCTCGGCGCCCTTGACGATTTCACCGGCCTGCATTTTGGCCCGCGCCAGCTCCTCGCTCGATTTGCCAAACACTTCACTGCGCGCGTCTTCACGGGCCAGCGCGTACACCTGCTCTTTCTTGGCTTCAGCCTCGGCAATGATGTGCGCGGCTTTGGCTTCAGCGTCGGCGATGATTTGCTTGGCGGTACCCCGGGCTTCGTATTCTTCAGCGTTGATGACACCGGGGCGGGCCGCAGGGCGCACCCCCTTCTCGACGGCGCTGACTTCAGCGCTGCCGCCGCCACCACCACCTTTAATGACCTTTCCGCTCATGCGTTGCGGGTTACCCAATAAAGCTGGTCGGCGGTCGTCTTTGAGGCCGTCATCCATCTTGAATCGAGAGCTTATCGCGAACCGCTACCGGGTCCACGCTTGGGGCCCTTACCCCCTGAGTCAGGCGGAGGTTTCCCCGGCCCCCGCAAATGTGAAGGTTTGGCGCGCCGCGTCGGAATCGACGTCAACGGGGCCACTGAGCGCGACAACCCAGTGCGCGAGAGCCCCGTATTTTCAGGGGGCTCAGGGCTCAACGGCCGGTTTCGCCGCGACAAACCCGACAATTCTTCGTCGCGCGCCGCGCCGGCTTGGCGGGCAGCCCGTTCAGCCATGGGGTCGCGGCGGCCCTTGGCGAGCGCCGACAATTCGGGCTTTTCAGGCTCAGGCCCCGACGTCAGCGGCACCGAGCGCCCCAACCGGCTGGGAGGGGGTGGCAGCGACGGGCGGTTCGACGGTGGCGGCCGGGCCAACCGTTCAGGCGGCGGCAACAACCGCACCGGTCGGTCAATGACGCCGCGTTGCGCAAGGCGCTCCATTTGCTCGACGATGTCAGCACGGCCACCGTCACCTTTCACCGGGCGGCTTTTTTCTTCGCTCATCCACCTCGCTAGGAGCCGGCCCAATTCTCCGGGGTGACGTTCTACCAGGCGGGCGCCGAAATCAGCGCCTTGGGCCGTCAACGCCCGGGCCAACCGCTGTGCGCCCGCGCTGCGCATGCCCGCCGACGGGTTCTCAACCGCGTCAAAGCGGCCGAGCACGGTGCGCGCGTCGTCTTCGCGCAAGTGCCGCTCGCGCCCCGCTTCGGTGGCACGTTGGGCCAAGCTCTTTTGGTCGGGCGGTAACTTCTCGAAGAGCGCCTGCGCTTCGTCTTCAGGCAAACCGGCGAAGGCGGTGGCCAAGGCACGGGCGCCCATGCGGTCACAAATGGCCAACAATTCACGCTGCGCCAGCGTCATCAAGTCGCTGAAGCGAAAGCCTTGACCGCCCGGCCCAGCCTTGGCGAGCGCCTCTTCGAGCTTCCAACGAATAATCGCCAAGATTTCGGGCTTCAGCTCGTGCCGCAGCGCCACTCCCAGTGAAGTGCGTTCGGGCCTCGAGCCCAGCCGTTGTCGCACTTCGTCAGCCAGCGCCAACGGCAAGGCGCGCAACACCACTTCGACCAACGAGGGGCGCTCCGACGAGAGCAGCTGTGCCAATGGGTCTGGGTCGGCCGACCCCAACTGCCGGCGCCGCGCCGTCACCAACCGCTTCACCTCTTGCACCAACAGAGGAATGCGCTTTTCACGCGGTATCTCGAGCAGCACTTGCGCGCGGTGCTTGAGCAGCTGGGCCTCTTCATCAGGCAAAAAGCCCAGCGACTCGACTGACTCGGGGCCGCCAAACGTCACTGCGGTGAGCAGCATCATCGTCTGTCGCTTCGACAATGACGCGAAGTATTGTTCCACGGTGAAGCGCCAGCTCCGCTAGGGAGCTAACCCTCCTGCCCAGCGTTGGTGCCCCCGCGAACCCGTGCACGCCCATTGCCACCCCGCGGCTTGCGGGTGAAAGCAAACAGGGTGAGCGCAGCCATCGCCAGCACTGCCAGCCCGCCAACGCCCACGGTAATCTTGAACAAGTCAGCGCTGGCCGCGGTCATCGTCAGGCCCATAATCGCCACCAGCCGATTCTCAGGCGACTCATCGACCTGCCCGAATGAAGCGGGCACCATCAACACCTTCACCGACTCTTTGCGCAAATCAGTCACCGTGCCCGTCACCCATTCTTTGATTTGCTCTTCGTTCACCGGCGCTTTGCCGTCGATGGCGCGGAACTTCACGAAGATAGACGCCGAGGGCATGGGCTTCTTGTCGGGCTGGGTCAGGTCATTCACTTCAGGCAGGTTCACCACCGCCCGCGCTTCGAGAATGCCTGGCACCTGGTTCAAAGTGTTGGTGACTTCACCCGCCAGCGCTTCGAGCAACATCGCGCGTTCTTCAGTCTGGGTGGGAATCATGCCCTTCATCTTCTTGAAGACCGACAAGCCGTCAGCCGTGGGCCTAGGCAACGAATGCTCGCGCAACAATTCAGCCGCGCGGCGCACGTCTGCTTTCGAGACCGAAATCGTGTACCGGGGCTCGTTGCCGCCCTGCTGGGTAATCTTTTTTGGCTCGATGCTGTTTTTTTGCAGGAGCACGTAAATGTCGTTCGCGTCTTGCTCGAGCAAGTCGTGCTGCAGCTCAATCATGCAACCCGACAAAATGAATGCCGCGCCGATAAACAGGCTTCGTAGAAAAGTTCGATTCATCACGTGGACCCACACGTTACTACGCGCCACAAGAAAAAAGCGCCTGGGAGCCATCACCGCTCCCAGCGCCTTTTGATTCTTCGAAAAACAAGACGCTTCGCTGCGCGTTTGTAGCTTTTTATAACTGCAACGCCCACAGGTCAGGGTAGTCGGCGACCTCGCTGTTACCGAACCCCATCACGATGCGTTGGCGCTTGGCGTCATAGACAGCCACCCCTGAAGTTCGGTCGGGAGGCCGGTCGGCAACCAAGACGCGCTCCCACCGCTCTTTGCCGCGGTCGAGATCGAGCGCCCACATTTCGGGTGACGACGTGGCGCCCGTCACCGTTCCTCCGAAGATGACAAACCGGTGGCCCACCGGGTCGAGAACGTAGGCGCCGTTGCGCCGCTTCATCGGAGCCGGTTGTGCGGTCAGCTGCACCCAACGCGCAGGCGTCTGCGCAAGCTCCAAGGCCCAGGTATCGCCCAAGGTCGTTCCTTGGCCATCACCACCAAACAGAATGAAGCGATCAGTCTCGGCATCGTAGGCATAGAAATGGCCATTGCGGGCCGGCGGGGTGGCGCCAGGAGCCAAAGGCAGCGCCGCCCAGCGACCACCAGAAGCGTCAGGCGTGTAGGAACGCACCAAGCAATGCCGGCCCACTTCGTTGTTTGCGCCACAAATCGACAGGTACCGGCTGCGTTTCGCGTCGTAAAAAAAGCCGGGTTGATAATCGCCCTGCCGGGGGCTGTCTGCCGCCAGCGGCTCGCTTTCCCAACGCAGCTGACCTGGGCGATAAGAAAAACGGCTCAACTGATAGGGCGTCTCTTTGGCTTCATCAAGGCCCCCCGAATAGAGCGCTTGGCCACTCTCGGGAGCCAGCGCCATTCGGCCTCCTACGAAGTGCGGCGGCTCGTTAACCGGCGTCAGCTGCTTCCACTTGCCGTCGACGAGGTTGACCTCCCAAAGATCAGTGGCGGGCGTGAACTGCTTCGGCTTGTAAACATAGCCAGCGAACAACAGCACCCGGTCGGGGTCGGCATCATCGACCCACATCGAGCCGTACTCTCGGTTGAGCGGCCCATCGACACCTTCGGTCCACGTCGAGACGCGGCTCCACGACAACGCGCGAATGGTGACGGTCCACTCCTGCGTCTTTTTTTCGTCACCGCAGTCGACCCGGCCGGCGAGGGTAAAAACACCCATTCGCCCATACGGCGCCTTGAGCTGCAGGTGGCTGGGGTCGATTTTCTCGGCGGTAAAAGGCCCAGCGTCGATGAGGCTCCATTCAACCACCGCGGCGCTCGGCACCATTTCGAGAGACAACCGGCCGCCTTCAGAAATGACCGGGGCGTCGGCCTTCGACAAGACCTCGCACGCTGGCAACACCGGGCCGGCATCGACCCCTGGCCCCCCTGGTAGACTGGAGCAACCCAACAGTGCAGTGCACACGGCGACGTGAAATGAACGGCTTGGCATTCGAGCTCTCGCGCTAAAAAAAAAAGTCAGCCATGTGCCCTGGCCTGCACTGCTACAGCGCTGCTTTACACCTGCGTCTTGAGCGTGTCTTTCAAGCCGGTGGTCGCCTTTTCGACGACCTTGCCGGTGAGCTCGAGCTCTTGCGTGTACCGGTACATGCCGGCCTGCATTTGCAGCAGCTCTTGATTCGAGAACTGCACGCCTGACATCGAGGTGTTGATCAACTTGTCCATGTTGGCCTGGCCGCGCTCCATGCTCGAAAGCATGCTCATAATCGCGCTTTGCCCCTTGCCCACTTCGCTCTTCTGGGTGACCGGGTCGAAACTGAAACCCTCTTTCTCTTCGTAAACGATGTCAGGCGAAAGCTTCTTGTCGCTCTTGGCCTTCTCGTTCTTCGCCACGTCTTGCACTTTGACGGTGGCGCTCATTTTCTGCGAAGCCTGCACCTGCTGCACCGCACTCACGGCCTGCGCCGCTTGGGTCGACTGCGCAGCAGTGGCGGCCTTGGCCGACTGGGCTGGGTTGACGCCCTCTGAAGCGCCGGCGCCCTTCGACTTCATCGTCTCGTCGAACTTACTTGGACCCTGTTTTGCCCCCTGCTGGGTGGCCTGGTCCTGCATTTTCTGCTGCGCTACTTGCGCCGCCGACAGTCCGTTGAGTGGTCCAGCCATGGCTGATTCTCCTTCGTGCTTCGTCTTTCGCCTTCGACACCCTTTGGTCGCTCTCGTCTTCGGCCAAGAGCTCCTTCAGCTTTTCGACCGCCCGCGCGTGCAACCGAGACGCCCAACTCTTCGACTGCCCGATTTCTGCGCCCGCCTCTTCCAACGTTTTCTGCTGAAAGTAGTAACCCTCTAAAAGTTTGCGCTCCTTCTCAGGGAGCTTCTCGAGCGCCACCCGTACCCGCGACTTCATCTGCTCGAGCTCCAACCGCTCGTCAGCAGGCAGCGCCTCATCGGTCAGCTGCAACCCTTCAGAACCTTCGAGGCTGGTGGCAAACACCACCGCCAACCCCGTCACCGCGCTCGAAACCTCTCTGACATCATCGTCAAAAGAGCTCCCGCGGTTGCCTCCCTGGTCCCTGTCAGCCAGGTTTCCCATGTAGGCATTGACCCGTTCAGACGTGCCAACCCCGCGAGATTCGGGGCCTCGCAGAATGCCCATTTTTCTTAAACCATCGAAAATTGAACCTTTGATTCGATAGTGCGCAAAAGTGAGAAAATTTGCGCCCATCTTCGAATCGAAGCGGTCGGCGGCCTCTAACAGGCCCATTTGGCCGTACGAAACGAGCTCGTCCATCTCGAGTTGACCCCGAAACTGCTTACGCACCTGGCCGGCGAGCGACCGCACGTAAGCGCCGTACTTTTCTAAGATGACTTGTTTCGACTCGCCGAGCGCCACCCTTCGCCCCCTTACTCGTCTTTTTCCTCGGCTTTGCTCCAAATGCGCTCCAGCGCCTTGGTCAGCCGCGGGTCGCCCTCGAGATGCTCGGCAATCTTCTTGCTCAGCGTCTTTGACTGCAGACGCACTTTCTCACGCAAGATGTCGCCCACCAATTTTCGGGTGGCCTCTTCGCGTGACTTAATTTGACCGCTGCGCAGCTGCCGCACGATGTCGAGCGCGTTGGCGGTGACGGCTTCGGTCGCCCCCACGTTGCCCCCGCCCACCAGGCCCGAAGCGCCGACCAGCGATTCGCTCTTGCCGACTTTGCCTGCGAACCCCCCGCCGCCCGCCTTGCCAGCGCCGCTGGGGCCTTTGGCGCCGCCCGCTCCCTTTTTGCCGCCTACTTTGCCTACGCCCATGTCGTCGCTCGCCTCGCCTGTCTCTTACCGTGGCGCTCTACTTCTTCGCCTTCTCTTTTTTTGGAGGCGGCAACGCGCCTTCTTCTTTCGCGTCGAGCAGGGCTTGGGCCAGCTTCGCGCCGTCGCTCTCGGGCTCCAGCTCGAGTGCGGCTTTAAGCTCCTTCATCGCCTCGGTCACCTTGCCCATGAAGAGCAGCGCTTCGCCGCAGTGCGCACGAGGCAGCGACGACTTGGGCGACAAGCGCTGGGCAGCCCGGTACGCCTGCAGCGCCTTTTCGGGCTTGCCAAGCACCAGCTCTAACGTGCCGAGCGCCAACTGCGGCACTTCGCTCTTGGGCATCAACGCGGCGGCACCGCCAAAGACGTCTTTGGCGTGCGCATGCTGGCCCATGTCGAGCCACAAATAACCGGCTTCGAGCATCACCATCGCTTGTAACTTTTCGACAGGAACCAAACTGCCAGCCACTTCGGTTACGGTCTCAGACATGGGGGGCCCCTTTATACACGAAGGGCGGCCTGAGTTCAGACCGCCCTTTTGAAGTGTTTCGATGCTGTATCGAACCGCTAACGGTTAGCGAATGTTCGAAATCGAGTTCTTGGTGGTGTCGTGGCGGGTCTTGAGCACGTTCGAAATCGAGCTGAACATGGTGTTCTCACGCTGCATCGCCACCTGCAGCTTGAGCATTTCATTTTGGTCGCGCTGCATGGCCACCACGTCGCTATTCATGCCGGCAATGGTGCTGCTCGAGCCCGTGCCCGCCTGGTAGTTGGGAGTGTTGCTGATACCGCCTGCGATGCTGCCGCCCGACACGGTCGTCGAAGGAGCGCCGATGGTGGTCGACAAGCCTGCCCCGCCACCATTCACGTTGATGACACCGTTGGCTGCGTAGGCCGCTCCGGCCGAAGGCGAGCTGTTCGAAAACTGGGTCATCGACGAGACCGCGGTGGAAACAATGGCCCCCCCGGGAATCAGACCGCCGGCAATCGACGCGCCGTTGGCAATCGCCCCTGCCGCGGTGTCGAGGCCCGACTTGAGGCGGTCGCCGAAGTCGCGCTTGGGGGTCTGACGCTCGATGGTCAGGTTGTTCGAGATACGAACCGGGGTGGGGTCAATGCGGTTGTTATTGTTAGCCATTTTGAAATCTCCTGAAGAATGCTTGAAGTCTTTGAAAGTGAATCGAAGGCGGTGCAATTTGCTGATTGGCCTCTCCAATCAGTGCCCTCAAAACAGTTATCGGTGAGACTCCTGAACAGTTGCTCGAGATTCTCAAAGTCTAAGCATTACTTGCGTTTGCCTGCTGACTTGCGCTCGGCCTCAATCTTTTCGCGTATTTCCAAAAGGTGCAGGAGCAGCGCTTGGGCTTGCTCCACGCCTTTGACGGCTTTCTTACCATTTTCAGCGCGGGGGCCTTTGAGCGCGGCCAAGCTGTCTTTCAGCGGCGCATAGAGGTTCTCGATGTCTTCGTTCGACGCCGTTTCAATGAACGCTTCGATGTTGGGGTAAAGCGGCTCGGGCACCGAGGCCGGTGCAGACGGAGCCGACGGCGAAGGGTCTTTCGATTTTTTAGGAGACATAGAGGCCGCTGACGCTACGAGAACGTGCTGCGGCAATCAAAGAAAACTTGCCTCGTAAGGGGCCGGCAACGCCGCCTCAGGCACACCCCTTTTGCACGTGCGAACCCTTGCTCGATGCATTAGCTACAGCCCACTTTATGGACACCATCGTTTCGATTCGCGACGTCGTCAAAGAGTATTCACTGGGTAAGGTCGTCGTTCCCGCGTTGCGCGGCGTGAATCTCGAAGTCAAAAAGGGCGAGTTCATTTCTATCGCTGGGCCGTCGGGTTCAGGCAAAACCACCTTGCTCAACCTGATTGGCTGTGTCGACACCGCCACCCGCGGCTTGGTCTCGGTCACCGGGCAAGACACCGCCCAGTTGTCTGAGAGCGCGCTCACCCGGCTGCGGCTCAACACCATTGGCTTCATCTTTCAGAGCTTCAACTTGGTCTCGGTGCTCACCGTGTACCAAAACGTCGAGTTCCCCCTGCTGCTCCAACGCAAGCTCAACGGCGCCCAACGCAAAGAGCGGGTGACGCAACTTTTGACCCAAGTCGGCCTGTTAGATCACGCCAAGCACCGACCCAACGAGCTGTCGGGCGGTCAACGGCAGCGCGTGGCGATTGCGCGCGCCTTGGTGGCCGACCCGCAAATTGTGCTCGCCGACGAGCCGACCGCCAACCTCGACTCGGCGACTGGCGCGGCGATCATCGACCTGATGAAAGAGCTGAACCACACCAAGGGCACCACCTTCATTTTTTCCACGCACGATCACCGGGTGATGCAGCACGCCCAGAGCGTGGTGCGGCTCGCCGACGGGTTGATTTCGGGCCGTGAAACCGCGGCCCAAGCGGTGGCGCATTCACTCGGTGTCGAACAGGCGAAGGCGTCATGACCGGCTTTCTTTCTGAGCTGGCCCTGCTCTTTCACATTGCCCGGCGTAACCTCTTCACCACCTTCATCAACTTCATCATCGGGTTGATTATTTTGGTCGGCACCTGCGGGCAGGTGGCGGGGTCGTCACTGCTCTCGACGCTCACCAGCTCGATGAGCAAAAGCGTCATCGGCTCGGCCGCCGGCCACCTGCAGGTCTACAACGACGCTTCAGAAGACGAGCTGGCCATTTACGGGCAAATGGGCGGGCAAGACCCCAGCCTCGAACCGATAACCGACTTTCCTGAAGTGAAGAAGCAGCTCGCCGCCGACCCCAACGTGAAAAACATTGTGCCGCAAGGCATTGGCGGAGGCCTGATTACGTCGGGCAACACGGTCGACATCACCCTCGCCAAACTGCGTGACCTCTACCGCGCCCGCGATGAAAAAACGCCCAGCACCGAGGGCAAGCGTTTGACGGCTGAAGGGTACGCCGAACAAATCGCCAGCGTGAAAGAACACATTCGCCAAATCGTGAAAGTGATTCACGCCGACGCGGCCAAGGCCGACGCGCTGCGCGACGCCAAAACCGTCGACCCGTCAGAGCAAGAACATCTGGTGACCGCCGCGAGCGATGCGTTCTGGGCCGACTTCGACAAGCACCCGTACGACTCGCTCGAGTTTTTAGAGAACTACATTGCGCCGCAAGCCGGCGACGCCGACATGCTCTACCTGCGTTACCTCGGCACCGACTTGGAAGCGTTTCAAAAAGCGTTTGACCGCATGTACTTGAAGGAAGGGCAAATGGTGCCCACCGGCAAGCGCGGGCTGTTGTTGCCCACCTATTATTACGAAGAAAATTTGAAGTTAAAGTGCGCGCGCAAGCTCGACAAAATCAAAGAGCAGCTCGCCAATTCACGGCGCACTATTGCCACCGATGAAGAGTTGAAGCGCTGGCTCAAAGAGAACCAGCAGCAGACGCGCGAGATTGTGCTTCAGCTCGACGGTATCAAAACCAAGACCGCTACCACCGCGCTGCAAGGCTTCTTGAAGAGCGATGAGAAAGACTTAAACGGGCTTTTGGCGAAGTTCTTCGACATGAATGACCAAAACTTCCACGAGCGCTACGACTTTTTCTACGCGCAGATTGTGCCGCTGCTCGAGCTGTATCGGGTGCGGGTGGGCGACACCATGACCTTCAAGGCCTACACCAAAGGCGGCTCGGTGCAGGCGGTCAACGTGCGGGTGTACGGTACATTCGAGTTCAAAGGGCTCGAGCAGTCGCCTCTCGCGGGCGCGATGGCGCTGATGGACCTGATGAGCTTTCGCGACCTCTACGGTTACATGTCGAAAGACAAGCTGAACGAGATTCAAGCCCTCAAGGCGGCCGCTCCTTCGAAAGGGCTAAACCGCGAAACCGCCGAAGACGAGCTTTTCGGCCAAGGCGGTTCGGTGGTCAATGAATCGGTCACCAGCACCATTGACGAAAAGCAAGAGCTCTCGGGCACCACGGCGAAAAAGCGCGGCGCTACGCTCGATGAGAACACCTACTCGCAAGCTGACTTCGAAGCCGGCGTGGTGCTGAACGTGGCGGTGCTGCTCAAAAACGAGCACGACCTCGAGGCAACCCAAGCGCGGTTATCGAAGATGAGCACGCCCAACACGCACTTTCGGGTCGTCACTTGGCAGAAGGCAGCGGGCGTGCTGGGCGACTTCGTCTATTACGCGCGGGTCGGTTTAAGCAGCGCGATGAGCATTATCTTCGTCATCGCGATGATTGTTATCAGCGTGGCGATGATTATGGCCACCATCGCTCGCACCGCCACCATCGGCACCATGCGCGCGATTGGAGCGCAGCGCACCTTCATTATCTCAATGGTATTGGCCGAGACATCGGCCTTGGCGTTGTTCTTCGGCAGCTTAGGCGCCGCGATCGGGTCAGCGCTCATTCTATTCATCGGGAACAAGGGCATTCCCGCCACCACTCCCGAGCAATATTTTTTCTTTGCCGGCCCGCGCTTTTTGCCGGTGCTCGAACCCATGCACGTCATCAGCGCGTTCTTCATTATTCTCGCCATCAGCGCGCTGTCGACAGTGCTGCCGGCCATTATCGCGACCCGGGTTTCACCCTTACGGGCCATGCAAACGGACGAATGACATGTTTCGCTACTTTCAAATCGCCGCACGAAACCTTTGGCAGCACCGGCTGCGCACCTCGTTGGTGGGTTTGGCCGTTGCGCTGGTCACCGCTGTCTTCGTGCTGTTGACGGGCATTTCCAACGGCACGCAGAACACGATGATTACCGCCAGCACCACCCTGCTGACCGGCCACATCAACGTCGCGGGCTTTTACAAAGTCACTCCGGGGCAAGGCGCTCCCGTCGTCACCGAAGCCAAGAAGGTACGGGCGATCATCGAAAAAGAAGTGCCCGAAGTCGAAAGCATTGTCGAGCGCGGCCGGGGCTGGGCGCGCCTGGTGAGCGATTCGAGCTCGTTGCAGGTGGGCTTGGCGGGCATCGACATCGAGACCGAAAAAGGCTTCGACGGCGTGCTGCAAATTGAATCGGGCGACTTGAGCAAAATGAAAGAGACCGACGCGGTGCTCTTGTTTCAAAAGCAGGCTGAAAAACTGGGGTACAAAGAAAACGGCAAGAAAGTACCGGTGAAAGTCGGCGACCGCTTGACGATTTCAGCCCCTACTCCGCGCGGTACCAACAACACCTTAGACGTCACCGTGGTGGCCATCGCCAAAGACATGGGCTTGATGAGCCAGTTCAGCATTTTCATGAACAACACGGGGTTGCGCCGCCTCTACCAGATGAATGACGACACCACCGGTGCTTTGCAAATTCAGGTGAAGCATTTCAACCCCAACGATCGCACGGGCCTGACAGCGCTGCGCGAACGCATTGGCAAAGTGCTCCAACAGCACAACTACACACTGCTCGACAACAACAAGCCCGTACCTTTTTGGATGAAGTTTCAAGACATCACCCGCGAGAGCTGGACAGGACAGCGCATTGACTTGACGCTGTGGAGCGACGAAGCCAGTTTCTTAGAGAACTTCGCGAAAATCATTTCGGTTCTCTTCGGCATGGTCATTTTCACGCTGGTGGTGATTGTCTCTATCGGCATCTTCGCGGTGATGTGGGTCGCGGTGCGTGAACGCACCCGTGAAATCGGCACCCTGCGGGCGATTGGCATGCAGCGCTTTTCGGTGATGACGATGTTTCAGGTCGAAGGCGTGATTTTGGGCGTCATCGGCGCCTTGGCCGGCGCGGTAATGGGGCTGGCCATCGCCGGTCTGCTCAACGCAGCGCACATTAAAATCGCCGAAGGCATGCAGCTGTTTCTCTTCTCGGACCATTTGATTTTACTGCCCACGGCGAACTTGGTGGCGTGGGGCGTGGGAATCATCACCGTGGTCATCGGCCTGGCTTCCATCGTGCCGTCGGTCATCGCCTCGTTGAAGAAACCCGTCGAAGCCATGTCTCATTCAGGATGATACCCATGACCCGATTGCTCACTTGCGTTGCCCTGCTTGCCGTCACCCTGCCCGCGGTCGCGGCCGACCTCACCAAAGAAGAGATGGTGAAGTTGCTCGCCGACATCGACGACCGTCAACGCAACGGAGGCGACTTCAAAGCGCTCGTCTATTTGGAGCAGCGCGAGAAAGACAAAGCCGACCTCGTGCGCGAGTTGATTGTGTACCGCCGCGACGCCGATGACCGCTTGATGATGCTCTTCGCCAAGCCGAAGAGCGAAGAAGGCAAAGGCTACCTGCGCATCGACAAGAACTTGTGGTCGTATGATCCCAACGTGGGCAAGTGGGAGCGCACCACCGAGCGCGAGCGCATTGGCGGCACCAACTCGCGGCGCCGCGACTTCGACGAGTCGCGCTTGGCGGAAGAGTATGACCCCTCGTTCGACGGCGAGGGCAAGCTCGGCGCCTTCGATGTGTGGATGTTGAAACTGCAGGTCAAGCCCAACGTCGATGTGGCCTACCCCACGATTAAGCTGTGGGTTGACAAGAACAGCCGCAACATTCTGAAGCAAGAAGAGTACGCGCTCTCAGGCCGGCTGATGCGCAAGTCGCTCTACCCCAAGTGGAACAAGGTCTACAGCGAATCGAAAAAGGCCGACGTCTGGTTCCCCGGTGAGATTCGCATCTATGACGAGGTGGAAAAGTCGAACTCTACCTACGTGCTCTTCAAGAGCGTCGACTTAAAGCCGCTAGAAGCCAATCTCTTCACCAAGGCTTGGCTCGAGAGCAAGAGCCGGTAATTTTTCTGACGTCGGAGGGGTGATGCGAACGTTGTGCGTGAGCGCAGTGCTATGTGCTTCGCTGTCTTGGGCACAAACCAGCAACCAACCGTCAGAAGAAGAGCTGTTCGGAGCCCCCACTGACGCGCCGACGAAAGACGTCGCCGACGGTGGCAGCGCCGTTACCGCCGCGCCGGCCACGCCTCTTTCTGCCGAAGTGGCCAGCACTGACGGCGGCGCCTCTCGCGACATCGAAGACCTCACCGGCCCGGCATTAAAAAGCCGCTTCGACACTGAAGAAACCAAAACTGACCCGCTCAAGTTGGGCGGCACCGTTTACCAACGCGCGGTGGCGCAGTGGAACCTGGGCAACGCTTTCGAAGACGTGGCCTTGTCAGTCCCCTCGCTGGTCGACGTGTACCTCGATGCGCGACCGAATGAGCGCGTGCGCGGCATGGTGGTAGGCCGGCTCACGTACACGCCCACGCTGGGCAGCAACACCAACGCCGCTTACACCCAGCTCTTCGAGGCGCTGGGCGCCCTCTGCGCTCCGCCGATACCCGGCACGCCGTCACCCGGGGGCGCCCTGCCCGACTTGTCGCCGTCGCTGCGCCAAGCCATTTGCACCGGCAGCAGCGGTGGCGTCGGTGGCTCGGTGAGCAACCCGTCGGTGGCGTTGGACCAACTGTGGTTGCGCTTCGACATCGCCAAGAAAGTCTTCGTCACTGTCGGCCGGCAAAAAGCGAAATGGGGCACCGGCCGCATTTGGAACCCCACCGACTTCTTGTCGCCTTCTTACAAAGACCCGCTCGCCCAGTTCGATTTGCGCTTGGGCGCCAACCTGCTCAAAGTACACGTGCCCGTCGAATCACTCGGGTGGAACTTTTACGGCTACGGCATGCTCGACAACGCCGCACCCGCCGACACGCTGGGCAAAGTGGGAGGCGCGGCGCGCGCTGAATTCGTGCTCGGCCAAACTGAAGTCGGCATGGGCGGCGCCTGGGTGAAAGGCAAACGCCCTCGCTACGCGGTAGACATTTCGTCGGGCTTGGGCCCCATCGACGTTTATGCCGAAGCCGCGTTTCGCGACGGCCGCGACTTCACCCGCTGGAAAGTGGCCGACGGCACCGCCCTCGACACCTCGCGGCCTCTGAGCACCGAAGTCGAATTGGAGCGCCTCAACGGCCTTACCGTGCAAGCCACCGGCGGTATGAATTTCACCTTCAACTACACCGAGAACAACGCGATGACCGTGGGGTTGGAATATTTCTACAACCCAGCGGGCTACGCGAGCCCCGTCTTCACGCCGATTTCGCTCGTCACCGGCAATTTCAAACCGTTTTACACCGGCCAGCATTACCTCGCGCTCTATGCCTTCTTGCTCGGCCTGCCTGACATTGACTGGGTGACCTTAAGCCTCAACTGCATCAACAACTTGTCAGACCCTTCAGGCATCGCCCGGGTCGACGTCATTTTTCGTGTGCTGTCGTACCTCACCATTGAAACCTTCGCCGCGGCCAACTACGGCGCACGGGGCGGCGAGTTCCGCCTGGGGTACGACTTGCCGCTCGGTCCTCCCGGCTCGGGCGCGGCGACGCTGTCGATTCCCGCTCCGGTGGCCAGCTTCGGCATTGGTTTGCGCATCGCCATTTAAAGCAACCGTCGGGCTTGCCCGACCTCACCGCACCAGCGCTATAAACCGCGCCTGCCTTCGCAGCTTCTGCGTTGGCAGGGGGCATAAAGCCGGTGAGTGTTTGGAGTGTCGTCAGCGCGCTGGTGGTTTGCGCACCGTCGCTCGGCATTCGCTTCGACGGCGGCGGTGGTGTGCCGTTGAGCGCACCACAAAATGCTTATTTCGCCTTCGGGCCTTCGGGAGCACTGACCGCGCAATGGGGGCCGCTGCGCATACTCGATGTCGAGTTGCAGCTTGGCTACGCGCGCATGGAGCGAAAACCGGCGTCACCCACGACTGGCGCCGGCACCTTGCTCACCGCCGGGGCGGGCGCTCGCGTACACCGCCCCCTCGATGATGCGCTGCTCGTACCGTGGGCCGAAGCCCTGGTGCAGTGGGGTTTCTCAGGTGGCTCACGCTTGCCCTTGGCCCTCGCCGCCGGCGTGTCGCTGCGCGCAGGCACCCTGCCCTTGGCGTTCGGCATTTACACCCGGCTCACCCAGGTACTCGGGCTGGGCCGAGCACCCGAAGGCTATGAAACGTTTGACGCCACGCTGCTTTCGTTTGGGTTTTCGCTCGAGTACCGCTGGGGGCTGAAAGACGAAGCGCCAGCGACGAAAGAGCGCGTGGGGCTCACCTCGGCCGAAGCGCTGGCGGGAGCACCGGTGATACCACAAGCCATACCGGCACCAGACACTGACGGCGACAGCATCACCGATGCCGAAGATGCCTGCCCTCAAGCCGCGGGGCCTCCGGACCGCCGCGGGTGCCCTGACAGCGACGGAGACTTGGTGAACGACAAAGATGACCAGTGCCCCCGTGCCGCCGGTAAACCCACCAACGGCGGCTGCCCACGCTACGAGCGGTTGCTCATCGAAGGCGACCGCCTGGTGCTGCGCCAAAAACTGCAGTTCAACTTAGCGGGCTCCAAAGTGCAGCCCACTTCAGAAGCGTACCTCGACGAAGCCGCTCAACTGCTCATCGCTCAGCCCGAAACCTGCCTGCGCATCGAGGCTCACACCGACCCGCGCGTCGAACCCAAGCTTGCCGCGCGGGCCACCCATGCGCAGGCCAAAACGGTGCGTGAGTACTTGGTGCGCCACGGTGTTTCGGCGGCGCGTCTTAAAGCGCAGGGAATCGCCGGCCAACAGCCCACCCACAGCAGCGCCACGGCCCAAGGGCGCGCTGCCAACCGCCGGGTAGAGCTGATTTTCGTCGCCTGCCCTTCAGAGGCCACGCCGTGAAGCGTCTGCTCGCTTTCGCGGCCGTGGGCCTGTGCACCGCGGCTTGTCAAGAGTCCATCAACACGTTCCCCAGCCGGGGCGACTGCGGCAGCAACGCCACCCGCTGCGGGCGCGATTGCGTCGAGACGCGCAGCGACGACGCGAACTGCGGGGCTTGCGGCAACGCGTGCGGCGACAACGCAGTGTGCGCGGCGGGTGTTTGCTACGCCAAGACCTGCGCCGACACCCCGTGCGGGCAAGGCCAGTTGTGCATGCTTGGCCGGTGCATCGAGCGCGCCTGCGTGGGCGTCAGCTGCGCCGCGGCACAAGTATGCGTGGCCGGCAGTTGCCAGAACGAAGCGTGCGACACCATGACCTGCGAAGCGGGGCTGGCGTGCATGAATGGCGTTTGCACCGACGTGGTGTGCCAAGGCATTCAATGCGCCGAGGGCTGGCTGTGTCGGCGCGGAGCCTGCGCCGTGCTGGGCGCCGGGTTGAACGGTCTCATCGCCAGCGGCAGCTCGCTGGGGGCCGAAGTTCAGCACAACGATACCCACCAAAACATCGGCGTGCTCGGTGAGAGCTTTACCTCAGACACGGTGTTGCAAAACAACAGCTCACACCAAAACCACGGCGGCTTCATCTCGCAGCTGCGGCAGTGAAATTTTTCGTACCGCGCTCACGCGTCAGGAGACAGCACCATGCAACTCAACCGATGGCGAATGAATACCTGGCTGCTGCTCACCCTGCCAGTCTTGGCCGCCGCGCAAGCGCCCGAGCTGCTCGGCTACCAAGGCCGGTTGATTCGCAACAACGGCACGCCTGAAACCGGCACCACCGAAATGCGCTTCACGTTCTACGGCAGTGCCTCGGGCGGCGCGGCGCGGTGGGAGGAAGAACAAACACTCACCTTGGTCGACGGTTATTACGCCACGCAGCTGGGCAAGACCGTGCCTTTCACCTCCGGGCTCTTCGACGACGGCGCGCTGTATTTAGAAGTCGCGGTGAAGGCCACCGGTGACACCGGCTTCAAAGCAATGGTGCCGCGCCAGCGCGTGGCTTCGGTGGCGTGGGCGCTCTCGGCGAAAAATGTAAAAGGCGGCACCGTCGACGCCACCCGCGTCACCATCGACGGCAAGGCCGCCGTCGCCACCAACATTAGCGGCTGCATGTCGGGCCAATTTCTCTCGTGGGACGGCACTGCCTGGGTGTGCGCCACCGCCCACGGTACAAGTGGCACGAGCTACGCCGCGGGCACCGGCATCTCTATCGACGCCCACAACACCATTTCGGTCACCTCGGGAGGCTGCAGCGCCGGCAACGTGCTGCAGTGGAGCGGAACCAGTTGGACCTGCGCGCAAGTGACAGGCGGCACTGGCGGCGTCACCTCGGTCAACACCGGCACCGGGCTGACCGGTGGGCCCATCACCAGCACCGGCACCATTTCTATCGCCAACGGAGGCATCGCCAGCACCCACTTGGCGGCCGGCGCGGTCACCGCGGCCAAGTTGAGCTCCAACGGGTGCTCGGCCAACGACGTCATGCGGTGGAACGGTACGGCGTGGGTGTGCGTCAGCTTGGACTATGGCCGTACGCCTCGAAACCCTGGCACCAGCTGCCGCGACATCAAGAACAAAGCGTCATGGGCGGCTGACGGCATGTACCTCATTGATATCGACGGGCTCTCGGTGGGAGCGCCTCCCTTTCAGGTGTACTGCGACATGACGCGCGATGGTGGCGGGTGGACCTTGATGATGCGCACTTGGTACCAGAGCGGCTTGGCGGGCAATGCCGAAGGCTTCGGGTCTCCCTACGAGGTGAACATGCCGCGCGATGAGCCGTACAAGCTGCCCGACGCCACCATTCGCGCCATCATCGGCAGTGACAATCATTTTGATTTGCTCGCCGACCAGGTGTTTCACAACACCCAAAACGCCTTGGGCAACCATGAGTTCATCGTGTTGCGCAATTACACCGGCGCTTTCACCTATGCCGGGCCGATGGCCGAGAGCACCACCGAAACGGTGCTCGAATCATTTCGCGCGCACGATAATTTCTTGTTGTGGCGCGGGCGGCTGGGTTGCGGCCCACTGGCAGGCGGCGCGCCCGCTGGCGGCTACGGCATCAACTGCGACACTGTGCTCACCACGTCTGAGCCGGTGGGCATGCCGAACCCTGCGGGCGGAGCGGGTTGCGTGTCGCAATTTGCCGGTTCTTCCCCCAACGCGGGCAGTCACCAACTCTTCATGGGCGCCACCAACACCGACACGTACCAGTACATTTGCAACGGCGCGCAATACACGTCGGGCAACAGCAACGTGCACCGGTGGTGGGTGCGGTAGTGGTTTGAGGCAAAGTGCCTATGGGCCTGCGCTTCGAATAGAATCTGCGTCGTGAGCACTTTCGAAGAACGCGCAGCGCAGCGAAAAAACTGGGCAGGGCGTTTAGGAACACTCGCCGACAGCCAGGAAATAGATCTGCTTTCAATGACCGTAGAAGAGCGTCTTGAAGAGCTCGCTCGGCTTTCGCTCGCCGCGTACGCGCTGTCGGGCAAACCCATGCCGCAATACACACGGGCGACCATGCCCGGCAGGCTCTTGGCGCTCAAAGACGATGAATAAGTTAGACCCCGACAGTCTCGACTTGCTCGAGGCCCTCGAGAGCACGAAGGCCGAGTATTTGATTGTCGGCGCTCACGCGCTGGCCGTTTATGGCCTCGTTCGCGCCACGGGAGATGTCGACGTGTTGGTGCGACCCACCGTGGAAAATTCGCAACGTGTCTATGACGCGCTCGTTATTTTCGGAGCGCCAGTGGTCGCCCACGGACTGGATGCTCGGTATTTTTCAACCGTCGACCGCGTCTATCAATTGGGGCTGGCGCCTCGGCGAATCGATCTTCTCTCTTCACTTACTGGAATCAGCACGGACGAAGCCTTCAGCTCTCCCACCCAGGCTGACGTGGGAGGAAAACAACGTCTGGTACTCTCGCTTGCCGCTTTGCTGAAAAACAAACGAGCGACGGGCCGCACAAAAGACCTCGCCGATGTGGCGCGGCTTGAAGAGCTGCTGAAGCGCTGATCAGCGTAACAGTCGCTACGCACCAGCTCGCGACAAGGCTGACTTCGCATGTCGTACCCCGTTTGTGCTTGCGATGGGAAAACGGCGAGGGGTGAGCCAGCAGGGAAATCGGTGTCGCTGCTATATTTTTAAGCGCGCCTATGGCTCCCATTCGTTCTGATGACCCACGTTCAACGCCCGCTGTTGTGCGGGGCGAGCGCATTGGGCCGCCAGAGGAAAACGAGCGAAAGCCAAACGTGGAAGAAGCGGTGCCGTTTCCAAAGGGAACCGAGCTCTCGCCCCAGTCGAAAGTGTCAGGTTCTGGCTGGAAGAACACCGGCCCTATCGGGAATGAGCAGGTCACCGCGCTGCGAGCTGAATTCGTCAAAGGCCGCATCACTCCGGAGCAGATTCAACAGCTATCGGTGGCCCTTTCTTATGATCTCTTTACAAATGGCCGCGAACTTCCGCCGCTAATGCCGAGGGTATGGGCTCCGGGAACTGTCAGCGCCGAACGCGGTTCAGTCACCGTGTCGCTGCGAAACGTTGTTTCATTGAGCGAGGGTTTTTTTCTGAAGACTGGCGCTCGAACCCGCCTCACCGCCTTTGGCCCAGTCACGGGCAGAGACTTCGATCCCCATTGGCAGCCGCCGGGCCAAGGCCCGATGTTGAGCACGCTTTATGAGGCGTCACTGTGGCAACGGACTGATCTGGGTCACGGCTTCGCACTGGAAACGGCTTCGGGCGCAGGCTTCGACGTACCGGTTGGCCCGGCCGCGTTCGGAGCCGCCCGCGCCTGGGCACAAACGGGCATCAACAATCAGAACATTCGTCTTGAAGTGGGTGTGCAGGGCACCATTCCGTGGGTTGGAGACAACAATTTCGCCCTACCGTTGAATAAAGAGGTCGTGATTTCACCTTACGGTCAGGTGACTTACAGCAACCGCACCATCGACGTTACCGTCAGGGCCGAGGGCCGGGCGCTGGCGACCAATTCGGCGGTATTTACCCTGCACTTCACATACACATTTTAAGACCCGCTTCCCCGTGAAAAGCTGAGAACGGCCGGCCAAACCTCAGAATCCCGTTGGCCCTCACATGCCTTAACCCAATGAAATAACGACTTTTTATCAATGGCACAGGCGGTGCTCTAGGCCGCACCCATGAAACCCCTTGTCTTCATCACCGCCACTTTATGTTGCTTGAGCTGTCTCAACATCGTGCCCGAAAGTGACGGCGGGAGCGGGACAGGAGGGGGCGGCGGCTTTGCCGGCGGTATGGGCGGTGGGGGAGGAATCGGTGGTGGCGGCGGAGTCGGCGGCGGCTTTGCTGG
>JAIBBR010000041.1 GCA_019694575.1 Myxococcaceae bacterium
TTTAGAACCCTTCCCCGTGGGGCGGCCCCCACACCCCCGAGTCATTGACGCCCGGCCTCAAATGCTCCCTTCTCACCAACGGCAAAAGATTCAGCGCGGTCGTCCTTGAGGCCTCGGGTCGCGTGATTTGGGACTTAGATTTGGGGTTTAGATTTTGGGGTTTGGATAATGTGTGAGTTGGGGTTTAGACAGTGGCTTTATGTGTTTTGTTGGGCCCACAGCCGCGCGTAGAGGCCTCCGCGTTTGAGCAGTTGGGCGTGCACCCCGCTTTCGACGATTCGACCTTGGCTCAGCACGTCGATGCGGTCGGCATTGATGATGCTTGAGAGCCGGTGGGCGATGACCATCACGGTGCGCCCTTGGAGCACGGTTTTGAGCGCCGCTTCGACTTCGCGCTCGCCTTGAGCATCGAGGTTGCTGGTGGCTTCGTCGAGTATCAACACTTGCGCTTCGGCCAACACCGCGCGCGCGAGACAGAGCCGTTGTTTTTGGCCCCCGCTCAAGGTGACGCCGCGCTCGCCGATGGGTGTTTGGTAGCCGTTGGGGAGCTCGGTGATGAAGTCGTGCGCTTGGGCGATGCGCGCGGCACGTTCGAGTTGCAAGTCGGTTGCGTTACGATTGGCTACCCGCAGATTTTCTGCCACCGTCATGTCGAAGAGCATGGGCTCTTGCGTCACCAACGCGAATTGACGACGCAAGCTGTCGAGGCGGGCGTTGCGAATGTCGACTCCGTCGAGCAACACCCTGCCCTCGTACGGCTGCTCGAAACGAAGCATCAGCCGCGCGATGGTGCTTTTGCCTCCACCGCTCTCGCCCACCAAGGCGATGACTTTGCCCACCGGCAAGTCGAACGAGAGCGACTTGAAGACCAGCCGGTCACCATAGCGAAAACGTATGGCTTCGAAGCGCAGCTCGCGACTCAGCGGCTTCAGTTCGGTTTTGCCGGTGGCCACTTCGGGCAGGCCAAGCACCGCGTCGAT
This sequence comes from Myxococcaceae bacterium, assembly GCA_019694575.1. Lineage (GTDB taxonomy): Bacteria > Myxococcota > Myxococcia > Myxococcales > Myxococcaceae > JAIBBR01. Next base: position 981 of record JAIBBR010000041.1, read on the forward strand.
GCGCTCAAAAGCAGCGGCGGCGCCAAGCGCGAACTGGCTCACCCGCCCCACGTCTTTCGCCGGTTGGTAGAGCAAAATCAGCGCGCCTAAGAAAGAAACCAGCGCTTCGGGCTCTATCCACCGGGTGGCGGCAAAAACGGCGAGCCAGAGGGCAATCGCCGCCGCGCCCATGAATTCAATCGCCGAGGGCACCAACGCCCGGTTCCATTCGGCGCGCACCAGCGAGTGGCCCAACGCTTGGGCCCGTCGAAAAAAGCGGTCACCTTCGGCCTGTTGCGCGTTGAAGACTTGCAAGGTGCGCATCGCCCCCACGCCTTCTTGCACTTGCGCGGCGAGAAGCCCCATTGAAGCCTGCGCTTCACGCAGACGCGCCAAGACTTTTTGGGTGAGAAACCAGGCGGGCAAGACGACGAGCAGAAAGATGAGCGCCGTGCCTAACGCGAGCTGCCACGAGAGCGCCACGCACACCCCGCCCAACACCAGAATGAGGAACCCGTCGCGAAACCACGAGGCCAGCGTGTAGGTGGCGGCCGTTTCGACGGCGGCCACGTCGGCGGTGAAACGGCTCAGCAAATCGCCAGTTCGCTGTTGCGACATTTGGGTGGGCGAGAGCGTGAGGAAGTGCGCGAAAAGTTGCCGCCGCACGTCGCCTACCACCCGTTGCCCGTACAAGCCCGCGTAATAAAACTGCCCGAGGTAAGCGATGCCTTTGATGAGGCCAATGGCGACAATCAACGCGGGCAGCACCCAGCGCCACTGCGCGTTGCTCCACCCCCCGAGCCAGGGTACAGCGTTCGCGAGCCACTGCGTGCCGTCGCGGCCCCCCGAGAGCACGAAGCGCAGCGCCGGGCCCAACAACCACGCATAGAGACCCGTGGTGAGGCCCAGCACCACCATGCACGCAAAGGCGCGCCCGAGCAGCCCAAAATGAGGGCGGCCAGTTGCCCATAGACGGGCGGCTCCAAAAAAGCGGGGGCTCGGCGATGGCACGGAACGGCAACTCTTACTCTGCTCCCCGCGACGGTTCTACGCCCAGGTGTGCTAGCAGCCGTTGGGGTGGACATTCTCGTCGTCGCCGGCGAAGCGTCAGGCGATTTACACGCTGCCAACCTGGTCGCCGCCTTGAAGGCGCGCCACCCCGAGGTACGGCTTTTCGGTATGGGTGGCGAAAAGCTGAAAGCACAAGGGGTAGACCTGCTCTTTGGCTCGCACGAAATTTCGGTGATGGGCATCGCCGAAGTGGTGCCGAAAATTCCGCGCATTTTGCACGTGCTGTCGAAGCTGGCCGAGGCCGCCGCCGCGCGCAAACCTTGGTGCGCGTTGCTCGTCGACGTGCCCGACTTCAACTTGCGGCTCGCTACCCGGCTCAAGGCCCTGGGCATCAAAGTGGTTTGGTACATCAGCCCCATGGTGTGGGCATGGCGCAAAGACCGCGTCAAACGCATTGCCCAGCTCGTCGACCGCATGTTGTGCATTTTGCCGTTCGAAGAGCGCTTCTATGCCGACACCTCCGTTTCAGCGCGCTATGTCGGCAACCCGCTGCTCGATGCGCTTCCTCAGCTGGCGCCCACGGCGTCATTTCGCCAGCAGTTGGGCCTGGCCAACGAGGGCAAGGTGCTGGCGTTGCTCCCCGGCAGCCGCCAGAGCGAAATCAACCGCATTCTTCCCACGCTGGTGGCGTCGGCCAAGGTGTTGGCGGCCCAAAACCCGGGGTTGCGCTGCGTGGTGCCCGTCGCGCCGGGGCTGAGCCGCGCGGGCATCGAAGCGCCGTTCGTCGCCGCAGGTGTCGCGGTGACGCTCGTCGAAGGGCAAGCGGCGCAAGTGGTGGGTGCTTGTGACGTGGCGGTGGTCGCGTCGGGCACTGCCACGCTCGAAGCCGCGCTGATGCAGCGCCCGCTCATCGCCGTCTACCGGCTGTCACTTTTGAGTTACGCAGTGGGCCGTGCACTGGTGCGGTTGGAGCATTTTTCGCTCGTCAACTTGTTGCTTCGCCGCCGCGCGATACCCGAATTGTTGCAAGGCGATTTTACGCCTAAGCGCGTGGCGCAGCACGTCGAGGCATTGTGGGTCGGTGCCGAGCGCGAGCGGTTATTGGGCGACCTGACGGAACTGCGCAGTGTGTTGGGGCCAGCGGGCGCTTCAGAACGTGCCGCTGAAGAATTGTGGGCCGTTGCTACTGGCGAAAGAGGTTGAAGCGCACTTCAGTGTCTTGGCCGTTTTTGATTTCAACGGTCTGCTCTTGCGCTTTGCCCAGCTCTTGGTTCGACACCTTCACCAGATAGCGGCCGTCCCAGAGCTCGACTTCAGAGAATGACTTGGGCTGGGTCGTCACCAATTTGCCGTCGACGAACATTTCGGCAAACGGCTCGACATGAATCGCCAGCTTGCCGCGCTGGGCCACGAACGACACTTCTATCGGTTCACCCGGCGAAAGCACCAGCGATTGTGCGCGCGAAAAGTTCAGCCCTTTGTTGACGAATTTCAACTGGTGACGCCCGGCCGGCAGCTTGAGCTCGAAAGGTGTCGAGCCGCGCTTTTTGCCGTCGACGAAAACTTCGGTGGTGGGCTCGGTCTTGAACGTCACCAATGCCTCGTCGCGGCCGGGCGGGCGGCTGGCTTCGCGGTGCGGCATGGGGTTTTCGACGTGCGACGGAGCGGGCTTTTGACTCTCGACTTCTTCAGGCTTGGCTGCTTCGGTTTCGGCGGCAGGCGGCGGCACTTCAGGTTCGGGGTTCACCGCGGGTGGGGCTGCCACCACGGCCAACACCGGCGCGGGCGGCGGAGCAATGTCGACTTTGGGTGGCTCGCCCCCCCAGACCCAGAACGCGACAGCTGCCACCAACGCCAACGCTGCAATGCCACCGCCCAGCCACACCGCCTTCGACAGGCCTGGCCCGCCCGCCAACACCACGGGGTCAGCGAGCGCGCGCGGAGGCACCTGCGACGGCAATTGGTTCGAAGCCACCGGTGGGGCAGGCAAGTGGCGCTCGGTGGGGTGATCATACCCTGGGTCAGCGCTCACAGGCTGCACGGTGAGTTGAAGGGGCGCAGGCCCCACCGCCGGGTTGTGCAGCGGCAGCGGTTGCAGCTGAAGGGGCGCGCCTTGGTCAGGCGTGGGCAGCCACGGCTCGGTGGGCTTGCCGGGAATCAGCGTTTCGTCTTCAGGCTTCTCGGCGTTGGCGGTGACTGACGGCACGCCTCCCGAAGCGAGGTGGGTGGCATCAGCGGCAATCACCCGAAAGAGCCGCAGCAGGTCTTCTTGCCCCACCGGGCGGCGCTCGCTCTTCAGGTAAATTTCGAGGTCGCTCTGCAACGCCGCGGCGGTCGGGTAGCGGCCTTCAGGGCTGGGGTGCAGCGCTCCGGCGAGAATGCGGCGCAGCGGCTCGGGCACGTTGGGCCGCACCTGCTCTACCGGCTTGATGCGACCCGAGCGGGCGTTGTCGATTTGCTCGAGCTCTGTGTCACCCGCGATGGCACGGCTGTTGGTGAGCAATTCGTACAGCACCAGCCCCAGCGCGTACACGTCGACGCGGCGGTCGATGGCTTGCCCGGTAATTTGCTCGGGCGACATGTACGGGTACTTGCCCTTCACCAAACCGGCCTGCGTTTTATGCGCGGTCTGGCTGGCCTTGGCGACGCCGAAGTCAATCACCTTCACCTGACCGGTGGTCGACAAGAGAATGTTGTGCGGGGTGACGTCGCGGTGAATGATGTGCAGCGCTTGGCCGCGGGCATTCACCGCTTGGTGGGCATAGTGGAGCGCCGAAGCCGCGTCAGCCACCACCCGGGCGGCGAGCTCAGGGTCCATAAATTCGCCTTGACGCTCGTGCTCAAGGCTAATGGTCATCAGGTCAAAGCCGGGCACATATTCCATCGCCAGGTAGTAGCTGCCGGCGACATGGCCCAGGTCGAAAACGCGGGCGATGCCGGGGTGGTTGAGCTGTGCCACCAGGGCCGCTTCATCTAAAAACATGCGTACGAATTCGGCGTTCTCACACAGGTGTGGGTGGGGCCGCTTGACGACGCAAATGCCCGCCGGGCCACGCGCTAAAAACACATCGGCCATGCCGCCAGCGCCAATTTTTTTCTCGAGCGTGTAGTTGCCCAAAATGTCCGGCATGGCGCCTTCGCTTACCACCTTTTTAGAACCGTGAGCCGCCCACTTCTTTGCAACATGCTAGACGGCTTCGCACTTCATGAACCCCGCCTTGGTCATCATTCCAACCTATAACGAGCGAGACAACCTCGAACCGATCAGCAGCGCTGTGCTGGCCGCCGAGCCTCGCGCTGACATATTGGTCGTCGACGACAACAGCCCTGACGGCACCGGCCCCTTAGCCGACGCGCTGGCAGCAAAAGAGCCGCGAATTCGCGTGCTTCACCGGCAAAAAAAAGAGGGCTTGGGCCGCGCTTATTTGCATGCATTTCAATGGGCGCTCGACGCCGGCTACACCTTCATCATCGAGATGGACGCCGACTTCAGCCATGACCCCAAGTACTTGCCGCGGCTCATCGACGAAGCGATGGCCGGCGCCGACTTGGTGCTCGGCTCGCGCTACGTCAAAGGTGGCGGCACCCTCAACTGGGGTACCGGGCGCCAAATCATCAGCAAGGGAGGCTCACTTTATGCCCGCTCGATTTTGGGCGTGGGAGTGCGCGACCTCACTGGCGGCTTCAAGTGTTTTCGCCGCGAAGTGCTGCAGTCGATGAACTTTTCGCAAGTGAAGAGCAGCGGCTATGCGTTTCAAATCGAGCTCACGTTTCGCGCGCTCAAAGCCGGTTTCAAGGTGAAAGAAATACCCATCGTCTTTGAAGACCGCCGCGTTGGCCAGTCGAAGATGAGCCGCAAGATTTTCGTCGAAGCGCTCACCATGGTGTGGAAGCTGCGGCTGACTGTTTAAAGGCTGGCCGTGGAACACCTGCTCATCGCCCTGCCCGCGGTCTTTGCCATTGTCGACCCGCTCGGCTGCGTGCCGCTTTTCATTGCCATGACCGCGCGTGACACGCCTGAAAAAGCACGCCAAATGGCGCTCAAGGCCTGCGTTACCGGAGCGGGTCTGCTGATTGTCTTCGCGCTCTTCGGAGGGCTCATTTTCAAGCTCTTCGGCGTCACCCTGGGCGCGTTTCGCGTCGCCGGCGGCATGCTCTTGATGCTGACCTCGCTCGACATGTTGCGCGGTAAGCAGTCGGCAACCCGCACTTCTGACGAAGAAGAAAAAGAAGGCGTCGAAAAAGACGACATCGCCATCGTGCCTTTGGCCATGCCGCTGTTGGCGGGGCCCGGCTCTATCGCCACGGTGATGGTGCTGATGGCCGAGGGAGACGGCCTGCAAACCGGTACCGCGGTGGTGCTGTCGATTCTCATCACCTTCGCTGCCGCTTACGCGATTTTGTCGGGCGCACCGTACATCAAGCGGGTGTTGCGACAGACCGGCATCAGCGTGATGCAACGTGTGTTCGGCTTGATTCTCGGCGCCATTGCCGTCGAAGTCATTGCCAATGGTGTGCGCGCGTTGATGAAGGCGTGACGCTTCATGCCTAAAAAATATGCCGACGCATGCCAATGTTGATGAGCAGGCCAATGCCGAGCATCACTGAAAGCATCGAGCTGCCTCCGTAGCTCATCAGCGGCAAGGTAATGCCCGTCACCGGCAACAAACCTGTCACCATGCCGACGTTCTCGAAGACCTGCCAAAAAATCATCGCCGCGATGCCCACCGCGACGAAGGCTCCGAACCGGTCTTTGGCGTTGAACGCGACGGTGAGCGCGGCGAAGAGCAGCGCGGCGTAGAGCGTGAGCAAGAAGAGACACATGAAGAACCCATGCTCTTCGGCCCAGACCGAGAAAATGAAGTCGGTGTGCTGCTCGGGCAGGTAACGCAAATAGGTCTGCGTGCCCTGGTTCCACCCTTTGCCCCACACGCCGCCAGAGCCCACTGCAATCTTCGATTGAAAAGAATGGTAGTTGCTGCCTCTCAAGTCGCTCTCGGGGTTTACCCACCCGGCGATGCGTGCGTCTTGGTGCTTCTTCAGCAAATGGCGCACCACGGTGAACTTGGGCTCGCTCTGCGGCCGCACGTAGTCGTTCCACAACACCCCGAGGCCAAGCACCGACGCGACGAGCAAGGTCACCACCACCTGCCACTTGATGCGGGCAAAAAGAATCAGCGTCGTGGCGGTGAAAACCATCATCAGCGCGGTGCCCAGGTCAGGCTGAATCAACACCAGCACAATGGGAACCACCGCCAGCACCGACGGCACCACCAGGCGTAGAAAGCCGTAGCTCGGCTCAGTCGGCTTGAAGTCGTCGTGAAAATATTTGGCCATCATCAGCACCATGCCAATTTTCATGAACTCGGCGGGCTGCATGCGAACAGGGCCCAGCACCAACCAACTTTCGGCGCCCTTGGCTTTGTGGCCGACAAACTTCACCGCAATCAGCAACAGCAAGTTGATGATGAAAATGGGCACCGCCATGCGCTGAATCAACCGGTAGTCGACCCATGCCACCAGCGCCACGGTCATGGCTCCCAGCGCCAAATAAACAGCTTGGGCTTTCACCACCGGCGTGGGCAACCCTTTCGCCGCCGACGCCAAATTGTAAATACCCACCAGCGACACCAAGAGCGTGGCCACCGCCAAGCCCCACGGCACGTTCATGACCATGCGCCGTTGCGCGCCGATTTGCATCAGTGCTCCTGCGTGGGCGGCAAATCGCCGGCGAGCGAAGGGTGACCGGCATCGACGGGCATCAAGGCCATGGCGGCTGGGGGGTCAGGCTTTTCATCGCGCTTCGCCACAGGTTTGCTCAACACCGACGGCGCGGCGGTGAGCGGGGCCTTGACTTGCCAGTCAGGGCCAAACCCTTGCGCGTCAGACGCTTTCAACTCGAAGAATTTTTTGAAGACGGCGGCCGCGGCAGGCGCGGCATCGGAGCCACCATGACCGCCGTGCTCATTGAGCACCACCACCACCAATTCGGCATTTTCTGCCGGCGCAAACGCCGCAAACCACGCGTGATCGCGTTCGAAATAGTCCATCTGCTCGGTTTTCAAGCGCACCGAGCCCAAGCGGGCGACCTGCGCGGTGCCCGTTTTGCCGGCCACCATGACGTTGGTGAGACGGCTGCGAAAGGCGGTACCTCCCGGCTCGTTCACCACCGCGGTGAGCGCGTCGACCAGCAAGCGGTGATTCTCTTCGCTCATGGGAATTTGGCGTACCAGTTCGGGCTTGAATGACTGCGTTTCTTGCCCGGCAGAAGTCTCGACACGTTCAACCACCTGCGGCTTGAAGACGGCGCCTCCGTTGGCAATGGCGGCGTACATCACCGCCAGCTGCAGGGGGGTGACGTTGACGTCGCCTTGCCCGATGGCGGTGTTGAGCGCCATGCCCTTGGTGTACCCACCGGGCGTCACGCGTTGGTGATACGCAGCGTCAGGCATGATGCCTGACACTTCAGCCGCCACCGAAAACTTGGTGCTTGCACCGAGGCCAAAGAGGCGGCCCATGTCGGCGATAGGGTCGATACCAATGGTGTCGGCCACTCGGTAAAAATAGGTGTCACAGCTTTTCTGCATGGCGTCGCGCGCGTCGACGGGGCCGTGGCCAGACTCTTTGTGGCAGCGCCACACGCGGTTGCCGAGCCGGTAGCCGCCGGGGCAATTGGTCACCGTGTGCGGTGTGAAAGAGCCCGACTGCAGCCCCGCGAGCAAGGTAATGGGCTTGAACGTGGAGCCGGGGTGGTAGTGCTCGGCCGCGGCGCGAAACACCATTGGCTGCAGTGGGTCGGCGGCGAAGGCCGCCATCTGCTCTGCGGTCACCCCCCGGCTGAGCAAGTTTGAATCGAACGACGGCCGCGAAACGATGGCCCGAATGAAGCCGGTCTGCGGGTCGAGCGCAATCAACGCGCCTGCTTTGCCGGGAAAAACGTTTTCAGCTTCAGCCTGCAACCGCGCATCGATAGAGAGCACCAGGTTGTTGCCGGGCACTGGCGCCGACACGTCGCTGCTCATCACCTGGCCGGTCGCTTCGTCGAGCACCACCTTGCCACGGGCGTCGACCACTTCTTTTCGCAAGCCGTCAGAGCCCCGCAGGGCTGATTCGAACGCCCGCTCGACACCGCGGCGGCCACGCGCGTCGCCCAGAAAATAAGCCGAGCCGCTGGTGTCGTTGACGACGTTCAGTTCTTCTTGCGTCACTTCGCTCATGTACCCGAGCACGTGCGCCATCGCGCTGCCGGCCCGGTAGTTGCGGCGGGCAATGGGCTCAATGCTGACTCCAGCGAGTTGAAACAAACGCACGCTCAAGAAGTCGAGTTGATCTCTCGACAAGTCGATTTGCACCGCCATCGGTTGGTAGCGCTGGGGGCCATGGGCGGCGGTGAAACTCTGCTCGACGCGGGCGCGCTTCGTTTCGTCCCACCCGAGCCATTCGCCCAGCACGGGCAACACTTCAGTGCTGCACTTCAAACAGAACGCCGGGGTGACGAAGACGTCGAACGAAGGCCGGCCGTCGACCAACACTTCGCCCCGGTGGTCACGAATTTCACCGCGCGCGGCGCGAATGCGCACGTCTTTGTACTGGTTGTCTTTCGAGAGCGCGAAGAACTCGTCGTAGCGCACCACCATCAACCGGTAGAGGTTGATGGCCAACACCAACAGGCCCAAACCGAACACCGCGCCCACGATGAGCAAGCGGGTACGCAAGTCACGGCCTTCGGTATTGCGGCCCAGCGTCACTAGAGAAGCACTCCCGCTTCAGGCCGGTCATTGGCGGGGTCGAAGCGGCGCAACAGCGGCCACAGCAGCGCGGCGGCGGCGGTGGTGAGCACCACTTGCATCGGCAAACCAGCGAGCGAAATCGCCACCGGCGAATCTTCTTTGCTCGACGTCAACCAGTTGAAAAAAGTAGCCAGCAGCGCATTGGCCAGGGTCGCTCCGCTGACAAAGAGCGCGTAGGTGGCGCGCGAGCGGGCGTCGACCAAGCCCGCGGCCAAGCGCACGAGCAGAAACGTGAGCACCGCCAAAAAGGGAAAAAGCCCCGTCGGGCGACCGGTGAAAACGTCGAGCATGTAACCGAGCGCAAAGGCCCCCAACGCCCCTTCACTGGTGTTGGCGCGCAGCCCAAGAAACACCACCAGGGCCACCACCACATCGACGCGGGTGAGCATCATGCCGAACATCTGCGAGAAGACCGAAGCCAACGACAGCAGCACCAGGCCGAGCGCGGTGACGAGCAAAAACCTCATCGCAGGCCTCCCGGCGGAGCGGCCAGCGCTTGGGGCCCCGTCACCACCGGCACCGGAATGACCAGCACCTCTTGCAGGCTGCGCAAATTCACGGCTGGGCGAACGGCGGCTTGCAGAAACAAGCTCGAGGGCTGGCGCTGCACTTGCTCGACTTTGCCCACCACGATACCGCGGGGAAAAATGCCGTCGACGCCTGAGGTGACAATCACGTCGCCGTCGGTGAGCTCGTCGCCCCGAAGGGCGTTGTCGAGGCTCAAGGTGCCGCGCCCTCCGCCGCCCGCCACGGTGGCCCGGCTGCCGGTGCGCTGCACCACCACGCCGATGCGGCTCGACGCGTCAGAGAGCAACATCACGTCAGAAGAGCTGCCCACGCTGCGCACGATTTGGCCCACCACGCCGTCGGCGGTGACGACCGGCATGCCCACTTTCACGCCGTCGTCTTCGCCACGGTCGAGCCGCATCGAAAGAAAGTTCGACGACGCGTTGACGCCGACCACGCGGGCCATGATGTCGTGTTCGACCGTGGTCTCGGTGTACGCCAACAAGTTGCGCAGACGCTCGTTTTCGAGCCTGGCCTGCTCGAGCGCGTTGATTTCAGCTTTGGAGCGCGAGAGCTCGGCGCGGCATTCGGCGGCCTCTTGGTGCGAACCGCGCAGCGCGACGTAACCGTTGAAGGTGCCTGACGTACTTTCGACCGCCCACGTGAGCGACTTTTGAATCGGCCAGGCGAGCGCCAAAATCAAGCGGTCGACGGCGTTGGGCGCGCGCCCTTTGTGGCCAAACGAGAGGTACGTAAAAAACGGGTACGCGAGCAGCGCCGCCACCAAAAGAAGCTCGCGAAAACGTGTCAGCAATGAGAACAAATGGGCCTCATACCCCTTGCGGTTTCTACCTGCAGATCTTACAGGGCTGCGGCTGTCTAATCTAACCCGTGACAAAACCTATGAGTGATTCGTTCAATCTGCGCCGCGTCGGCACCTATGGTTTCATCGGTGCGTTGGTTCTGCTGTTCGCCTTGGAATGGGGCCCAGGCTCCCGCGGGTGTAACCGCACAGGCCAGCCCCAAGACGCCACCGCCGCGCCCGCGGCCACGGTGAACGGCAAAGAAATACCCATGGTGCAGTTCAACCGGGCCTTCTCGCAGCGCATGCAAATGTTTCGTGGGCAGAACCTGCCTCCGGGCATTTTGAAGCAGCTGGGCCTGCAGACCCAAGTGGTCGACGAATTGGTGGCCGACGAGCTGCTCGCCCAAGCGGCCGAATCGCGCGGGGTGGTCGCTTCAGACAACGAGCTGCGCGACGAGCTTCGCCGTCAGCCGGTTTTTCAAAAAGACGGGCACTTCGACTACGACACTTACCGCAGCTTCTTGCGCGACTACGACCGCCGCAGCGACGTGGAGTTCGAAAAAGACCTGCGCCGTCAGCTCTCTAAAAACAAGCTGCTCAGCCTGGTCGAGGCCACCGCCTTGGTGTCAGACGACGAGGTCAAGGCCCGCTACCAGAAAGAAGGCAACAAGGCGAAGGTGACCTTCGTCAAGTTCGACCCGCTGAACTACGTGGGCAAGGTGGGCGCGCCCAAGGGTGACGAACTGAAGAAGTGGACCGCCGAGCACGAAGCCGACATCGCCGCCCATTATGAAAAGAACAAGTCTTTCCAGTACTTCGTGCCCGAAAAAGTACACACCCGGCACATCGTGATTCGTGTCAGCGACAGTGACGACAAGGCCAAGCAAGACGACGCCAAGCTGAAAATCGAGAACGTGCGCAAAGAAATTGTCGGGGGCAAAGACTTCGCCGAGATGGCGAAGCAAGTGTCAGAAGATGCGACGTCGAAAGACAAAGGCGGAGACTTGGGTTGGGTCGACCGCAGCGCGTTGCCTCCCGTTTTGGCTGACGCGCTGTTCCCGCTCGCGGTGGGCGAAGTGACCCAACCGGTGAAAACGGCGCAGGGCTGGCACATCGCCAAGGTTGAAGAAAAGAAAGCGCCCGAAACGAAGTCTCTCGATGCAGTGAAAAGTGACATCGCCCGGGAATTGTGGGTGAAAGACAAGAGCCGGGCCCTGGCCAAAGCCGACGCCGAGGCCGCGCTGACGGCGGTGAAAGCAGGCAAGAAGTTGGCTGACCTCTACCCCCCAGCCGAACCGAAAGACCCTGAAAAGCCCGGCGCGGTGGGCGTGGGCTTCGAGAAGCCGGCCGCGACGCAGACGGGCGAGTTCAATTCGGGCGCGGGTTTGGTGCCCAGCCTCGAAGGCTCCACCGACATGTTGGGCGCGGTGTTTCGGCAAGACGCGGCCGGCCCGATGCCCGAAGTGCTCACCGTGGGCAACGCGCTGGTGGTGGCCACTGTCGATGAACGGGCCAAGCCGAGCGACGAAGACTTCGAGAAACAAAAGGCACAGCTGAAGACTGAAGCCATCAAAGGCAAGCAGTTCGAGTTGCGTGAAGCTTTCACCAAGAGCTTGAAAGCCACCGGCACCGTGGTGGTGAATAACACCGCCATCGACAAGGCTATCGGCGACAGCTGAAGGCGCTACCCAGCTTTCTTGCCATCTCCGACAGGCTCCGGCGCTTTGAGTTGCTGTATCGAGCGCCGACGCAAATGGCCGGGCGACGGCTCAGGCGCGGGAAAACGTTCGGCCGCCACCACCATTTGGTCGCGGCCATTCTTTTTCGCGCGGTACATCGCCTTGTCAGCCGCATCGAGCAAGTCGATGGTGGTGCCCGCATGGTCGGGAAAAGCCGCCACCCCTACCGACACCGTGACGGGTTTTTCCAGCCCGGTGTAGTTTCTCGAGTGCACCGCGTTCACCAGCCGCTTGGCGACTTCAGCCGCGCCCTGGGCGTGTGTTTCGAGCAACAGCACGGCGAATTCATCGCCACCGTAACGGTACGCCGAATCGATGGCGCGAATGGTGCTGGCGATGACTTCTCCAATTTCTTTCAACACCGCGCTGCCCACCAAGTGGCCGTGTTGGTCATTCACTTCTTTGAAGTGGTCGACGTCGAGAAAGAGCAGCGCAATGGGGCGGGCAAAGCGTTCGCTGCGCGCCACTTCGCGGGTGAGCTGGGTCTTCAAATAGCGGGCATTGTAGAGGCCGGTGTGCTCGTCGGTCTGCAGCAGCTCGTGTGCCCGCTTGAAATTGCGCGCATTCTCAATGGCAATGGCGGCGAACTCAGAAATGCCGAGCACCGTCTGCATGTCTTCATCGGTGAAAGCGGGAGTTCCCTCGGCGTTGACCAGCTCAATCACTCCCAGGCTCTTGCCGTGAGAAATGAGCGGCACCGCGAGCAGCGACGCGGTACGAAAGCGCGAAACTTCATCGAAGCGGGTAGAAAAATCGGCATCAGCCCGGGCATTCGACACCAAGCGAGGCTTCTGCGAACGAAACACCGAACCGGCAATGCCCTCACCAACGGGAATGCGCATCGTCTTCAGCGTCTCGGCCGCGGGGCCCACGCAAATTTCGAAGTACAGCTTGCCGTCTTCGCCCTCGAGCAACAGCGACCAGCTGCTGGGGTTGAGCAGTTGTGAAATCTTTTCCATCACCAGCGCCAACACTTCGTTGGTTTCCAACGTCGAGGTCAGCGCCTTGGCGATGTCGTTGATTGCGGCCAATTGCTCGACGGTGCGCTTCATCGCGCCCAAGAGCTGCCCGGCATCCATATTGACGCCTCCCGAAGAATGCTCTACCGACTTCACGACAAACTTAGACATGACCACCGCAGCCCTACCAGCGTCGTTTGTGCTCGCTTCAACCTCGCCGCGCCGGCACGCGTTGCTTTCGCAACTGGGTTTGACGTTTGTCGTCGACGCGCCCGAGGTCGACGAAACGGTGCGCGCCGCTGAAGCGCCCGCCGTCTACGTCGAGCGGGTGGCCAGGGCCAAAGCCGCGGCAGTCGCCCACCGGCACCCGGCGCTCCCGGTTTTGGCCGCCGATACGTCGGTGGTGGTGGGCGACGATGTGCTGGGCAAGCCCGAAAACGATGCTCACGCCAAGCGCATGTTGCATCGTCTGAGCGGGGCTGACCACCGGGTGTTGACCGGCGTGGCGCTCGACGGGCCTGCCCGCGCCTTCGTGCTGGTAGAAACAGTGGTCACCTTTCGATTGTTGAGCCCTTCAGAAATTGACTGGTACGTGGCCACGGGCGAAGGCCGCGACAAAGCCGGCGGTTACGCTTCTCAAGCGCGCGCGGCGGCCTTCATTTGTTCAATGCAAGGCAGCGCCACCAACGTCATTGGGCTGCCCTTGGCCGAAACGGTGGGCCTGTTGGCGAAAGCAGGCGTTCGGCTACCCTGGGCCGCGCCATGAGCGAGCTCACCCTGGCGCAGCGTTTCGAAGCGGTGCAGGCGCGCATTCACGCGGCGTGCGCGCGCGCGGGCCGAAACGTTTCTTCGGTGCAGTTGATTGCCGTCTCGAAGCGGCAGCCGTTGGAGGCACTGCGCGAAGCGTACGCACTCGGCCAGCGGCACTTCGGTGAAAATTACGCGCAAGAATTGCGCGACAAGCACGCGGCCTTGTCAGACTTGCCGGGCCTGCGCTGGCACGCCATTGGCCCGCTGCAGGTGAAAAACGCCAAGTACGTGGCCCAAGCCGCGCACGTCTTTCACGCGTTAGAAAACGTCGAAGTGGCGCAAGCGCTCAACCGCCGCCGCACCCACGACGCGCTGCGCTGCCTGGTTGAAGTGAACGTCGCGGGCGAAGGCTCTAAAGCCGGCCTTTCACCCGACGCCCTGCCCGCTTTTTTGGCCCAAGCGGCGAATTGGCCGGCGCTCACAGTGGTCGGGCTCATGGCGATGCCTCCGTTGTCTGACGACGCTGAAGCGAGTCGGCCGCACTTTCGCGCGGTGGCCACTTTGGCCAAGCAGCACGGCCTCACCGAGCTTTCAATGGGCAGCACCTTCGATTTCGAAGTGGCGATTGAAGAAGGGGCGACGTGGGTGCGGGTGGGCACCGCGCTTTTCGGTGAACGGCTACGGTAGCTGTCGCCACCGCTTACATCTCTTTCAATTTCATGCGCCCATCGTCGGCAAGCTTCACCAAAAACTGACTGCCGCAGTAATTGCACAAAAGCTCGTCACCGTCGGTGAAGGCCGATTCTACCGGGTTGTTGGCCGTGCATACCGGGCAGTCGAACTCGCGAAACACTTTTCGGCCACTGACCTGGCCTTTGTTGTCGTCGTCATCGTCGACGGGCATGTTTGACTTGCCACCACCACTCATGAAGTCGCTCCTCACCAGCGCTGAAGAAAGTCAGCCATCGCCTCGAGGGCCGCCCGCCGCTGGGTGCGCACCCCGTTCAAAAATTTTAACAACGTGCGCTGCGAATCGCCCACGTCGAGCAGCGCCAAGCGGGGTATTTCGACCGCGTCGACGTCGACCGCCGCTGCTGCTGAATAGCCGCGCGGGCCGTGACCGTCGAGCACCTCGGCTTCGCCCAGCACGTCACCCCGCCCTGCGACGCCCAATTCAACCCGCTCGGTGCCCTGTTGCAGAAAAAGCCGCACTTCGCCTTTGAGCACCAGAAACAGGCTGTCGCTGTCGTCATCTCTGGCGAACAGGCTGACCCCTTGCGGGTAGCGCCGCCCAGTGGCCTGGTGAAGCACCTGCCCGGCCGCGTCGCCCAACGCCAACAGCAGCGGAGCGTCTTTGAGCCAGCTGTCGCTTTTTACCAGCTCTGACAAATCGGCCCGCTTCAGGTCGACGCGAACGACGCCCGAATTGTCGTGGGCCGAATCGCTCATCGCGCTTCGACCTCGGCCGGGCGCACGGTGCGGTAGGTGGCGTCGATGTGCTCCATCAGCTCTTCGAAGCTGTCGCCATAACGCCGCTCGTCGCCTTGTTTGTAGCCACGGCGGTTGACGTAGAAGCTGCCTTTTTCGCACTCGCGTTTCCAGCCCGGCTGATCGTCCCAGTCGACGCCGTTGTCGTCGCGCTCTCGGCAATCGACGCCGCCCGTCGCCGCGTTGGTGAAGCAGCACCGCCCGCTGGGGAAAACCAGAATCATGGGGCGAAACTGCACGTCAACGTCTTGCACGTAAGCGTCGGTAATCAACGAGCTGAACATCATCGACTGAGAGTCAGAGCCGTAACCATGGCCAATGAAAATCACCGGGTACCTTTTGTCTTTGTTTTCGGGCTCGTCATAGCCAGGCGGCAAGGCAATCGAGTACTCGCGTTTGCCTCCGAGAATCTTTGAATCAAACCAGGTGGTTTTCTGGCGCTCGCTGGCGCTGCTGCCGCCATAGGGCGTTGGGGGCCGCTCTAAATGGGGCCAGGTCATCGCTGCCCAATTGAACATCGCGTAAAAGCGGTTGACAGCCTGGGTGGCAGTGCCCACGTGGTCGCCTTCGCCTTCGATGCGCTCTTCATCGGTCGGCTCGGCTTTGCCAAAAATAATGTTCAGGTCGCGGGGCACATTTTTCCACCGCTTGTTCCACGGAGAAAAGACGCCTGTACGACGGTCAGCCATGCCGGGTATTTCGGTGAAGTCGCGGTAGCTGCCCGTGGTTTTACCCCCGGCGACTTCGGCGGCCTTGAAAACCATGCGCGCCTGCAAACCAAAGTTGAACAAGTCACGCAGCCCGCCATCGGTGAAAATGTCGACCCGCTTGAGCGCCTCGGGGTTCTGACGCATTTGTTCGCGCGCGTCATAGGCAAAGAAGGCCTGGCGACCCGACGAAAGGTCGTACGTGCCGTTGCCTTCTCCAATGTCTAAAGTACCAGGCACACCATCGAGCCCATCGTCGCGAAAGGGTTCACCCACTTCGCGCTTCCAATCGTTTTCGGTGCCGAAGGGGTTGGTTTCCATATCGAAGTTGTCATGGTTGAAGTCTTCGACTGTGGCGCGCGCCGTGGTGAGACAACCGCCGTGGCCGTCTTCATTCGCGTCAGCACAGCCGTCGACGCCCACGTCGTCAAAACGCTCTTGCCCGTTGTTGAGCAGCGGTTCGCCATAGTCACGCCGCCCGTTGCCGTTGAAGTCGATGGCCAAGCCCGTCGCCACCGGGTTGAAGGTTTCGCGGCACGGGTCAACCTTGCCTGCTGAGCTCAACAGCAGCAGCGGCTCGTCTTCTCTCGACGCGCGCTTCACCACCCCTTTGCCTTGGCAAAACGCTTGTGCGAACGCCTGCTCTTGCGCCAGCGGCAGCGGCGTCACTTTGTTCTTCGCCACCGAGCAGAAGTCGACGCGCTCCTTGTTGTCAGCGCAGTAGTAGATGACGGGTTGGCCGTCACAGAAGGTAATCACGTCGTACTTGCCTTGGGGGTTGTATTCGGCGTTGTAGACGCCCTTCAGCCGAACCGGGTGGCTGCAATAGTCAGCCGGAGGAAACCGGGCTCGCTCTCGGTCGACGCCAGCGGGAGCAAAGGGCGACTGCGGGTTCTCAGTGAGAAAATTGCCGAACGCCAACGTCAAGTCGTTGAGCAAGCGAATGTAGTTGTCGCGATCAAAGCTGCCGCCGCTGGTGGTGAAAACCCAATTGTTGAAGTCTTCGGCCAGTTGAAACGACACCCGCTGGCCGTGCTGCGCGCAGGCATTCATCACCACTGGGTCATTGAGCGCTTGGGGGTTCTCGGCCAGCACGCGCTCGATGTCTGCCAGTGGGCAAAAGCCGCCCACCAAAAACTTGTCCAACATGTGCATGAAGAAGGCGCCTTCCAACGGGCCGCCCATCGCTCCAATACCGTCGAAGCGCTCCAGGTTGCGAAAACCGAGCGCGTTGGCGCCAATGCCGCCCATCGAGACGCCCGAAATAATGCGGTAGGTGGTGGGAATTTTCGCCGTCGGCAAAGGTGTTGGGCTGCCACACCCCGACAGCACCAGCGCCCACACTCCCCAAAACAGCGCACTTTGTCGTACCTGAAAGGTCATGAGGGCGCGAACTGTAAGAGAAAACAGGGGGCGCTGTCTGCCCAAGGCCACATGAATCTTCCTCTGAAGCCTGACGTTAGTGTCGTTGATGACCTGGCAACGCTGTCACAGTGCAGTACGCGCGCTGCTGCTGCTGAGCGCGCTGGTTTTTCCCGCGGGGGCTGCCGAGCGTTCGGCCTTCGGGCCCGGCGAACAACTGACTTATGACGTCTCGTACTTGGGCGTCACCGCAGGTTGGGCACAGGTGACGGTGGGCGCGACAATGCAGCAATACGGCGCCGAGGTGTGGCCCATCGTCTGTCTCGCCAAGACGACCTCGCTCGCCGACATGTACCCGGTGAGAGACCGCTTCATCAGCTTCTGGGAGCCACGCCAGCGCCGCTCAGTGGGCAGCGACTTTTTTCAAGACGAAAACGGCAAGCGGCGGCGCGAGCGGGTGCGCATCGACGCCACAGAACGCAAAGCTTTCGTCACCCGTCAACGCGAGGGCGCCACCGCCGAAGTGAGCTACGACCTTAACGACGCCTTCGCCGACGTCGCAGGGGCGATGCTTTATTTGCGCAACGAAACGCTTCAAGAGGGCCATCGTGTACGGGTACCGGTGTTCACCGGCGACAACACCTTCGTGATGGAAGCAGTGGTGGAAGCGCGGCAAACAATTCGTACCGTGCTGGGCGACCGCGAGGTTTTTCGCCTACGGGTGAGCAGCGACTTTTCGGGCAAGCTGAAAACCAAGCGCGACATGCAGGTGTACCTCACCGCTGACGCGGCGCAGGTGCCAGTGCGCGTCGAAGCCGACTTCTTGCTCGGAACTTTGCGGGCCGAGCTTTCGGCATATTCCTCAGGGCGTGACTACACTCAAGGCGGGTTATGACCATTCGACAGTTTCGAAGCGCGGCGCTGGCGTTGTTGTGGTGTGCGGGAGCAGCGACGGCACAGAGCCCCGCCATTCACCCGGTGCCCGACAATAACGCGTGCCTGCCCCTGCCAGCGTTGCAGACGCCCTGGTCTTTCGGGCCCGGCGAAGTGTTGGAATACGACCTCGACGCCCTGGGCGCCAAAGCTGGCCGCATGACCATGCGTGTTTTGCCGGTGAAGCAGTCGCAGCTGCCCATTGAAATTCGCGCCGAGACCAACACCTTCTTTTCAAAAGTGCGAAAAGTCAGGGGCACCGGCACCAGCTACCTCAACCCCAAGACGCTGCGGCCATTGCGGTACTACGAAGACGCTTTAGAAAATGACGTGCACCGCACCGCCGACGTGGCCTTCGCCACCAAAGATCACTCGGTGAAGCTGGCGTTTACCGTCAACGCTGACGCCGGCACTTCAGAATTTCGCTACGACGACGACGGGCTCGATGTGGCGGGCACCATTTTCTTGATGCGGCAGCTGCCCTTCAAAGAAGGCCTGCCCATTTGCTTCGACGCGTACGGCATTCGCCGGTTGTGGCGGGTGTTCGGCAAAGTCGAAGGCAAAGAACACGTGTCATTGCCGGTGGGCGAATTCGACGCCTGGCACATTTCGGGCGAGGCAGCGGTCATCGGCAATGAAAACATGCGCCGCGAAATTCACGTGTGGATCTCAGCCGACGCGCGCCGGTTGCCGCTCGCGGCCATGGGGGTCATCGACCTGGGCGCCGTGCGTGCCACGCTCACCGCGGTAACGCGGCCCGGAGAAGCGAAGTCGCGGGCTGAGCCGAAACAGAACTTGAAGTGGTGATTGAGCGACTCAATGGCCGCGCGGGCCCGGAGCTTCTTTGAACCCATCGGGCACTTTGAACGCCGCATCGGGAGCCAAGCTTTTCTCCCGTGGCGGGGGTGCCCACCATGGGCAAAGTGACACAGCCCGACAAGGCCATGAGGCGCGCAAAAAAAACTTTGCATGCTGCAAAACGCCCGCGGGTTCACCCGCGTGACTCGAATGAGCTTCACCCAAACCACGGTTTACCTAGGTGACTGGTGTCACCTAGAGCGCGCTGAACGGCACGACGAACATGTTGTAGCCGTCAGCGGTGAAGGCACAGTCGTTACCGCGGTACTCAATGGTACCCACCACCCACATGTCACCCAGGTCGGTGAAGGGGCGGGTTTTGGTCGCAACCAAGTTACCCGCGCAGTACACCTTGACCGTGGCATTCACCGCGCTCGGTGCCGCGTTGTAGGCATAGTTGTGCACCCCGATGGTGTACTTTTGACCCACCACCGGGCTGTTGATGCGAATGTTTTCAGGGCCCGTAAAGACTTCGTCGTCACGGTCGAGCGACGGATCATCGGCCGTGCCCGGAGCGTCCCACGCGGGGGTCTTTTCGGCGAAGAAACAATCGTACGGCCCATTCAAAGGTGTCCACGCGATGGGAGAGTGCGAATTGCCCGCGCTGGGGTGAAGCAGGTGCAGGTCCATGTCGTTGTTGCGGTCCCAGGTAAGTTCTATCCACAAATCGCCGACGGGCAACACGGTGATGGTGGTGGCACAGGTCGACTTCTGGCCGTTGGAGTCAGTGGCGGTAAACCGCACGTTGTGCGTGCCCACCACGTCAGCGAAGTAGTTGGTCTGGTGGCAGTTGGTGGGCGAACTGAAATTACCCGCCGACGTCGCCGGGCGGCTGGCCACGTCCCACTCGCAGGTGAAGTTGTCGCCCTCGGCGTCGGTGGCGGTGGTCAAAAGCGCTACGGAGCTGTTGGCGTTGACGGTGCGGTCAGGCGGGCACGTCACCAAGGGAGGCGTGGAGCACAGGCCCCCTTCGTCAGAGAGGCCATCGCAGTCATTGTCGAGACCGTCGCAAACTTCGGCGGAAGAAACGGTGACGCCCACGCAGGGGCTCCAACCGGCGATCAACTCGCCTGATTCAACGCAGGTCGTCTTACCCGCTTCACACACGCCTTTAAGGCCAGTGGAGCAGTCTTTCACGTCGCCCACCACGCAGATCGGCGGAGGCCCCGCGTCTGGCGGCTCTGGAATCATCGAGATGCGGTCCTGACCACAGCCTTGTACGAAGAAGAACGTTGAGAAAGCCACCGAGCCAACCAACAAGGCAGAACGTTTCATGGCGCACCGAAATAGTTCGGCCGCGTTCATGAAATCAAGCTCACCTCCCCGATTAGTGAGATTGATCTTCGACAGGCGTTGGAAAATTGTCAGTCATTACGCGCCTTCTGAGCGCAACTTGCCGGCGGCTTGGGCGAGGCGCTTGCGCATTTGGGTCACCACCACCATCAAGTACTCGAGGCGGTTGAGCACCCGAAAATCTTCGGCGACTTCGAGCAGAGAAACGGGGTGCAGGCGATCAGACCGCATGGCATCGACGACGTCGTGGAAGTGGCTTTCGACTTGGGCAATCGCGTCGAGGCCTTCACGCAGATCATCTTCGAGAAAGTCCATCAGCACGGCGGTGTCTTCGCGCTTTGGGAGCATGCGCTCCAAGCGATCGACCGACTCTTTGATGGCGTCGACAGATTCAGACAACGGCAAAGCTGCTTCGACAGTCGCGGTACGCATTTCGCGAAAAGCTACCGGCCTGTAGCCAGCCGTCAAATTTTAGAAGCGCTGAAACTCAGATCAACCCACGGGCACGGCGAATCTGCTCGACGGTCTTGTTGTACTCGACTTCGAAGGCCGAAGTGCCTTCTTGCAAGTGCTTGAGCCGTGAACGCGCCTCGCGGTCGATCTCGTCGTCGACGTCGAGGTGCTTCTTCATGATCTGAAACACCTTTTGGCGCAGCACGTTGTCGGCCGAAAACACCTCTTCGACATTGCGGCTGATCAGCAAGAACTCAATCATCTGGTTGATGACGTATTCGATACCGTCTTCACCCATTTTGAAGCCGCGCACATCGGCCATTTCGCGCTTCACTTGATTGAACTTTGAATGATCGTAGCCCCGGCGCTCGAGGGCCTCGCGGGTCGCTTGGTTGACGCGTTCTTCGCTTGCCAAGTACTCACGCATGATGGCCGAAAGGTCCATCTCAGCGTCGGCGATGCGCAGCGTTTCGACCTCGATGTCTCCGTCTTGCATGAGGCGTTGCACCGCCTCGCGCGAAATGATCGGAATCACCTTCGGGTACAGCCTCATGGTCGTGTCCTATTCCCAGTTACCCAGTAAAAGAATGTGCCACGCGTTTACTTGAGCCACGCCTACGGTCGCAACGAAAACCTTCGTCTTTCCGCAGAATTCTTACGAGACGGGTTCAGAGCTCGGGGCGGCGTCTTCAAGCGAAGCCTCGCGCACCGCATCGGTCTGCCCATCGTGCGAGTGAAGAAAGGCGTAGATCCGCTCGGCCACCGCGGGCCCCACCGTTTCAGACAACGCTTCAATCGAAGCACTGCGCATCGCCTTGACACTGCCAAACTGGGTGAGCAACGCGCGGCGGCGCCCTTCTCCCACACCGGGAACCTGCGACAGCTCGCTCCACAACCCGCGTTTACGCTTCACTTTGCGTTGAAAAGCAATGGCGAACCGGTGCGCTTCGTCACGCAGCCGAGTCAAAACGAACAACTCTGGTGAAGTCTGGGGCAGCACGATGGGGTCTTTTCGACCCAGCACGAAAACCCGCTCGGGGCTTCGCTCAGCTTCATCATCGGGGTGCACCGCCTCGAGCTCACGGCTCTTGGCCAAACCCACCAAGTCGATGCCCGACACATTCAAGTCGCGCATCGCCGCGTGGGCACTGGCGAGTTGCCCTTTGCCACCGTCGACCACTATCAAGTCGGGTAACTCGCCTTCGGCCAACCCCCGTTTCAACCGGCGGCTCAAAATTTCGTACATGCTCTTGAAGTCGTCGTTGCCAGCCACGGTCTTCAAATGAAACTTGCGGTACGCCGAACGCTCGGCCTCACCGTCGACCGCCACCACTTGCGAAGCCACCAACGCGCTGCCTTGAAAGTGCGAAATGTCGAAGCACTCGATGCGACGCGGCAACTTCGAAAGGCCCAACTTGTCTTGCAACCGTTTGAGCACGTCTTGCGCTTCTTCACGGGTCTGCTTGCGTTCAGAGAAGGCCCGCTGCGCATTTTGGGTCGCGGTGGCCAGCAACGCCGCCTTGTCGCCGCGCTGAGGCACCGACACCCGCACCTTCTCGCCTTTGTTTTCTGACAGCAGCGCCGACAACGCGTCGAGCGGGCCCGGAGCGAACGGCAACAAAACCTCTTTGGGCACGAAGTTGTTGTCGCCGTAATAAAGATTAACAAACGACTCGAGCAGCTCAGCATCGGGAAACTGCTGGCCGCTGAAATGAAACGCCTGCCCACCCGCCATGCGCCCACCCCGCACATAAAAGGCATAAATCACCAGCCGCTCGGCCTCGCGGTAAAAACCAAACACGTCTTGATCAACCGGCTCGACCCCAGCCACGGTCTGCCGCTCCATCGAGCGCTCGAGGGCGATGGTTTGATCACGCAGCCGAGCCGCCTCTTCGAACTCCAACTTGCTGGCGGCTCCTTTCATGCGTTGCCGCAGCGACGCAATCAACGGCTCACATTTGCCCTCGAGAAAGAGCAACACCGCGTCGACGTTTTGCTGGTAGCTCTGCGACGAAATGGGGTGCACGCACGGCGCTGGGCAACGGCCAATTTGGTAAAGCAGGCACGGCCGTTTGCGCTTCTCGAGCACGTAATCAGTGCACGTTCGCAGCTGAAAATATTTATTCACCACCCGCAACGTTTCGCGAATCGAACCGGCCGACGCGTAGGGCCCAAAGTACCGGGCACCGTCTTTGGCGATGCGCCGCACGGTTTCTAGCCGCGGGTACGGGTGCGTCGTATCAATGCGCAGACAGAGAAAATTCTTGTCATCGCGCAGCGCCACGTTGAAGCGCGGTTTGTGCTTTTTGATCAGCTCGTTTTCGAGCAGCAGCGCTTCTTTCTCAGTGCGCACCACCAGCGTCTCTAAATCAGTCAGGTAGCGGTCAAGCACGCCGACAAACGCCCGGTTGTCGCTCGACGACCGCGTGAAATAAGAGCGCACGCGGCTGCGCAGATTCACCGCTTTACCCACGTAAATGACCTCGCCCCCCTCGCCCTTCATCAGGTACACGCCGGGCGCTTGCGGCAATTCAGCGAGCTTGGCTTGGAGCGCTTCGGTCATCACGGCGGAAGGTAATTCTAACGCTTGCGCCGGTAACGCGAAGGCTGGCCCTTCTTGGCGTACGGGCGCTGTTCTTCTTTCTTCTTCACCGGCCCCTCGAGCAAGGCGCGTGACGCCGCTTTGACGCCCAAGTCCATCTCCTTGAGCAGCATCAAGCGGTCGCGTTGTGTGGCGGCCTTCTCAAACTCCATGTCGTCAGCGAACGCCATCATCTGCTTCTCGGTCGCCTTCATCAGCGCCTTGAGCTCGTCTTTGCTGATCAGATCAGCCCCGGGCTCGGCCGCGTTCTTCAGCGCTTCGGGCGTGCCTTCGTAAGAGAAGTACATCAGATCTTGAATTTTCTTCTTCACCGAGGCGGGGGTAATGCCGTGTTTCTGATTGAACGCATGCTGCACCGCGCGACGTCGTTCGGTCTCGTCGATGGCCAGCTTCATCGACTCGGTCACCACGTCGGAATACATGATCACCCGGCCCTGTAAATTGCGCGCGGCGCGGCCGATGGTCTGAATCAATGACACGTGCGAGCGAAGAAAACCTTCCTTGTCGGCATCGAGAATCGCCACCAGTGACACCTCGGGAATGTCCAGCCCTTCGCGCAGCAGGTTGATGCCCACCAGCACGTCAAATTCACCCCGGCGCAGGTCACGCAGAATCGCCATGCGCTCAATGGCATCGATATCAGAATGCAGGTACCGCACGCGCACCCCGACGTCGGCGTAGTACTCGCACAGGTCTTCGGCCATGCGCTTGGTGAGGGTGGTCACCAACACCCGCTCGTTCTTCTTGGCGCGCTCACGAATCTCGGCGAGCAAATCGTCAACTTGATTGCCAACCGGGCGTACCTCCACCATCGGGTCCAATAAGCCGGTGGGGCGAATAATCTGCTCCACCAACACGCCCTTGGCTTTCGACACTTCCCATTCGGCTGGCGTGGCCGACACGTACACCGCCTGCTTCACCATGTTTTCGAATTCAGAAAACTTGAGCGGCCGGTTATCGAGCGCAGAGGGCAGGCGAAAACCGAACCCCACCAACGTCTCTTTGCGTGAGCGGTCACCGCGAAACATCGCCCCAATCTGGGGAATCGTCTGGTGCGACTCGTCAATCATCACCAGCATGTCTTTGGGGAAATAGTCGATGAGACACGGAGGCGCTTCGCCTTCAGATCGCCCTGAAAGATGGCGCGAGTAATTCTCGATGCCGTTGCAAAAACCCATTTGCTCAATCATTTCCAAATCGAACATCGTGCGCTGCTCGAGCCGTTGCGCTTCGACCAGCTTGTTCTGCGCCTTGAGCTCGGCGAGCCGCTCGCGCAGCTCCTCGCGAATGTTAATCATCGCCACGCGCCGTTGCTCAGGCTCGGTGACGTAGTGGCTGCCAGGAAAGATGACGACTTTTTCCAGCTGCGCCAACGC
The DNA here is from genome assembly GCA_019694575.1 of Myxococcaceae bacterium. Taxonomy (GTDB): domain Bacteria; phylum Myxococcota; class Myxococcia; order Myxococcales; family Myxococcaceae; genus JAIBBR01. The sequence goes on from JAIBBR010000041.1 coordinate 25,593, forward strand.
CATGCCGCGCAACGGGTCGAACTCAGAAATTTTCTCGAGCGTGTCGCCAAACCATTCGAGCCTCAACGCGCGCTCTTCTTCGTAAATGGGAAACACTTCGACCGTGTCGCCGCGCACACGAAAAGTACCGCGGTGAAAGTCAGCGTCGTTGCGTTGGTACTGACATTCCACCAATTGCTTCAACGTCGCGTCGCGACCGCGGCCATCGCCGACAGCGAGCCGCACCGCCATTTCGACGTACGAGCGCGCGGTGCCCAAGCCGTAAATGCACGAGACCGACGCCACAATCACCACGTCGTCACGGGTGCGGAGCGAATGCGTGGCCGAGTGGCGCATGCGCTCAATCTCTTCGTTAATCGACGAGTCTTTCTCGATGTACGTGTCTGACGACGGCACGTACGCCTCGGGCTGGTAATAGTCGTAGTAGCTGACGAAGTATTCCACCGCGTTGTGGGGAAAGAGCTCTTTCAATTCGCCATACAACTGCGCCGCCAACGTCTTGTTGTGCGCGATAATCAGCGTCGGCCGGTTCACCTGGGCAATGACGTTGGCCATGGTGAACGTCTTGCCGCTGCCGGTGACACCCAGCAGCACCTGGTGCGGGTCACCGCGTTGCAAACCTTGGGTCAGTTGGGCAATCGCCTGAGGCTGGTCACCTTGCGGTTTGAACGGGCTTTCGAGTTGAAAGGTTCCCACTCGGGTCTCTTTGGGGTTTAGGGGCGCTGGGTGGTGGCTTTAACCGCGGCGAGCGCTTTCTGCCGCGGAACCTCGAATTCATCGCCCTTTTTCCACTCAGGCATTTTCGCTGCCTGGCCAATTTCCCAGCCGAGCTGAAAGAAGAGCTGCACGTCTTCAAGCGCTCCCAACAGGTTCCACCCGTCGGTCAATTCGTCGGAAGGCTGGTGGTAATTCTTCTCTTCAAATTCTTCACGCTGTTTCTTGCCCCACTCAGGGGGTTGGCCCACGAAGTCTGAGCCGCTGGCAAAATATGCCGCCGGCACGCCCCATTTGGCGAAGTTGAATTGATCAGAGCGGTAGAAAAACCCACGGTCTGACAGCTCGTCGGCTTTCACCGTGCGCTTCTGCGCCTTGGCGAGCTTGACGATGTACGCGTCGACGTTCGACTTACCCAAGCCAACCACCGACACATCGCGCGTCTTGCCCCAAATATTCATTCCGTCGATGTTGATGTTCACCGCCATGCGCCCCACGGGCACTGGCGAGTGTTCCACCAGGTACTGGGAGCCGAGCAGCCCCTGCTCTTCAGCCGCCACCGCCGCGAAAAGAATAGACCGTTTGGGGGCCTTGGGCAGCGCCACGTGCGCGCGCGCAATGGTGAGCAACGCCGCCACGCCTGCCGCGTTGTCGAGCGCTCCGTTGTAAATGTCGTCTTGCCCGGGCTTGGCGTGGGGCAGCTTGCCCAAATGATCATGGTGCGCGGTGTACACCACCACTTCGTCTTTCAACTTCGCGTCGCTGCCGGGCAACATCGCCAGCACATTGGCGGTCTTTTTCTTCTGCACCACGTTCTTGAATTGGGTCGAAAGGCTCACGCCCAACGGCACCGGTTGAAAGTCACGCGACTGTGCCGCTTGCCGCAATTCATCGAGCGACTTGCCGGCCAGCGCCACCAACTTGCGCGACGCTTCTTCGGTGGTCCACCCTTTCATCTGCAGGCGCGATTCAGCACCATAGGGCAAGTCGAACTGCTCGCCCGACCATGAGGTCTGCACCACTTGCCACGGGTAACCGGCTGACGGCGTGGTGTGAATGATGATGCAGCCCACCGCGCCGACTTTGGCCGCCATCTCGTATTTATAGTCCCACCGGCCGTACCAGAGCCGCGCTTTGCCCGCGAAGAGCGCAGGGTCGTCTTCGGGGTCACTGTTCATCACCAAGAGCACTTTGCCCTTCAAGTCGAGGCCCTTGAAGTCGTCCCACTGGTATTCGGGCGCCACGATGCCGTAGCCGACGAAAACGACTTCGGCGTCTTTGACGGTCGATTGCTCGAGCTGCGTGCCCGACACCGCGATGAAGTCGTCTGAGTAATTGAGCACGAGCTTTTTCGGCCCCTGCCCTTTGAAGGAAAGCGTTTGCGGGTTGCCCGTCACGCCCACCAAGTCAAAGGGCTGAAACCAGCTTCCATTCGCGCCGGCAGGCTTCAAGCCCATCGCTTCGAACTGAGCGGCGATGTACTGCTGTGCGAGCGTGTCTCCGAGGGTGGCGGGGCCGCGGCCTTCGAGCGCGTCAGAGGCGAGAAAGCGAACATGCGCACGTATCGCCGCTTCGCTGATTTCACGAGACGGCGGCACCGCATGGGCAGACAGCGCCAGTAACAAGGCGAAAAATGGGGAGCGAGTCATCAGCCGCGGGAGTTAACACGAGCGGGTGACAGCGACATAGCCAGGGAAGCGCGAACGCTTAGAGATTTTTGGCTGGGCGTCAACGTGGAGTCTTACAGCTCACTGGGCCGAGCAATAAAGACGGGGCGCGGACAATGTTTCACCACGTATTCCGCCACCGCACCCACCGGGGCTTTGGGGTCTTGGGTTTTTCCATGCGAGCCAATGCAAACCACGTCAGCCCGGAGCGTCTTCGCAAGCCGCGCGATTTCTGGGCCGGGCCGACCCCCCTGCAAAATATGCGTCTCGACGCTCACTTTGAGTGGCGCCCCCGAATTGGGCAACGCGTCGCACAGCTTGAGCGCCAGGCTTTTGGCAAGGGCGTCTGACACCGGCTCTGCGGCAACATGAACCAGGTGCAAGGTACCGCCGTCGCGCATCATCGACAGCGCGCAAGCCAGCGCGTGGTTGCCTGACTCGGTGAAGTCTGTCGCGGCGACCAGGCGGGTCCACGGTGCGTAGTTCGACAAGTGCGGCACCGCGGTCATCGCCGGAACACAGGCCACCGACATCGGAGCCTGCTTCAAGCAAGCGTGTGATACCGACCACAGTTTGCCCAGCGCACGGCGGCGGTGGCTGCCCATCACCAAGAGGTCGACCTGCTCTTCTCCCGCCATTGAAACGACTTGGTCGGCGGCGTGCCCTTTGCCCATTTCAATGCGCACGCGGCGGTTGATAACCCGCTCTGGCAGCCCGGCCAGCGCGGCTTCCATTTCGGTTTGAATTTGCGCGGTGAGGGCTCGATGACCTGCTTCAGGCGGCGGCGGCGTTTGCCCCAAGCGCTCGTATTCTTCTCGGGGCCAAAAGACGTGCCCAGCGACGAGCTCAATGGGCCCATAGTCACTGAGCCGAGAAACCCAGTCGCGAGCCACTGCTGAGCTTGCGGTGCGATCTAACGCCAGCATCACCTTCAGTGGGCCGCCCCCGTTGGCCCAGTGGGTGAGCGGCCGCGCGTCGCGCACCACCAAGACCGGAGTTTCAACTCCGTAAGCGAGCCGGTCGAGCGGGCCGCCTGAAAAAAAAGTCTGGGGGTGGCTGGTGTCACCGACGACCAACAGCCGGGCAGCTTTTTCAACGCAAAAGCGCGCCACCTCTTCTTCTAAACGCCCGGTGAGCACCGCCGTCTTCACATGGTCGCCACCGCGCGCGAGGAGCACCGCGTCGCCTTTGAGCGCCGCTTCCACCGAGGCAGCGATGGTGTCATGAGACTCTCGCCCCGTGCGAGCAGGCAACACGTGAACCAGCCACAGTGTTTCTTTTTGCCGGCGGGCCAACTCGGCGGCTACGGCGGCTGCCTGGGCCGATTCTTCAGAGAAACGCGTCGCACAAACGATGGTCATACCCAAGGCCAAAGCAACTCATGGGCCAAGGCGCCTGCCTGCGAGTGGAGCGAACAGGCACTGCAAGAACTGCGCAAAGAACCGGTTGGCGCTGAAAAAAATGCGCCATCAACGACGGTGCCTTCGAGTGGGCAGAGCTCATCTACCCCGGTGAATCACAACCCGTCTTCGGCAAGGGTTGCCGATCATTCACAGAGACCGACGTCGCAAGTAGGAAAATCGAGGGGGCAGTCATCGTCACTGGTGCATTTCGGGATGCACGTGATCATCGAGATAAGGGTGCCGAAGTTATACTGGCGGCAAACCTGATTGGGAGCACAAGAAGTTGCCCGGCAACTCTGACCATACGTTGGCACCCCTGACAGCGGCACGCAGACACAGACCGACTGACCTGCCACCTGCACAACGCGACCCGCACCAAACGCACCACAGTCAGTTTCGCGAAAACATTCCAGAAGGCACCCACCCACCGCTGAGCCATTGAGATTGTTCGTGCACTGAAAGCCACTCGGGCAAGCATCGAATTCTGTACACCTTGGTGCACAGACACCCGACGAAAGCGTCGCCGGTGCCGTTCGCCCGATTAAACATGTCAGGGGAGCCACGCAGTCGTTGTCATTGGCGCAGATTGCTCCCACTTGCAGATGACCTTCGGGCCGACAAAAGCCATTGCGTGCCAAATACGTTGCGTCGCAGCGCTGCCCCATCGGGCAGGTGTCGTTGAAATAGTCGCAAGGTTGACGGCACGACTTCGCGGTGAGGCCCACGCATGTCGAACCTGGAGCACAACGACACGCTTCTTTTCCGCAGTCGTCGTTGGGTGCACACTGCCCGTCGGTCCGTACGAAGGGCCGGGACCCGCACGTCACTTCGAGTCGTTCTGGCTCGGGGGGCACCTCGCACTGTTCGTCGCCCACGCATTGGGCACCCAGCGGCTCCAATTCCACACGCGCAGAACCGGGGCACACAGCCAGCAGATGGTGATCAATACGTTCACCCGACCAGCGAAGCGTAGCCCGCTTGGAATCTTGAGCAGTCAGAAAAACCGATGCCGTTGCCCACACCCCGCCGTCAGCCGAAGCCCGGCAGCTTTGCCCCAAAGCCAAGCACTTGTCGTTGAGCTCGAGCGCAATGCGGGTCAGCCGCATCGTCATAACGCCGGTCTTTGCCCCAGTCTGCTCGACCCAAAGCTGCTCGCCAGGCATAGGGAGATCAGGGCACTGGCCCGCGTCGCTATCGAGGGAAATCACGCGATAGGCGGCTGCGATATCGCAGCTCGACCAGCTGACTTCTGTCGTGTGAGGTCCTCCATCGACATGAAAATCAACCCCCGCATCATCGATACACTCATTCGGGTTGAGCGAACCCACGAGGGAGCAACCGACAAAAGCAACCAAAGCCAATGACGAGATGCGCCACATTGAAACTGGTGCGTACTACAAAAACGGCTCGGGGAACTACCGCCGGCCAGCGCTCATTGGCCCACGGCACTTGCCTTCGTCGCGCAAGCGCTCCACGCGGTGCTTCACTTCAGGCTCGGTCGCCGATTGAGGGTACTGCTTCAAGTAGCGCTCTATCGCAGCGAGCGCTTCGCAGGGCTTGCCTTGCCGCTCGTACGCACGCGCCAAATTGAAGGGAATGTTCTTCAGTTTGGGCTGCACTTTGAGTGCTTGCTCATAGTCGGCCGCCGCTTTCTTCCAGTCTTGCGCGCCTTCGTAGGCAATGCCGCGCCACCACCAATAGTCTTTGTCATCGGGGTCGCTCTCAATCAGCTTCGTCGCAGCGAGAGCTGCCTTGTCGAACTCGCTCAGGTACTTATGCGCGGTGTACGTCACCCACAGCAAACGCGGGTATTCGCCGCAACGCGCGAAGAACGCTTCTGACTTCTCAATCGCCTTTCGGTACTCGCCGGCGCGGTTCCACGCTTCACTTTCTTTGATGATGCGTGTGCGGTCGCACGGTTCAGGCGCGGCAGGAATCACTTCAGCGGTTTTCGAAAGTGACAACACGGGCTTGGGCTGCATCGCGACCCAAGCCGCGGTTCCTGCTGTCGCTGCCAATACCACGCCGACCACGGCCCATACGGCGAGCTTGTTACCTCGCGCTGCCCGCCGAACGGTTTCACGGCAACCCACACACAGCTCACTCGAGCCTTCGAAGACCAAGCACGCGCGGCACACCGGCTTGATGCAATGCGTACAGGTGGCAATCGCAGTGACTTCGGCGTGCTGGTAACAGACTGGGGACATGAGCGTTTCTCCGGCGAGGCGGCTTCGACCCTACGACGCAACGTCGACAGGGTTGTTGCATGCCTGACGGCATAAGCGCCTGCTTAGGGCTCTGACGTGTACTGCGGAGGCGGCACGCGTAAACTGCTTGGCCCTCTAAGCCGTGACTTTCCACGTCGTGCCGCCGGGCGTATCCATAATTTCGACGCCCAACGTCTTCAGCTCGCCGCGCACACGGTCAGCTTCTTGAAAATTCTTTTCGGCCCTCGCCGTGGTGCGTGCGGCAATCAACGTTTCGACCCGTGTCGGGTCAATGCCCTTGGTTTTGACTTGCCGGTCACGACGGCGCAGCAGCCAAGCGGCGGGAGGCTCCTCGAATAAACCGAGCACACCCGACACACTGCCCACCATGCCGCGCAACGCATGCAGGGTGCGCGCCACCAACGCTTTGTCTTTCACCGGTGGCTTGTCAGTCAGCTCGTTCATCGCGGCGAATAACCCCGACACCGCGCTCAACGCGCCGGCGAAGTTGAAGTCGTCGTCCATCGCCTCTTCGAATTGCTTCAGCCACTTGCCGGGCTCTCCGTGCGTCGGGCCCGCACCTGCTTCTTTACCGGCCAAGCGCTCGTCGACTTTTTTCAAAGTCTCGTAAAAGTATTCAAGGCGCGCTTCGGCATCAGCGAGCGACTTGTCGTTGAACGCAATGGGGCTGCGGTAGTGCGTCGACAAGAAGAAGTAGCGGAGCGCCTCGGCGTCGACCTTCTCGAGCGCGTCACGCAGCCGCACCACGTTGCCCAAGCTCTTCGACATCTTGGCGCCTTCGAGGTCTAAAAAGCCGGCGTGCATCCAGCAATTGCACAAGGTCTTCCCCGACGCGGCTTCGCTCTGCGCAATCTCGTTTTCGTGGTGGGGGAAAATCAGGTCTAACGCGCCGCCGTGCATGTCGAACGTGTCGCCCAAATATTTCGACGACATCGCCGAGCACTCGATGTGCCAGCCCGGCCGCCCCTTGCCCCACGGAGAGTCCCAACTGGGCTCACCTGGCTTCGCGGCTTTCCACAACGCGAAATCGAGCGGCTCTCGCTTTTGCTCGCCTACCGACACCCGCTCACCCGCCTGCATGTCTTCTAAATTGCGCTTCGACAGCTTGGCGTACTGCGGGTACTTGCTGACTTGAAAGTACACGTCGCCCTTCGACGCATAGGCGATGTCTTTCGCCACCAGCTTCTCGATGATGGCGACGATTTCGGGCATGTGTTCTGACACTTTGGGCGTCACGTCGGGCGGCAGCAAATGCAACGCCGCCACGTCGGTTTCGAATTCGCGCACGAAACGCGCCGAGAGCTCGACCGCCGACATTTCGGGCGTCTGCCGCGAGAGCTGCAGCGGAGCGCCCACTGGCTCGAGCATCATCTGCCCGCCTTCGAGCTTCATCGGGTACTTGAGCGGCTCTGCGTCGACGCCCACCAACGTCAAGCTGGCGCCGTCGGTGTTCCACTTCACCTTCTTGCCTTCGAATGTGCCCGAACCGTCGGCTTCGAGCAGCAAGCTGTCTTTGCCGTCACGTGTCCACCGGCCGACCACCCGTGAAGCGTTGATAATTTTGTCGTCGACGTCGGTGTAATTGCGCACGTACTTCACGTCGAAGCCGCAATAGCGCAGGTACCGCACAATCACGTCGAATGAGCAAAATGTGCGGGCGTTGCCAATGTGAATGAAGCTGTAAACCGTGGGCCCGCAGACGTAGATGCCGATTTTTCCCGGCGTGAGCGGCTTGAGCGGCTCTTTCTGCCCGGTCATCGTGTTGTTCACGCGAATTGAATCGAGACCCATGTTTTTCCTTAAAAATTTTGGCTTGGCGCGTTTGATTCTTGAGCTGCCCGCCCCGGGGCAGTCGCTCGAGTAGATTCGTACAACATTTTTCGGCTAAGACCGACACAAACGTAGGCGCAAGTGGCAGCAAGTAAGGAGTTTCCATGGCCCCCCCGAAGCGCAGCTCGACGCCTCAAGACGAGCGGTATGAGGAAGCCGACATCTTGCGCGCCGATGACCCAAGGCCCCAGCAGGTGCCGCAATTTCCCGCGGGTGCGCGCCGCAACCCTGCCACTGCGCGCAAGCCTGAAGAGCACATTCCCACCACGGTTTACGACACCGAGAAGTCAGCCGACCAAGAGCTGAAGCCGGTGTATGACCCCACCGCGATTTCTGACGGCGGCTTCAAGCCGGCTTTTCTTTACGTCGAGCGCGGGCCAGGCCAAGGCCAGCTGGTGCAAGTGCTCCAGGGCCCTCTGGTGGTCGGTCGCGCCACCGTTTCTGATTTGCGGTTGCAGCACCCGTCGGTGAGCCGCCGCCACTCGCAAATTACCCGCGTGGGCGAGTCGTTTTACATCAAAGACTTGGGCAGCCAGAACGGCACTTTCGTCAACAAGCAGCGCATCGCGACCGAAGTCGAAATTTTTCCGGGTGATCACCTCGCCATCGGCAACGCGCTGGTGAAGCTGCGCGGGCCGTTGCAACCCGGCCAAGCGCTCGAAATTGCGCCGCCTGCCAAGAAGCCAACCGCCGCCAAGAGCAAGCGCGCCGTCACCACGTCGGTGGTGCGAAAAGTGCGGCCTCCCAACGCGGTACGGCTCGCCTTTTTTGCTGGGGCGGTGGGCTTTGGCCTGGCCGCGATGTTCGCACTCGCGCTGTGGAAGGTGCCGACCCGCGTGGCGTTCAACCCGTTGCCCGCCGCGCCTGTCACCAGCAAGGGCGAAAACAAAGACAAACAAATTGAAGCCGCCATCGCGCAAAAGATGGTTGAGCAGAAGACAAGTGAAGAAGCCGTGCAGCTCGACGTCGACCCGGTGCCTTTTGGCGACGCACGCGAGAAAAAAGAGAAAGCGTCGGCCACCAAGGCTGCAGCTCCAAAGCACACCGACCCGTTCGCCGACGCACCCGGCTCAGCCAAAGCCGACAAAGCCGAGAAGAAGACGAAAGAAGGCACCGCCGAGACCCCGAAAAGAGGCGTGACGCCCGCGGCGTATTTGCAAGGTGACGCCCAGGCCGCGCTGGCCGAAGCTGAAAAGTCAGGCGATGCCGCCATGGCGCAAAAGCTTGAAAAGTTTGCCGCGGCTTACGAGGCGGCCCGAGCCGCGGTCACCGCCAACAACGGCAACCAAGCCATCAAAAGCTTTGAAGCCGCGCTCAAGCTCGACGCCAGCCTGTCGAACGGCAAGAGCAAGTACGCAAGCGACATTCACCAGCAACTGTCATCACTCTATTCACTGGTCGGCTTTCACTATGTGTCGAACAACGCGCCCGACAATGCAAAGGCCGCGTTCAAAGCGTCGCTCAAGCACGACCCTTCGAACGAGAAAGCGAAAGAGCAACTCGCCAAGCTCGAGCAGTCTGACGAAGGCGAGGCGAACAAGGCCAAGGGGCCGCCGCCTCCGCTTCGCCGGCCAGGCGTGAAGACCGAACCCACGTCGAAGAAACAAGCCATCGACGACGCGTTCGGCGAATAACCCACGGCGCCCTGCCGCCACGGCCCCCCTGTCTACTGTGGTGCACAAACAAGGTGTGGTCGAAGCGCACGGCAAGCACACTGAACGCGTTGACACTTCAACTTAGGAAAGCAACCATAGTGGGGTCAGGGGGCGCGCTCGTTCGCGTGAGAGCTTCAAAGGAGAATTCTTTTGCGACGCACATGGCTCCTCGTTGCGTGCTGCCTTTGCGCCAGTTGGGCACAGGCTGCTGACACCTGTGAAGAAGCGCCTGCGCTTTCGCCTTCACGGTATTTGCGCCAGCTCTATTTAGACTTGTTGGGCCGCCCACCCAGCATCGACGAGTACCGTGCCGCCGCCATGAAGGGCGCCGTCACCGCCGAAGACTTGAACGAGCTGATGACGCGCGACGCGTTTTACGCGCAGACCAAGGCGTATCACCGTGCGTTGTTGCGGGCGAACGTCAACGCGTCGGTGTTCAACAACGGCGAAAGCCGGGTGCGCCCCACCACCGATGGCGCCAAACCACTCGAAGGCCGCCCCAACGGTTCAGGCACTACCCGCGGCCGCAACGGCATTGGGTGCGATCACTTCATCGAACAAGACAACTGCAACGCTTCACGCGAAGACGACCATGCCGAACCGGCGGTGAAAATATGCCGCGACAGCAACGGCGTGCCCATGCCGGTGTCGTTCGACTACGACAACACGGTGTACCAATGCACTGCGCTGACGGCGGCCAACTGCTTCGCAGCAGCGAGCGCGGGCCTGCTCGCAGGCACCGGCACAGGCGCGACTGACAAACTGCTTTATTACTGCGACATGCGCCGGCAGCCCGACGGCACCCTGCGGCCAAGCTTGTGCTTGCCTGACCCTACCAAGCCCACCACCGCGGCGCTGACCCAACAAGTGCTCGACAGTGACGGGCGGGTGGTGTCGTTCGTCAACCCCACCCCAGTGGCGAGCGCTGCGTTCAACCAACTCGATCGCTGCGATTTGACGTTGCTCGACAACCGCGGCATCAAAGGCTCGTACATCGCGCGCCGTGGCTGCCTGCAACGCGACGGCTATACCACCGCGGCCGCGCCCTACTGGGACACCTCGGGCGCCACCACCGTCACCTCATGCGCGATTGAAGCGCAGACCAACGCGGTGAACCCGGCCACGTTGAGCTCCTGCGAAACAGGCGCTTTCACCAGCGACCGCTCCTGCGGTTGCGGCCAGAACTTTCGCCGCTGCGAATATGCCGAAGGCACCACCCAGGTACATGCCAGCCGCGTCAACGCGGTCAATGACGAGCCGCTGCAAATCATCGATTCGGTGGTGCGCCGCGACGAAGACTATTTCAACATTCTCACCACCCGCCGCAGCTTCATGAACTCAACGCTGTCGTCGTTCTACCGAGAGAAACTCGGCATCGGCGTGTGGACGGTGAGCCCCCCGACGTCGCTCGAGGCGATGCCCGCCATCGACGACACCGGCAGCGCCACCGAATGGGTTGAGTACACCCGCGATGAAAACGCCTCCGGAGTACTGACGACGCCTGCGTACTTGCTGCGCTTCCCCACCCAGCGTGCGCGGGTGAACGAATTTTACGAAGCATTCTTGTGCAAGCACTTCGCGCCGCCCGCCGGAGCCAAGGTGCCCGCGGCTGACGATGCGTGCAACCGCGAAAACAACTTGGCCAAGC
>JAIBBR010000188.1 GCA_019694575.1 Myxococcaceae bacterium
GGGGGTGCCCTCTTCGAGAATTTTGCCCGACGCAATGATGTACGCGCGATCGCAGATGCTCAGCGTGTCACGCACGTTGTGGTCGGTTATCAACACGCCCAACCCGCGCGCTTTGAGCTGGGCGATTTCTTTTTGCAGCTCGGCGACGTTGATGGGGTCGACGCCGGCGAAGGGCTCGTCGAACAAAATCAGCGACGGTTTGGGCAGCAGCGAACGGGCGATTTCGGCGCGCCGTCGCTCGCCACCCGACAGTGTTTCTCCCAGTGAATCAGCCACCGTCAAAAGCCCAAACTCTTGCAGCACTCCCGCGGCCGTCTTTGCTCGCTCGGCTCGGTCTTTCACCCCGTTGAGCTCGAGCACCGCGAGCATGTTCTCGCGCACGGTGAGCTTGCGAAAAATCGACGCTTCTTGCGGCAAGTAGCCAATGCCTTGCTGCGCGCGCTGGTGCATGGGCGCGTGTGTCAAGTCGCGCCCACCCAACGTGATGCGCCCCGAATCAGGGCGCACCAAGCCGACCACGATGCCGAAGCTGGTGGTTTTTCCCGCTCCATTGGGGCCGAGCAGGCCCACGATTTCGCCTGCCTTCACCGTGAAGCTGACGCCGTTCACCACCTTGCGCCCGCGGTAAGCCTTGCCAAGATTTTCGGCGACGAGCTCGGTCATCGCTTGCCCTTCGAACTGGCCTCGATGACGGTGGTCGCATTGTCGACTTCGAGCCTGTCGCTGCCTGAAATGAACGTCACCTTCGAGCCCTTCATGCGGTTGTTGCCTTGCCGCGCTTCGGGTTTGCCGGTCACCACCAAGACACCGGTCTGGTTGTCGAAGTCGGCGCGTTGACCCTTGGCCCACTTGTCGCGGTCAGTCACCTCGATGCCGCCGCGCGCCTCGATGTGTGTCACTGCGCCGCTCTCGTCGTACCGTGCTACCAGCAGCGGGGCCTTGAGCAAGGTGCTGTCGCGCTTGGCCTTCACGTGGCCTGACCAGGTGGCGAGGTGCTGGGGGCTTTCCATCACCCAGTGGTCGGCGTCGATTTCGACCCGCTTCATGTTGCGCTCCCCTTCGACGACGGTGCGCGCGTTCTTCACCTCTAACTTTTCGCTGCCGGTGGTGAAGCGCACTTCGTCTCCGGCGACGCGGCGCGGGCCTTGACGCGCCTGCGGTTTGCCCGTCACCACCAACACACCGGTGGTGTTGTCGTAAGTCGCTTCTTCGCCCATGGCCCAGCGCTCGCCGTCTTTCGCTTCGATGCCCCCGTGCGCGTCGATACGTTCGACTTCGCGCTTGGCGTTGTAGTGCACGGTCAACGTTTGGCAGGTGAGGGTGGTGGTGTCGCGCACCACTTTGGCATGGCCTGCATAGACGGCGCGGCGCTCTTGGCCCAACACCTCGAGTGAGTCGGCAGTAATCGAAAGAGGGCGCGTGAGCAGCGCGCCTCCATCGACCGCGGCAGTGATGAACAACAAAGACAGCGTCAGCATCGGGTGAACGTCACCCATAGCGCCTTCGCGGCGTGAAAAGAAGGCGAGCGGTGCCTCACGGTGGGCTCAACTGCGTGCCCACCCCTCCAGTGAAAGAAAGGTGTTGGGTGTCTAAGTTGGCGCGCACCGCGGGGGCTGAAATGTCCATGCCGGGCATGTGCACTTTCACGCCTGCGTCGGCGGTGAGCCAGCGGGTGCCTTGCTCGTCTTCAGAGAAGTGGAACGAAGGGCCCGTGGCGAGCAGCCCTTCGGCGTTGCCCATGCGCGCGCCGCCCCAGGCGTCGGCGAACTTTTGGTACGGGTTGCCGAACGCTTGAGCGACTTGCAGCTGTTCTTTGTCGGCGCTGTGCAACGACAGGTTTTGGGCGCCCACTTCATTGGTACGGCGCGAGAAAGTCACTTGGCCAGCCGTGCCGGTCAGCGTCTGCTTGCTGGCACGCCAGCTCTGCAGCCGTACTTGGGTAAAAGTGAGGTCAGGTTGGTTAGAAACCGGTGCATCGGCCAAAGGCGCTTCGACACACGCGGCGCCCAGCAGCGCGCTAAGAACCATTGCAGTGCATTTTCGGTCAACAGCCATGGGCTTTAAGGGCCACCTTAACCTCTCAAGGGGTTCGGCGTTCACGTTTCAATATTCAAAAAAGAAGCCAAAAGAGTCTTGATAACTCTTTTTATGGTTGTTAAAACCCTATTGGTCAGAAGGTGAGGGCGCGCGGCATGGGCAGCTCGTTGTTGGCGACCGATGGCTACAAGTTTTCGATGGCCGAAGCGGGTTGGCCGCTGCGTCGCGAGACATTTTATTACGCGCACCGCAAGGGCGGCCCGCAGTTGCTGCCGTTCGATGTCGAAGCCGAGCTGCAGAAGCTGCGGCCTGTGCCAGCCGCGGCTGACTACGCGTATTTGGCGAGCCACGACTACGAAATGGGCGCGGGCTTCAAAGCGGCCATCACGCAATGGAGTGAGCTGAAAGTGCACGCGTTGCCTAGCGGTGCCTGGTTTTTGCCGAGAGAGCCGGTGTTTTCTATCAGCGGCCCTTCAGCGCTCGTCTCTTGGTTGGAGCCGCTGCTGCTGCAGTGGAACTACCGCATTCAAGTGGCGAGCGCGGCAGTGCTGCACCCCCAGCAGTTTGAATCGTTGCTCGGTACCGTTACTGGCGAAGCGCAGAAGCAGCTTACGTTCGAAGTGTTGGACCAAGTGGGCGTGAAGGCCCCTGCAATTGAGGTGAATGAGGCAGCGTACGTCGAGCGCGTGCGCGCCCAGGCAGCCGAGTTGGTGAAAATTGTGAAAGACCCGGGCCGCATTTTCGAAGTGGGTCTGCGCTCGGCGACGTGCATGGCGCAGCACCTGCTCGCGCTTGAAGGTTGCGCGGCGGCCGGCATTTCACGCACCAGCAACGTGTACGGTGCGCAGGTGCTGAACCTGGTTCCCGTCGGCACCATGGGGCACGAGCACATTCAACGTTATGGCTGCGACGCGGCGGCCTTTCGCGCCATGTGCGACCGGCGCCATGCACGCTCGAGTTTCTTGCTCGACACGTTCGACACCATTGCCTCGGGTATACCCGCGGCATTCGCGCTCATCGCCGAGCGGCCGGGCATGCGCGATTCAATTCGCTATGACTCGGGCGACAAAGTGGCGCAGTACCGCTTCGCCACCCAGCGAGCCAAAGCGCTGGGCATTCGGCCGGTGCAGATTCTTGAAGACGGTTTCGACGCCGAGCAAACGCGCGCTTTCGAGCAGCTGCGTGAAGAGGCCGGCTGGGCCCCGAGCGAGCAGGTGTACGGCTACGGCGGTTACCTGGTGGCCAACCCCAGTGGCAGCGGTTTGACCCGCGACAAAGTGAGCGCGGTCTACAAGCTGTCGCAGAGCGGCCCTGACGCGACGATGAAGTTCGCTGACGAGGCGGGCCTGGGTAAGCAGAGTGTTCCGGGCAGGCCGGTCTTGTTTCGCCGGCAACGGGGCGACGGGCCCTGGGGCATGGTAGGGCAAGAAGGCGAAGATGCTCCGGTGGGCTACGCGCTTTTGAGCCGAGAAGCGGCGCCCGGGCTTTCTTCTTTGGCCCAGGTAGGTGGGCCCGCCGCGGTCGCGCAGCCGTTGACGTTGTCGCCCGCCACCCAGCGCTTGGTTGAGACACTGGAGCGCCGCAAAAAAACCATGGTGGAAGCGAGCGCTCAAGAAAGGTGAATGAAGCGATGGTTTTACCTCTGCCCGACTTTTACCAACCCAGCCAAGTGCCGCAGCTCTATATGGAGCGAGCGCAGCTCGTTGCTGAATCGGCCGAGCGCTACGCGCGAAAGCATGCGGTGAAGCCGTCAGCGCAAGACACGTTTCGCATGGCGGCGTTCGGCATCGACGTGCAGGTGGCGTTTTGCACGCCGGGGGCGAGCCTCTTCGTTCCCGGCGCGGTGGAAGATACGCAGCGCACCGTCGAATGGCTGTACCGCAATCTCGACAAAATCAGCTCGCTCCATTTCTCGATGGACACGCACCGCGTGTTTCACATTTTTCACCCCAGCTGGTGGGTTGATGAAAAAGGCCAGCACCCGGCGCCCTTCACGCCCATTCTTCATGAAGACGTGCAAAGCGGAAAATGGCGAGCGCTCACCCATGCGAACGAGAGCCTCGAGTACGTCGAGCGTTTGGAAGCGAGCGGCAAGTATGTGCTCACCATTTGGCCTTACCACGCGTTGCTCGGGGGGCTGTCACATGCGCTGGTGCCGGCGGTGATGGAAACGGCGATTTTTCACGCCACCGCGCGCGGGCAGCCGACGCATTTTGAAACGAAGGGCATGCACGCCCTGACTGAAAATTATTCGGTGTTTTCGCCTGAAGTGACGAAATTGGCGGGCCAGAAAGTGGGCGCGTTCAATACGGCGCTCTTCGCGCAGCTGATGAAGAACGACCGGGTCTATGTTTTCGGCCAAGCCAAGAGTCACTGCGTGCTCTCGACGTTGAACGACATGCTGGCGCAGGCGCGCCAAGTCGATGAGCGGCTGCTGAGTAAGATTTTCATTTTAGAAGACGCGATGAGCCCGGTGCAGCCTCCGCCGTTGAACCCACTTCCGGCGCAGCTTGATTTTCCCTCGTTGGCGAACAGGGCGATGGAGCAGTGGCGTGAGGCCGGCATGCACGTGGTGAAGACCACCGACACCGTGGTGTCTTGACGTTGTGCGTCGACGTGAAGGCTGTTTTTTCAGCCCGCGGCGTTTGATGGCTGCGTGGTGCTCCTGCTAAGCCGCCATGCCCATATGAAGCCATTCGCTCGTGCGGTGCGTGGAGTCGCGGTTGCTGCTTTTGTTTTCTCGGCATGCGGTTCTCAGCCGGTGGTGGTGAAAGAAGCCCAAGTCGTCGCCGAGTTTGACCCCGCGGCGGTGGTGCCCGTGGTGCCCAAACCCAATGACATGGCGATTGACCGGGCCACCGGCCTGATTGACCTGCACGACGTGGCCGACGCAAGCCCGGTGGAAAAAGAACTCAACGCCTACCTGCGAACCCTCGATGGTTTTCCCACGTCGTCTGAAGCGACCACCACATTTTCTGCGCCCCTCAACGAGGCGACGGTTACCGCCAAGTCGGTGCGGGTTTTCGACGTCACCCATGCGGCGTCGGTGACGGAGCAAACCGCTTCGGCCACAGTGACGTACCAGCCCGACAAGAAGCAGCTCACCATCAAGGCGCCGTGGGCCAAGGCGCATCGCTATGCGTTGGTGCTGGTGGGGGGCGAAGAGGGCTTGAAGGGGGCGAATGGCGAGCCGGTGGTGGCGTCGGCGGCTTTCGAAGTGGCGCGGGTGTCGTACCCCCTGGTGACGTGCAATGACTTGAACTCGACAGACTGCCGCTCGGCGAACCCGGCGATTCGCGGCAAGACGATTGAAGACGAGCGCGAAAAAGCAGTGGCCATGGAACAGCTGCGGCTCAATCTGCAGCCTGCGCTCAACTGGTTAGAGATGAACCAGGTGCCCCGCGCCCATGTGGTGGGTGGGTGGGTGTTTTCGACCGGCACCATGCCGCTGGTGCAGTTCGACCCCGGCGCAAAAATCGTGCCCTTTCCGAATGATGTGCTGATGAAAGACGGGCTCGTCGACTTGCCGATTGAAGCAGAAGACGACGACGTCACGGTGCTCAACAAAACCGAGCTCAACAAGCTCGACGGCTTCTCAACCACGGCCGGCATTTTGACTGAAGCTGACAAGGTGCAGGGCGCGGCAGACGTGCGGCTGTTGGGCAATTCGGTTTCATCTGCGCAATTCGTGCTCGCCGACGTGTCGAAACCGATGGAAAGCATCGCCATCGACGTGTCGTGCGTGTCATGCGCCACGGCGACGGGCAATGCGGGGGCCGACCCTGATCAACTGCGCTTGGTGCCACAAAAGCCTTTGCGCTCGCACACCCGGTACGCGGTGTTGTGGTTGAAGGGCGCGGCTCCCTTCGCTGGCAGCATGCCGTTGAAGACGGCGCCGGCTTTCGTGGTTGTCAAGTCGAAGCAGCCAGTGGCGGTGAATGGCAAGAGCCAATTGTCGACAGTGAGCGACGAAGACGCGGCAGAGCTCGAGAAGCTGCGCTTGAAGACGCAAGACGCGCTGGCGGTGGCTGACGCGCGCGGGTTGTCGCGTGACGACGTACTCTTGGCGTGGACCTTTACGACGCAAACCACGGCTCCGACATTGCCGGCGTTGCGCGCCAAGCCGATTGAATGGAACTTGCCCACCGGCGTAACGGGAGGGCCGGCGATGCTGACTGATTTGCCTTCGAACTTGTTGCAGGTGCTGTCGTTGCAGGCGGGGGGTGACTTCTACAGCTCGATTCGTTGGGCGAAAGAAGGCAGCTTCACTTCGGGCAACGCGTTGGACCAGAACGGCTGGGAGCTCGACTTGACCGACCCCACAAACCCCGTGCACACCGGCACCGAAGGGCCATTCACGCTGGCTACCTTGGCGGCGCCGCGGCAAGAGCAGCTGCGCTTTTGGCTCTTCGTGCCCAAGACTCCGAAAAACCTCAACGGAAGCATACCGGTAGTCATCTTTCAGCACGGCATCACCGGGTCGCGCGTGCAAAGCGCGTTGATTGCCAATTCGATTGCGAAGGCAGGCTACGCCACCTTGGCGATTGACCTACCGATGCACGGTGACCGCGTGTATTGCAAAGACAACTCAGAGTGCAGCAACAACGGAGCGTGCACCGAGCACCGCTGCCCGCCCTCGGCTTCAGTGCAAGACGTGATTACCGGCCAGCCTTCGTCGGGTCTGCGCTTTGGCTCTTCAACCAATTTGGCGGCGACGCGTGACCAGCTGCGGCAACAAATCATCGACGTGGCGCAACTGCTGCGGGTGCTGAAAGACACCACCCACGGCATTGGCGCTATCAATGTCGATGATTCGGCCACCGAAGGTGTGGTGGAGCGCCTTGATGTCAGCAAACCCCGTTTCATCGGCATGTCGCTCGGTGCGCTGACCGGTTCGCTCATCGTCGCGGCGAACCCCGAAATTCCCTCCGCCTGTTTGAACGTGGGTGGCGCGTCTCCGGCCGACATTCTGACGCAAGCCTCGGTGCCGTTTCTGCACAACCGCAAGTTGAAGCTCGATGCGTATTTGAAGGCCAAGCGCGGCATCGACGTGGGCACGCAGGCCTATGAAGAGTTCTTCGACATCGCCCGGTGGATGATGGACTCTTCAGACGCGCAGAATATGGGCCGCTACTACATTGACGAAGCGTTGACCGACACGCTTACCCAAATGCCCTACCCGAAAAAGCGCATTTTGATTTCGTGGGCCAAAAATGACCCGTGGGTGCCCAATGCCGCCACCCTGAAGCAGATCAACTCCATCGAGAGCGCGTCGATGCCGGGCTATTTCATGCAGCACCTCTATGACGGCGCGACGACGGGTAATCATTCGTTCATGTTCTCGATTGGCAGCCCAGCGCAGGTGCAGGTGACGTTGCAATCGCAGGCCGAAGCGGTGAACTGGGTCGATGAGTTGTAACGAGTCAGGTGTCAGACTTTACGCTCTCGGACCCACGGTGGGTGAGCGTGGTCAGGTGGCCGGGTGCTTACCTGACTTCGGGATCCCGCCCAGGGACCTGACGATAGGCGTCGTGGACTGAGAGTGTGGTGCGAACCTGGTCCTTGTGCCTTTGAAGCTGTGCTGTGGCACGAGAAGGGAGGGCGGC
>JAIBBR010000042.1 GCA_019694575.1 Myxococcaceae bacterium
AGTACAAAAGCACACCATTTGTGCGTCGACGCGTTTTGCCACCAGCACGCTCGACCAAAGCTGCTCCAGCACGGGGCAATACATCAAAGCGACGACGCCGATTTCGGTGAACTATGACACCAAGCCGCCTGACGCGCCGGTGATTCAAGACGTGGCCTCGTTCGATGGTGCGCTCAATGTTTCGTTCAGCGCCGCCGAAGATGTCTCGTTGGTGCACATTGAAGTGCGCGGGCCGAACGAGACTGATTTTTCGCGCCGGGCAAGTGTCGGCCGCACGGCGAGCCCGACCAAAGTAACGGGGTTGACCAACAACGAGACGTACACCGTTCGCTTGTTCGCCGAAGACGCCACGGGCAACATGAGCGCTTCGTCAGAAGAAGTGACGGGTACGCCGGTAGAGACTGACGGTTTCTGGGACATTTACCGCCGCAATGGTGGAGACGCATCGGGTGGCTGCTCGATGGCTCCGGCGTCGCTTTCGTTATTTGCCGCAGCCGGCCTTTTGGCTATGGGGCTGCTGCGTCGCAGGAGGGTGCGTTGATGCAAAAGCGTTGGCCGATAGCTTTGGCGTTGGTTTCAATGACCGCCATTGCCCAGCCGAAGGTGTCGGGCGAGTCTCCGCGCGACATGGCTTTCGAGTTCAAAATGGGAGCGCTCACGCCGCTCATCGATCGACCGTTCGCCGACTTGCCCCAGTCGCAGCGCCCTTATCAAAGCGTGTTCGGCGCTCCGATGCTGCTCGCCGAGGTTGAAATCGAACGGCAGTTTTTTCAGCGCGTGGGCTCGCTGGCGCTGGGTTTGTCGGCCGGTTACGCCGAAAAGTACGGCCAGGCGCTTGAGGCGAATACCGGCGCGGCTTCGAGTGAGGGCACCAGCCTGCACATGTTGCCGCTCAAGCTGCTGGCGGTTTACCGCTTCGATTGGTTGGCGATAAACCAGGGCATACCCCTGGTGCCGTACCTCAAAGGCGGCGGGGTGCTGACGCATTGGTGGAGCCAAAAAGGTGGCGCCACCGAAGTTTCAGACGGTCAACCGGCGCTGGGCTGGGCGTGGGGCTTCGCTGGAGTGGGCGGTTTGGCGGTGCAGCTCGATTTCATCGACTACCGCTTGGCGCGTGACTTTGACACTGGCGTGGGAGTGAACCACACGTACTTGTTTGCCGAGTTTGCTTTTCAAGAAGTGAAGGGCAAAGGCAGTCGCCGGCCGCTCGACTTTTCTAGCCGTCACTGGATGTTCGGTTTGGCCTTCGAGTACTAGCGCGCTGCTCAGTGGGCCACCCCCTCGCGTTTCGAAAGCCCTCTCGCAATTCTGACGTAAGGAAATTCGAAGGAATACCCAATCTTCGAATGAATTTCGTAGAGCGGTAACGAATTTCGCACGTCATTGAAGACCACCCAAAAGCTTCGCGATGCAGGCCGTTTCGTCGAAGGGGCAACGAAGCTGGTTGAACGGTTACCGCGGTGCACGCTTTGTGAGGCTGAGGGCGGGGTGAGCGATGCGCTTGCTGAAGTGAAAGCTGAGCGCGGCGACACCGCGGCTCTCGGTAAACGGCACTTCGTTAAGGCGGGAGCAAAGCTGGGGCCGAAGAATGGTGCGGTGCTCATTGCAACAGGCTTTGACGCTCTCTTGAATTGACCCAGGAGCGCTCTCCAAAACCGACCCACCCCACGTGAGAGCCTGAGCGCCGCCTCGTCTTCGAGACCAACAGTCGCGCGCGCCGCCATATGGGCCCCCGGCGCGTCGCGATCACCGAAGAGATCGCCCAGCAAGGAGCGCGCCTCCCGGCTGACTGGCCCGGCGACCGGGTGCTGCGTCAGCTTTTCCAGCGTTCCAGCCAGAACGTCAGTCTCGGCGAACCGCAGCAAGCGCAGTACATCGAGACCGTCTTTGTCCTGTCGGCGATCGTCGTTGTCCTTGCGCTCGGCGATCTTGTGGAGCTTCGCGACAAGAAGCGAGGCGACGCCCGCGACGGCTACTTCGAAGGACCGCGCATCCGTAGGCTCGAGAGCGCCGATTCGATGAAGCGAGTGATCGACGACGGCGGCCTCGAGCCCGGACGCTTTTCGAGCAACCTCATTGCCGTGCGCGCCGAGCCGGGCGCCTCGACGCCCTGATCCGGCCAAGGACGTCGGCACGAGCAAGTCGATCTGAACCTTGCTTAAAAGACCAAGTCCCCGGCCGCACAGTCAGCTCGAAGCCAGCCGCCTCGAGTATCGCACCGAGCGCCGGTTCGTCGTTGAGCGCACGTGGATCGATGGCGAGATCTCCGTCGGTCGTGTAGGGCGAAACAGCGAGGTCGCCTTCGCCCACATGAAGGTAGATCGCTTGTGCGCCAACGAGCACAACCGCCTTGCGGTGCGGGCCCAGCGCCTCCAGTGCGTCGAGGAGCACACGTCGGGCGGCGACATATTCGGGGTCAGGGCTTTTGCCGCCAGGCATGCTCGGTGCCTTTCATTCGCTCGATCAGAGCGTCAGCTTCTTGGGGGCCACGGCCCGGGCTTGTCATTAGGTCGGCGGCAACCTGGCTCGGAGCCGCTGCGACGATGCGAGCGTCGCCTGCGATCTTCACTTTCTGAGTCCTCTCGAATACCACCGCGTTGTAGGGCTCGAGGAGCCAGACATTTGCGCCAGCGTCTGTCGGTACCAGGGCGAGGGCTTTCGATGCTGCCTCCGCATCGTCCACGTAGACCATGGCGAGCCGCGCAGGCGCGACCGCGTTCGGAACAGCCATCGCGCCAGTGACAGCGTAGCGCCCCAGTTTCGCCAGCTTGGGAGCGAGGGAGCCAAGGCCGCGCGGTTCGAGGTACGAACGCATCACATTGGAGCCCGTGATGCTGTAGTCCGTCACCCAGCGCTTGATGAGTGCCGGCCAGTCGACAGCGGTGATGGTCTTCTTGTCATCGCGGGTGATGAGCGCTTCATCTTCGAGGAACGTCACCACGCGCGAGACCGTGCCGAGCGGTGTTGTCGATCTCTCCGCGAGTGTTCGAACGCCGTACGGTAGAGAGAAATCGCACAGCGCCCGTACGACCCGGCCGGCCGCCGATCCCTTAAGGGTCCGGAGCGGTCGTGGTCGTCGTTTGGGATCTTGATTGGCCCCTTGGCGCTCCACGAAGACCGCGGGATCCCCGAGGGCCACGCGGAGGTTGCCCGTCTCGTCGGCGTAGCTGGCGTTCGCAGCTCCGAGTAGCTCGCGCGCCCTGGGACTTAAGTAGGGAGCGACGAGCATGCGTTCTGCTGGTCCGCCGGGCTTAGCCATCAGGTTAGCAACGTCTCGCGGGAGCACTTGTTGACGCGAGAACACCGTCAGCGTTCCGCGTCGGCCATCGGGTGCACGCAGAATCAGCTGGTCTTCGCCCTTCTTCTGAGGACGCAGACGCACCACCCAGTCTGGCGGCAGACGCCCGCGAAGCGCGTCAGCGGCCATGCGAGCGGGAAATGTTCCATTTTTAGCCATGTTCCTCGACATGCGGAACATAACATAATTTGAAGAACAAGAAGCTCGAAGAGGGCTTTGGAGAGTAGAAGTCGCCCCTGGGTACTGTCGCCAAGCCAATTGCTCTTCGCTGTTCCTCCTGCCAGACACGGTGCGTTCGAAGCGGCCTGCAGGCGAACGCATGACTCGTATCGGCGAGCTGACTCAGAAGCGCGCTCTCTTCGTCGACGGCCGGCAAGCGACGGGTATCAGCATGCCTCCACTGACGAGGTGCTCGAGTTCAGTGCGTTCTTCCGACGACAATGTCACGCGATAATGTACGTTCATTCACGTTGTTGCTCCCTTCTGCTATCCCCCGGCGACTCCCTTGAGACCCGCTCCACCGAGATTCACTGAGAAGCAAGGCCAGTATCTCACCATCAAGTACTTCGCCGCGGCCCGCGAACGTGTGGGCCTCGCGCATGAGGCCTGGCCGGTGGAATCTACACTGTCGGTGGCGGCGTTGCTTGAGCAGCTGACCCAAAAGCACCCCGCTTTGCGCTCGCTGCTGCCGCATCTGCGTGTCGCGGTGAACCAGGAGTTTGCCGCGTTAGAAGCGGAAGTGCCGGTGGGGGCCGAAGTGGCGCTGATTCCTCCCGTGGCGGGAGGCGCGGGCGGGCTGTTTCGTGTCGTTGACGTGCCGCTCACCTTGGAGCCCGTTGTCGCGGCAGTGTCGGGGCCAGGGCAGGGTGGCGTGGTGACTTTCACCGGCGCGGTGCGCAACCAGACCCACGGCAAGAAGGTCGAACGTCTTGAATACGAAGCGTATGTGCCGATGGCCGAAAAGCGCCTGGCCGACATTGGGGCTGAAGTGGCCGAGCGTTGGCCGGGAGCGCAGCTGGCCATCATGCACCGCACCGGGGTGCTGTTGCCGGGCGAAGCCGCGGTGGTGATTGCCGCTTCAGCGCCGCACCGCAAAGAAGCGTTTCGTGCCTGTGAGTACGCGATTGATCGCTTGAAGCAAGACGTGCCGATCTTCAAGAAGGAGCGCTACGAAGACGGCGAAGTGTGGGTGGGCTTGGGCCCGTGAAGCGTTTCGGCTATAGGGCTTAGCCCTTGATTTGGCCGTTCACTTCGAAGGGGCTGTCTATGCCAGCGTTTCGTGCTCACCTGCTCACGGTTGGTCTTTTGTTGGGCGTGTCGTCATTTTTGGGCTGCCCCAAAGGGGGCGCAGAAACAGAAAAAGACGCTGGTCCGCCACCTCCTTGCCAAGGCACTGATGACCCGTCGAGTGGTACCTGCTCGGGGTGTGCGCTCGATGCCGACTGCGCCACCTTGGGAGCACAATTTCACTGCGACGCCGCGAAGCGGCAATGCCTGAAGGTGTGCGCCACCGCTGCTGAAGCGACGGCGGGCACCTGTGCGCCCTGTACCGCAATGGGTGCCAATTGCGCTGACGTGGGCGCAGGCTACCAGTGCAACCCGAAGAATGGTGTCTGCACGCCTCCCTGCGTGCGCGATGACGACTGCGCCGCGTTTCAAGACGGTCTGCGTTGCGACAACGGCACCGGCCAGTGCATCAAGGGCCTGGGTTGCTTCGACGACTCGTCGTGCCAGTTAGAAGACATCAACAGTTACTGCGACAAGTACGGCGTGCAGTGCCGCTGCGTGAAGAGCGCGGCTGACAAGGTGGCTGGCTTCGATGGCGTGTGTCGCCGCCGCCATGGTTTTTGCGAAGAATGCACCACCGACGCCGAATGTGGCGTGGGCCTGGTCTTCGAGCCTCCGGCCGAATGCAAGAGCCTCGCTGGCCAAGGTGACAAGAAGTACTGCCTGCACAAAAACACCGAAGGCAACTGCGGAGGCATTTGCGGCCGTGTCCCTGACCCGTCGGGCGTGTGCGTGCCGCAGAGTGGCAGCTGCGACAACATTGGGTGTACCGAAGACAAGCAGTGCCCCAACGGCAACGTGTGCAATGTCGGCAAGTGCTTGTGCGAATCGCGCTG
This sequence comes from Myxococcaceae bacterium, assembly GCA_019694575.1. Lineage (GTDB taxonomy): Bacteria > Myxococcota > Myxococcia > Myxococcales > Myxococcaceae > JAIBBR01. The sequence goes on from JAIBBR010000042.1 coordinate 5,422, forward strand.
CCGGTGGGACTTTGAGCAACAACAAGTGGCGCAGCCGGGCTGTCCTCCGGGCAATACCTGCTGGGTCGACGACGAAAATTTAGATCCCACGTCGTTGTTCTATGGCGCTGGCCGGTGCCGCCCGCCCTGCAAAGACGACAACGAGTGTGCGTTGGGGCCGTCGAACCCACGCGGTGGGCCTCGGCTGAAGTGCGCGGCTGAAAAGCTCAAAGGCGGCGGGCTGTCTGAAAAACGTTGCCGCGCGAAGGGCGAATGCATGGACACGTTGGAATGCCCGGAGCAACCCGCTGAATCAATCACCATTGGCTATTGCGACCGGGGCAGCTTCACTTGCAAGAACGATTGCCGGGTGGGGCAAGACCCGGTGTCGAGCCAGCCGTACCAAGACTGCAAGACGCCTTACGCATGCACCACGGGCGATGCGGGCACCAACTACTGCCGCTTGCTGACGTGCGCGGAGCAAGGCGGGGCGGGCGTTGCCTGTGCGCGCAGCCAGTACTGCTGTGGCGAAGACAAAGACGGTGACGGCCAGGCTGACCCATGCCCGGCCCAGACGCAGGCCGACAAGTGCTACGACTTGCCCACGCCTCCGTTCTGCACACTCTGCGAGAGCGACGACGACTGTAAGAACCCGCAGCTTCCGGCGTATCTGGTGGGTGCGTGCAGCAATGGTTCGAAGTCGCCGAGCTGCAGCCCCTTGCCGAGCGTGTGCCTCGAATTGCCCAACCCTGACGGCATGACCAGCATCAAGGTATGCGCCCCCTCGACGTACAACGACGCCACCCGCGATGCGCAGGGCCGCGGCAAAGACACCAAGGGTTGCCCGTCAGGTTATTCAGCCCGCCCGGTGTACGCGGCGGTAAACCCGAACGACGACGGCTATTGCCAGAGCGACTCAGACTGCAATGTCGGCACTGACGCAGGTCGCTGTGTACGCAGCAGCGCGGTGCGCTTGCCTGACGGCGGCAACGGCAAAGTGTGCGCATGCAACGTGGGCTCAGCAGTGGAGCAATGCCCGAACGACGCTGACGCCGGCCTCACCAGTGTCTGCAAGTACGGCGCGAATGGTACGGAGCAGGCGTGCATTCGCTCGGTGGTGTGCACCATCGCCGCCAGCATTTTGCACCTCGACGCGGGTTACCCCAAGTACGGTTGCGGTTTGCCGTAGGAAGACGATGTTTTCTTGCCTTAGGCGAGCAGCGCAGGCCACGGGCCGGTAACGCCCGTGAGCCCAACGGAGTTCACGTCGTACAATCCCATGTACTGAATCACTGACACCAGCAGCCGCGCCATTTCACGGCCCCCTTCTGCTTCAGCAGCGGCGTTCACTGCCGAGCTGCCGCGCAGGTAGCGGCCGACGTTGAAGAAGCCCTGACCGCGGCCAATGAGGACAGCGGGCACCATGCTGGTGAGATGAGCGTCGGTGTTGCCTTCAACCCCACCCAGTTCAGAAAGCCAAAGCACCACTGTGGAATCGAGCAGTGGTTTTCCACTGGCGTCGCGCGTGGCTTTGAGTCGATCGATCAATGCCGCAACCTGGTTGGAATAGAAGGTCGTAAAGATTCTCATCGCGGCATTCATGTTTGGGTCGGTCATCGGTTGATGGGTCCACGGGTGATGGGCCGGCCCCGAATCGCCTGAGTCCGCCACAGGTGAAGAGGGAACCCCATAGCTCGAGGCGATACGATTTCGAGCTGCTTGAGAGCCCAGCTGAAAAGCGACGACGTGCGTGAGCTCGCATGCCAGCGTCATGGCGATGAGCTCGTTGAAAGCAGACATCTTTTCATCGACTTGTTCGGGGTTGGCCCAATCGCCCGGCCCGGGATCAACCGGCTTCACACACGAGCTTTGGTCGGGTGGCATCATCGTTTGCACGCGCTGCTCGATGCTGCGCAGCGTGGTGCAATGGTCATCGAGCCGACGCGCATCGGCCGCACCCAGGGCACTTTTCAGCGCAGCGCAGTCGCGGTTCACGAAGTCGAGAACGCTTTTTCGTCGGGCCAGCGCTTGGGCCGCCTTCAGCCGTTCGGCCGGGGTCATGCCGGGGGAAATGAAGGTCGAGAACATCGCTGCCCATGCCTGCGATGGGTGGGTGATGGGCACTTGAGAACGGTTGGCGTCGGCCCAAAACGGGCTCAAGCCCGCACCTTCAAGTCCCCACACGACTTGGCGCACGGCACCGGCTCGAAGACATCGTGGCATCAAGGCCGGCGATTTCGGGAGCAACGTAGAACATACCACCGGTGAGCAACTGACCTCTGGTTTGCCGCGGGTCAGCATTCAAGCTGGCACGATTTATTGTGGCGCCTGTGAGCGCCTGCAGAGTGGCAACCAACTCGTCGCGCGACAAACGACGCAGCGCCGAGGCTTCGCCTGTCCAGCGTAAGGGCCATGCCGGGCGATCAACAGCCGCCGTTTCGGTGGGTGATATTGCCGCACGGCCGATACGCCCCTCGCAGGCCGAAAATGCAGCGACCCCCAAAACGGCCGCTGGCATGAAGAACCATCGCAAGCGCATACCTCCTGCTTGTGGTCAGCCGACAGCCTGTCATTCATAGCCCGTAATCTCAATTCACGCCTGTGAACGGGAGTGGGCACCTCACTGCTCGAGCTTGAAGCCACGCCTTACGAAGCCCTGCGGTAGGCGCGGCTTGATGCGACTTCAGCGCGGTATTGGGTGAGCTCGGCTTTTTGCCGGGCGTCGCTCCATTGCAGCTTTTGGCCCATGCGCGCGGCGACGGTTTCGGCCACGCCCAAGCCTTGGTCTTTCGCCCGCAGCAAAAAGGGCACGCGGCGCACCATCACGTCTTCGAGCGTGAGTGCTTGCTCGTGTTCAACCGCTTCGTCGACTTGGGCCATCAAGTACGGCAGCTCCCTATCGAGCGCGGTCAGTGCGGTAGCGTCTTTTACGGTTCGTTCAAGCAGCACGCTCGAGCGGGTGCCGTACGTATCGGCCCAATAGCGGGCGACAGAACCCGAAAGTCCTTTGGCTCTGAGCGGCTTGGCGAGCTTCTCTAAATCAGCGTCGGTGTCGAGCCCTTCGGACCCTGGCAAGGGGCGGTCTTGCGTGGTGCAGGCCAGCTTGTCGCGCCACTGGGCAATCGCGCGGTCGAGCACTTCTTTGGCAAGGCGGCGGTAAGTGGTGAGCTTGCCCCCGGCAATGGTGATGAAGCCCGGGCGCTCGTAAATCATGTGCTCGCGCGAGACTTGGCTGGCACCCACCGCGTCGCTGGGAGGCTTGAGCAACGGGCGCAGGCCGGCCCACGTCGACAGCACGTCGTCGAAGGTGAGCTTGGCGTCAGGGCAGTAATGGTTGGCGGTTTCGAGCAGGTACTCGGCGTCAGCGTGGGTGGCGTGTACTTGGTCTGGGTCGCCGTCGAAAAACGTGTCGGTGGTACCAATGGCAGTGCGCCCCAACCCCCAGGGAATGACGAAGACCACCCGCCCATCGCGCGGAGAAGTCATCATCCACGCGTGGCGGGCGGGCAGGCGGTGGGCGTCGACCACCAGGTGCACGCCTTTGGTGGGCTTCAAGATGCCGGGTTCGCCGAGCAGCGCGCGCACTTCGTCGCTCCAGGGGCCAGTGGCGTTGACGACCACGCGGGCGCGCACCTCGATGTCGCGGTTGTCAGCGCCGTCGAGCACGTCTTTGACTTGGGCGCCGATGACGCGGTCTTGGCTGTCGCGCAGCAGGGCTCCGACTTCGGCGTGGGTGACGATGGTGGCGCCGAGCGCGCGGGCGTCGAGCGCATTTTCGAGCGTCAGCCGCACGTCGTCGGTGAGGCAGTCGTAATAGCGAATGGCCCCGCGCAAACCGTCAGCGCGCAGGGTGGGCTCTTGCTCGAGCGTGCCACGGGTGCCGAACGTTTCGTGGAGCTTATAAGCCTGAAAGCCGCACAGGGCTTCGTACACCCACAGGCCGAGGTTGAGCGTCGACAGCCAGTGTTTGTCACCTTGGTAATTCGACACCAAGAAGGGCAGTGGGCGCACCAGGTGCCGGGCGCGCTTCATCAGCAGCTTGCGCTCATTGACGCTCTCGAAAACCAACCTGAACTCGAGTTGTTCGAGGTAGCGCAGGCCTCCGTGCACCAGTTTTGACGACTTGGAAGACGTGCCCGAAGCGAAGTCGTTTTTTTCGACGAGGGCGACTTTGAGCCCGCGCAACGCGGCGTCTCGGGCGATACCGCAGCCGGTAATGCCTCCACCGACGATCAACAGATCGAAGGTTTCGTCGGCCAAGGTCTTGAAGGAGCGCGCTCTTTGCGCGACGGGCGAGTTCACGTGGCTACGGGCGAAGACTGTAGCGCATCGTTTCGGGCGGAGCGGTGAAGTGTGAAGGTGTGGGCTCTTAACCTTCACGAAGAAGTGCACCGAAGCGGCTGAGCGGGCTAGATTCTGAAGCCTATGCCGTGCCCCCACATTCCAACTTGCCCGATGTTCCCTCTCTTCAAGATGGAGTCGCTGCTCAAGGTTTGGAAGGTGAACTACTGCGAAGCTGACTACAACAAATGCGTTCGCTACCAGAAAAACACCTGCGGCGAAGACATTCCAAAAAACTTGCTACCCAACGGCCGAATGTTGGGTGAACCGCTCAGTGGTGGCGGCAACAACAAAAAGTAGAAGGTGCAGCGGCATGTTCGAATACGTACCCTGGTGGGCGGGCAGCTTGGGCCTGGCGGGTGTGGGCGTGGGCACCGTTTGGGGGTTGGGCCGCACGCTCGGTGTTTCGGGCAGCGTGGCGCGGGTGCTCGACTGGAGAGGTGACCTCGCGCGGCAAAAAGCCGAAGCGGCGTTCGAGGCGATGAACAGCGCGCAGCTGCGGGCGGCGATGTTGGCGGCCACGGCGGCTGAATTTGGCATTGACGCGGTGAAGCCTCCCGAAGAGCCCGAGCCGATAGCGCATTTCGAAGTGGCCAAAACCGACCCGTGGACCGTACACGCTGCTTTTTTAGCGATGTTGGTGGTGGGTGGTTTGGTGGGAGCGCTGATTAAAGGGCAGGCCGGCATTCGCACCACCTACGCGGCCAGCTTCAGTGCGCTTTTTCCCAGCCCGGTGGTGCAATTCATGGTGCTGGCGGTAGGTGGTTTCTGTGTCGGTGTGGGCACGCGCATGGCGGGCGGCTGCACGTCGGGGTTGGGGTTGTCGGGTTGCTCCCGGCTTTCGAAGGCCGGCTTCATTGGCACGGCGTGTTTTTTGGGTTTGGCGATGGCGTTCACGCTGTTGCTGCGGAGCGTGTTGCTATGAAGCGCCATGGTACGAGCGCGTTGTTGGGTTTGGCGTTGGGAGTCACCTTGAGCGTGGTGGGCTTTACTGACTTCAATGCCGTGCATCAGATGTTTGCGCTGCAAGACTTTCGGTTGCTCTTCACCTTCATGGGCGGCGTGGCGTTGCTGGTGGTGCCGTTGTGGTTCATGAAGGCCAGCAATGGGCCTATGGCATTGACGCCTGGCACGGTGCCCGGTTCGCTGCTCTTTGGTGCGGGTTGGGCGTTGACGGGGGCTTGCCCTGGCGTCGCCTTTACGCAGCTGGGTGAAGGGCAAATGTGGGCCCTGGTGTCGCTGAGCGCGATGCTGGTGGGCACGCAGGTGTACCCGGTGCTGCACCGGCGTTTCTTTAGGTGGCCAATGGGCAGCTGCGGCGTTTGAGGTGAGCGTGCCCTTACCGACTTAAATTTTTCGGCGCTTACCGGTCTTTTTGTAGGCCAGGTAGTCTTTCAAGATGGCGCCGTGATCGAAGCAGAGCTCTTTGGGGAGCTCATTGAGCGAAAAGGCTTTTGCTTCGGCGGCGTCGTCGGCGCCTTTGGGGTCTCCCTCGGCCCAAGCAATATAGACAGTTGAGAGCGTGTGCCTGCGCAGGTCACGCGCGGGGTCAGAGTAGGTGAAGAACTGCTCGGTGAGATCGACTTCGAGGCCAGTCTCTTCACGTGCTTCGCGAACGCATGCGGCATGCAGCGTTTCGCCTTCATCGACGAAGCCGCCGGGGAGCGCCCAGCCCAAGGGAGGGTTTTTGCGGCGAATGAGCACCAGCCGCTCTCCGGGTAGTTCGATGATGCAGTCGACCGTCGGCACGGGGTTTTTGAATGCAGGCACGGCCATGTTTTACGAACAAGGTGGCGGACTTTCCATGTTTCCGTTTCGGCCCTGGTTGGTATGCCGATAAAAGAGCCGCCATGACCGATATCACCAGCGTTCTTTCTGAGAACCGTGTCTTTCCACCTCCAGCTGGTTTCTCAGAACGCGCGCACCTGAAAAGCCGCGACGACTACGACAAGCTCTGCGCCGAAGAACGTGCCAACCCTGAGGCCTATTGGTCACGCCTTGCTACCGAAGAGCTGCACTGGAACCAACCTTTTCACCAAACCCTCGAATGGAAACCGCCGCACGCCCGCTGGTTCATTGGCGGCCGCTGCAACCTGTCGTACGAATGTCTCGACGCGAACCTCGACCAGCACGCTGACAAATGTGCGCTGCGTTTCGAGGGAGAACCGGGCGACACCCGAAACCTCACCTACCGCGAGCTGCATGCCGAAGTGTGCCGCGTGGCCAATGGCCTCAAAGCGCTCGGAGTCACTGCCGGCGATCGCGTCGGTATTTACCTGCCCATGGTACCTGAAGCGGTTATTGCCATGCTCGCCTGTGCCCGTATCGGCGCGGTGCACTCCGTCGTTTTCGGAGGCTTCTCAGCCCAAGCACTGCAAGAGCGCATGAATGACGCTGGTGCGCGCGTGCTGCTGACTGCTGACGGAGGCTGGCGCAAAGGCGCGGTGGTGCCGCTGCTCGCCAACGTGCGCGCGGCGATGGCCGCGGGCATTCCCTCGCTCAAAGATGTGGTTGTGCTCCGCCGGGTGAGCCCCCAACCGCTCGAGCTCGAGAAGCCCGAAGTCGACTGGCATACCTGGGTCAAAACACAGGGGCCTGAATGCCCGCCGTTCTGGGTCGACAGCGAGCACCCGCTCTTCATTCTGTACACCTCTGGCTCTACCGGTAAACCGAAGGGCGTGCTCCACGCCACTGCTGGTTTCGGCCTGTGGACCAAACTCACCTCGCGCTGGGTTTTCGATCTGCGCGATACCGACGTTTACTGGTGCACCGCCGACGTGGGCTGGGTGACTGGCCACTCTTACGTCACGTACGGCCCGCTGATGAACGGCGTCACGGTGGTGATGTACGAAGGCGCGCCCACCACGCCCGCGCCCGATCGCTTTTGGGACATCATCGAGCGACACCACGTCTCTATTTTTTACACTGCGCCCACCGCGATTCGCTCGTTCATGAGGCTGGGCGAAGAGCACCCAATGAAGCACGATCTCTCGAGCTTGCGCCTGCTCGGTTCGGTGGGCGAGCCGATCAACCCCCAAGCGTGGATCTGGTACCGAGACACCATTGGCCGCGGGCGCTGCCCCATTGTCGACACCTGGTGGCAAACCGAAACCGGCGGCATTCTCATTTCACCGCTCCCCGGCCTCACGCCCACCAAACCCGGCTCTGCCACCTTGCCGCTGCCCGGCATTCACCCCGAAGTGCTCGATACCCATGGCAAGCCGGTACCTCCCGGCGCGGGAGGCAAGCTCTTCATTACCAAGCCGTGGCCTTCGATGTTGCGCACCATTTGGGGTGACGATGAGCGCTTCACCCAGACCTACTTCAGTGAGCAGCCGGGCCTCTATTTCACGGGTGACGGTGCTCGTCGCGACAACGATGGCTACTTTTGGGTCGTCGGCCGGGTCGATGACGTGGTGAACGTGGCCGGTCACCGGCTCGGTACCGCCGAAGTCGAGAGTGCGCTTGTTTCACATCTCAACGTCGCCGAGGCTGCGGTGGTGGGGCGGCCCGATGAGCTTAAAGGCACCGCCCTCGTTGCATTCGTTACTTTGAAGCAAGGCGTCAACGCCAGCGACGCGCTCAAAGCCGAGCTTGCGATGCACGTGAGCCGCGAAATTGGCGCCATCGCGCGCCCCGATGAAATTCGTTTCTCGCAGGCGCTGCCGAAAACACGGTCAGGCAAAATCATGCGCCGGCTCTTGCGCGACGTGGCCGACGGTAAAGTCACCACCCAAGACACCACCACCCTCGAAGATTTGAGCGTGCTGGCCGCGCTCCGCCAAGAAGACGAATAGCCACGTTTTCAACGTTGCACCGCCAACCGTTCTTTAGTCAGGTGCAGCGCATGAAAGGTAAACCGTCAGCCGCACTGGTGTCGTTCTTGCGCAAGGTGCCTGTCTTCGGTGGCCTCGAAGGCCGTTCGATGGACCACATGGTTGCGTTGCTCGAAGAACGCAGCTTCGACGCCGGTGAATACATTTTCAACGAAGGTGAGCACGGCCGCACCATGTACGTGCTGCGTGAGGGTGAAGTCGAAGTGCTGCGCTCCAGCTCCGAAGGCCAGCAAGTGCCGATAGTTCGCTTGGGCCCCGGTGAGACGTTCGGCGAAATGGCGCTCGTCGACTTGGAGCCGCGCTCGGCCACCGTCAAGGTGCTCAAAACCGCCACTACCTATGCGCTGACGATTCTCGACCTCTACCACCTGTACCAGGTCGACACGTACGCCTACGTCATCTTCTTGCAGAACGTTTGCCGCATGGTGAGCCGCCGCCTGCGCAAGGCTGATCGCCGTATCGCTGAATTTCTCTCGGCGCTCTCGTCGGCCGCTGACCGTTCGGTGAAGCAGAAGGGGGTTGCCGGCCCCGCGTTGGTGGCCAAGGGCTCTTCTGCCAAACGCTCCGCACTTGCCGCGGGTGGCAAGTCAGCCCGCCGCCGCCGCTAGAGCTCACGTGTTCACTGGGCTCATTCAAGACGTCGGTACCGTCGAGCGCATCACCTTTGGCTCGATGGCAGAAGTGTGGGTGCAGAGTCATTTGGCCGAGCCCGAGTTCGCCTTGGGCGAATCGATTGCGTGCGACGGCTGCTGTCTCACCGTGGTCGAATGTCAAGGCACCCGTTTTCGGGTGCAGGCCTCACCTGAGACATTGCGTGTCACCACGCTGGGCACCTGGCAGGCAGGGCGTCACGTGAATCTCGAGCGGGCGTTGCGCGTGGGTGATCGCCTGGGCGGCCACTGGGTACAGGGGCATGTCGACGCGGTGAGCAAGCTGCTGTCGTCACAGCCACAGGGTGGAAGCCAAGTAATGGCCTTTGCGTTGCCGCCCACGCTCGCGCATTTCTTCATCGAGAAAGGCAGCGTCACCATCGACGGCATCAGCCTGACGGTGAACCGGCTGCAGGACAATCACTTCGAAGTGGCGGTCATTCCTGAGACGATGACCCGCACCACATTGGGGGGTAAAGCACTGGGCTCGTTTGTGAATGTCGAAGCCGACGTGCTGGGAAAATACGTGGCGCGGCAGCTGGGGCCACGCATTTCCAATTCAGGCCTTAGCGAAGAGATACTGCGAAAAGCCGGCTTCTAACTTTGGCAGCGCGTCGATATGGCCGGTGTCATGCCGACGATTCAATCCAAACTGGGTTCAGGTAGAAGTGCTCAACGGGCGCTCCAATAACCTGGGCTGCGCCTTGCATGTGCGATGGCAATGACAGTGACGGCCTCGTTGGTGACGCGAAAGACGACGGCAAAAGGAAATCGCTTGAATAGGTACCGCCGCGTACCCTGAATATGGTTTGGGTAACGGAGCGGTGCTGCGGCGATTCTAGAAATCGCGGCATCAAGTTCGGCCATGAAGGCGGCCTCCGCCAGTTCTGACCTCGCCGCGTACCACACGCGGGCTGCGCGGGCGTCGTCGACGGCGCTCGGGTGCAGCTCAACGATTCGGGTGCTCATCGTCCTTAAGCAAGATCGCCCTGCGAGCTTCCGCCCAGGAGACGGCTTTGACTACGCCAGAATCTAGCCTTGCTAATCGCTTAGAGATCTCGGCTGACCAGGCAGCCTCGGCGTTCTCGTCCACCTCTTGGTCGAGGCTATCGAGAAGCCTGCCAGCAAGCGCAGCACGGGCATCGCCAGGAAGCTTTAGAGCTAGCTCGACAACCCTCTTAAGTTCATCACTCATATCGAAGTGAAACGATAACGCGCTGCGACGACGAATGCACCCTACCCAGAGGAACCATAACTCTGCTTTAGGGGCTCCAACTGAAGATGCAGCGCGAATTGTCGTTAAGGCTGCGTCATCTTTGTGAAACGGTGCACATTAGGGCCCGCCGCAAAATAAACGGTCCGAGATCTGCGCCGAGGCGCCCGGATGGCGAGGCGCGCGACCGAGACTTACCAGTGGTAAGTCGCAGGGAGCGCAACGCGGACAGCCGGGATGGATCGGCGCTGATATGGAGCGTTTATTTTGTGGCGGGCCCTTAGGTGTGCATGGCTTCACTAACCTCACTGATAACCTGAGTTGAGCTGCGTCACGACTGAAGAGCGAAGAGATACTGCGAAAAGCAGGCTTCTAACGTAGACAGCGCGTCTATATGGCATCGACCCAGGAGAGCATCGCCCTCGTTCAGAAGGCGCTGGCGCAGATTCGCGCCGGGCGCATGGTCATTCTCACCGACGACGAGAACCGTGAGAACGAAGGCGACTTGGTGATGGCTGCCGAGAAAGTGACGCCCGCGGCGATCAACTTCATGGCCAAATATGCGCGTGGGTTGATCTGCCTGTCGCTCACCGAAGAGCGAATCAAACGGCTCAACCTGCCGCTGATGGTGCAAGAGAACACTTCACCGTTTCAGACGGCGTTCACGGTCAGTATTGAAGCCGCGAAGGGCGTGAGCACCGGTATTTCGGCGGCTGACCGAGCGCACACCATTCTCACGGCCGTGGCGCCGAATGCCCGACCTGCTGATTTGTCGCGGCCGGGGCACGTTTTTCCGCTGCGGGCCCGCGATGGTGGCGTGCTGGTGCGCACGGGCCAAACCGAAGGCAGCGTCGATTTGGCGCGTATGGCGGGGTTGTCCCCGGCGGGAGTCATTTGCGAAGTGATGCGTGACGACGGCACCATGGCCCGCCGGCCTGACTTGTTGCGTTTTGCCAAGAAGCACAAATTGCCGCTTCTTTCGGTGGCCGACTTAATCAGCTACCGGCTGACGCGTGAGACCCTGGTGCGCCGGGCCGCTACCCACGTGGTGAAAGACTCAGTGTGGGGAGAGCTCACCGTGCACGCGTACCAAAGTGATGTCGACGGAGGCGTGCACCTGGCTTTGGTGAAAGGCGACGTGACGAAGCAAAAGTCGGTGCTCACGCGCGTACATCGGGGCAATGCGCTCGCCGATATGCTCGAGCATGGGCACACCAAAGGGTCGCTCCATTCTGCGCTCCAGCGTTTGCGAAGTGAGAATGCGGGGGTGCTGGTGTATCTGCAAAAACCCGCCACTCCCGAGCAGCTGTTGAGCCTGAAGCCCGTGAAGCAAGCGGTACTGCCGCTGCCCGAAGCAGAACACCGCCGGCTGCGTGAGTTCGGCGTGGGTGCGCAAATTCTGAAAGACGTGGGCCTCACCCGGTTAAGGTTACTGACCCATCAGCCACGACAAATTGTGGGGCTCGAGAGCTATGGGCTCAAAATCGTTGAATACGTGAAGTTCTGAGGGCTTTGTAAAAGGCCACGGCTCTGTGAGGCAGAGATCAGGGAAACACGGAAAGTCCGGCACCTTTGAGAGCGGTTTATGGGTAAGGTGAAAACCATGCCGCGTTATTTCGAAGGAAATGTGGTGTCTCCCAAAGGCCGCTTCGCTGTGTGCGTGAGCCGCTTCAATGGCTTCATCACCGAACGGTTGTTGGAAGGTGCCGTTGACACGCTGAAACGCCATGGCGTCGATGACGGCGCAATTGACGTCTTTCGTGTTCCGGGCACGTTTGAGCTGCCCGGTTTGGTACGCCGGGTCGTGGCGCAAGGTCAGTACGCTGGCGTGGTGACGTTGGGGTGTGTGATTCGTGGCGGTACTCCGCACTTCGATTACGTCGCTGCTGAAGTGAGCAAGGGTATCGCGCAGATTGCGTCGAGCGCTGCGTGCGCGGTGACGTTCGGCGTGTTGACCTGCGACACCGTTGACCAGGCCGTTGATCGCGCGGGGGTTAAAGCGGGCAACAAAGGCGGTGAAGCCGCGCTGGCCTGCATTGAAATGGTGAATTTGCACACAAAAATGGGGAACGCTTAAAGCATGGGTCAGCGTCGCGTTGCCCGTGAGCGGGCGCTTCAAGCGCTTTACCAGGTAGAATCAGCTCCGGCGTTGAGTGCCAAAGAGGCGCTCGAGTCGGCATGGTCGGCCAGCAGCGAAGAGGGCCCCAAAGACGAGCAGGCGCAAGCGTTCGCGGTCATGCTCGTCGAAGGGGTTCGCCGTGAGCTCGCCGTGCTCGATGCCTTGATTGAAGAGCACAGCCACAACTGGCGCGTCGACCGCATGTCACGCATTGATCGCAACGTGCTACGACTGGGCGTTTATGAGCTCAAATTTGCGGCCGATATTCCGCGCAAAGTGACACTGAATGAAGCGGTTGAATTGGGTAAGCGCTTCGGCACCGAAGAATCATCGGCTTTCGTCAATGGGTTGCTCGATCGGGTGGCGCAGACCTTGGGCAAGCAATGAATGTGCAGATGATCGACACCACGTTGGCAGGGCTCGACGGCCTGGCTGACTGCGAGGCGATCTGCTTGCTGCTGTCAACCGATGAACGGCCGCTCTCGGGGGCGGCGGGTTACGTTGACTGGCGCTTGTGCGGGCAACTTTCACGCACTTTGCTCGATTCTTTTTTTGGGGCCGAAAAGAACGAGCATTTACTGATGACGACGTCAGGCACGCTGCCGGTCGGCAAGATTTTCGTTGCCGGCGTCGGGTCTGCCAAAACGCTCGATGCCACCACCTTGGGCGCGGTGCTTTACGGAGCGGCGATTATGCTGAAGAAAGCGGGGGTGACCAAAGTGGCGCTCGGCCTGCCGTCTTTCTTGCCGTTGCCGATGCCGGCCCAAGCCGCGGCAGTGAAGAGCCAATTCATGCCGTCGTGGCTCGGCTCGCACTTGGTTATTTTGGGCGATAAAGCATCGACCGACACGTGGAAGTCGCTTACCTGAGCCACACCGCGGTGGTAGCGTTCGCGCTGGTCTACCGGCATGTCCTCCAAGATCCTCATTGTCGACGACTCCACCGCCGCGCGTGAGCTCATGGCCTCGACCGTGCAAGCAATGCAGGGAGTCGAAGTCTTCACCGCCACCAACGGCTTCGACGCCTTGCGTGTGCTGCCCAAGCATCAGTTTTCGTTGATCATCACCGACGTCAACATGCCCGACCTCAATGGGTTGGAGCTGATTCGCTTCGTGAAGCAAAACCCGCACTACAAAGACACACCGCTCTTCGTGGTGACGACCGAAAACCGGGCTGTTGACCGCGAAAAGGGCCTGGCGATGGGCGCTTCTGAATATGTGATTAAGCCCTTCGAGCCGGGCACGTTGACTGCCTTGGTCGAAAAGTACCTCGCCAAGTAGCTGGTGCCCGCGCTGACATCGTCTACATTCACGGTCAGTCGCCGTCGCCGCTGTCTTTCGCAAACAAGGTAAAGTTCCGGCAAAAGGTCTTTTCTTCGTGGCCCAACCGCCGATTCGCAACGAGTTCATCACCGAGGCGACTGAGATCGTCGAAGCTTTTGCGCGTGAAGTGGCGGCGCTCGACGATAACCGTGGCGCAGAACCCGACCCCGAGCAAATCAACGCGGTCTTTCGTTCGGCCCATTCGCTCAAGGGTGTATCGGCGATGTTCGGCGAAGAAATGGTGTCGACCCTCGCCAACCAGGCTGAAGATCTGCTCGACGCGCTGCGCTTGGGCCGGGTGGAGCTTGGCGATCACGTGCTGGACGCTTTGGTCGAAACGGGTGACGTGCTCAACGCCTTGCTGCTTGAAGTGGCCCGCGAAGAGCGCAGTGGCCCAGCGAGTGACTTGGCAGTCGATTTGGGCTTGCGGCTGTCACGGTTGTGCACGGTGAAGCGTGGCAAGGCGAAAGACCCACTCGCCGCGCTCGAGTTGCCCGAGCGGGTGCGCAGCGTGCTCACTGAGTACGAAGAGCACCGCCTGCGTGAGAACGCGCGCAAGGGTATTCGTTTGTGGCTGGTGCGCGCCGAGTACGCCTTGGCCGACTTTGACGTTCGGCTGGCGCAGCTCACCAGCGCGCTGAAACCTTCGGGAGAAGTCGTGAGCACGCTTCCCTCGGCGCAACCGGCGCAAGAAGACGCCATCGCTTTTGATTTGGTGGTGGGCAGTGCACTGCCCGTTGAAGCGTTGACCGAGGTGGCGCACGCGCAAGGTGCCCAAGTGACGCCCTTGTGGAGCGGCCCGCGCGGAGTGCCCACGCCCTCGCGCACAAACGAGTCGCTGCCTGAACGCTCGCTTTCGCTGCGGCCCGGGGCCGAGGGCTCTCTGCGCTCGTTGACCCAGACGGTGCGGGTCGATATCGGCAAGCTCGACGCATTGATGAACGCGGTGGGTGAGCTGCTCTTGGTGCGCAGCAACGTGCAGAAGCTGGCCGAGAGCGCGCGCACGGCGGGTGGCATACCGGTGTCGCGTTTCTGGGGCCAAGAGTTAATGCGCGAGGCACGCGCGTTGGAGCGCAAGCTCGACGAGCTGCAGCGCGGCATTCTCGCCGTGCGCATGGTGCCGTTGGGGCAAGTGTTCGACAAGCTGGCGCGGTTGTTTCGCCGCGTGGCGCGCGATGCGCAGCTCGAAGTCGATTTCGAGGTCTCGGGTGGCGACGTCGAGCTCGACAAGCTGATCGTCGAAGATCTGTCAGACCCTTTAATGCACCTGCTGCGCAACGCGATCGATCACGGCATCGAGAGCCATGCGCTCCGCCAGTCGCGAGGCAAGTCGCCCCGTGGCTTGGTGACGCTCAAGGCTTTTCAGCAGGGCAACCACGTGGTGATTCAAATCGACGACGACGGCGGCGGCATCGACGAAGAGCGCATTCGCAAAGTGGCGCGCGAACGCAACTTGGTGCGCCCGGAGCACCTCGACGTGATGGACAAGCGAGATCTCTTCAATCTCATCTTCTTGCCGGGGTTTTCGACGCGAAAAACGGTTTCAGAAATGTCGGGCCGCGGTGTGGGCCTCGACGTGGTGAAAACCAACATCTCGCGGCTGTCGGGCATGATCGACGTCAACAGTGAAGCAGGGCAGGGCACGTCATTCGTGCTCACTTTGCCTCTTACGCTCGCCATCTTGCGCGCGTTGGTCGTCGAGGTGGGCGATCAGCCGTTCGCGGTGCCGCTCAACAGCGTGATGGAAATTGTCACGTTGCTGCCGACCCAGCTCGAAACGGTAGAACGCCGCGAGGTGATGAACCTGCGGGGCCAGACCATACCCTTCATTCGGTTGTCACGCATGTTCGGCTTGAAAGACCGACCCGTCGACCGGTTCTACGTGATCGTCGTGGGCTTGGCGCAGCAGCGGTTGGGCATCGCGGTAGAAGCGCTCAAGGGGCAGCAAGACATTGTCACCAAGTCGCTCGGAGGCCGGCTGCGCCACGTGCAGGGTTTCGCCGGGGCCTCTGAATTGGGCGACCGCCGCGTGATGCTGGTGCTCGACGTGGCGGCGATTATCGATGCCACGTTGCACCTCGCCTTGGGGGCAGGGTGAAGCTCACGTGGGCGCAAACCCTCGAGCGGTTTTTCTTTTCAGAGGGCGAGCCGGTGCCCGCCGCGTGGGAAGAAGCGCCTGCCTCGATTGCCCCCCGCACCGTGGTGCCGCCCGAAACAGAGCAGCGCTTTCTCGCCTTTCGTCTCGAAAATGAAACCTTCGCCATACCCGTCGAAACGGTGCGCGAAGTGGTGCGCGTGCCTTTGTTGACGCCCGTGCCGCGTGCTCCTACTCACCTGCTTGGCGTGATGAACCTGCGGGGCGAAGTGCTGCCTGTCTACGACATCAAGCCTCGGCTTCAGCTCACCCCCGCGCCAGTGCAATGGAGCTTCAATACCCCCCCGCCGCGACAGGCGCGCTTCATCGTGCTTGCCGACCACGAAGGCGACCTGTGCATTTGGGTCGATCAAGTAGAAGACGTGGTGTCGCTCAAGGCTTCGGGCTTCGAGTCGGCCCCCATGGCAGTGGGTGAACGAGCGATGATTCAAGGCCTCGCGCGCGACGCGGGCCGGCTCTACATCTTGCTCGACGTCGAGAAGGTGACCGAATGAGCGAGGCCGTTCAGCTCTGCGTGCTGCTGATCGATGGGCAAGACTACGTCATCGATTTGATGCGGGTCGAAGAGATTTTGCGCGCGCCTGTTGTCACCACCTTGCCCCGTGCAAAAGGTGTCGTGCATGGCGTGGTTTCGTTGCGAGGCACCATCGTGCCCGTGGTCGACGTGCGCCGCCGGCTTTCGAAACAGGGCTCGGCCGCATTGGGCAGTGAAAACGAGCGCTTGGTGGTTTGTCGCATCGGCTCGCGGCGTGTTGGTCTTTTGGTCGACGGCGTGTCGGCGGTGTTGCGGGTGAGCCGAAGCGTGCTCAAGCCGGCGCCGAGAATGAGCGAAGCAGACCGGCAACCTTTCGTGCTCGGAGTGTGCGAAGCCTCAGAACGGTTGCGGTTGATGCTCGACGTTCGGGCCTTGATGGAAGATGCAACGTAAGGGGGAAAACGCGTTGACTATCGCTGAGCGAGACGTCGAAGTCGAAGCGCGGCGCAGGCGCGTCGAGGCGATTGAAGCGGTGCCCGAGTCGGCGCCCGAGCTTGTCGCCGCCTTGTATGACGAAAATGTGCGCGTGCGCCAAGCCGCCGCTGAACAGTTGGCGCGCGTCGAGCCCACGCCCGAAGTGTTGAGCGCGGTGCTGCACGTGCTCTCTTCAACGGGCGACGTGGGCGCCCGCAATGCCGCCGCCAAGACGCTAGGGTTAATTGGTTCGGCCGCGGTGGCTCCGCTGGCGCAGCTGCTCAAGACCGGCAGCGACGACGTGCGACGCTTCGCCGCAGAAGTGTTGGGTGAAATTGCGTACGGAGATTCGGCCGCGGTGTTGATTGAAGCCTTGAGCGACGTTGACCTCAACGTGCGGGTGAGCGCCGCTGAAGCATTGGGCCGTATCGGAGGTATCGCCGCCTCCCGCGCGCTCAACGAGCTGCTCGCTGCGCCCGAGCCCATTTTGCAGGTCTGCGCGCTTGAAAGCTTGGCCGCGCTCGATGCACCGGTGGCTCTGCCGCGGCTGGTGCCATTGCTCAACGCGGTGCCGTCGCGCCGCAGTGCGTACCGTTTGTTGGGGCAGCTGCGTCACCCCGCGGCGTTCGGGTTGATTTGCCGTGGGCTTTCTTCAGTCGGCCGCGATGCGGCATTGCTCGGTTTGGGCGCGTGGCGCGATGGTTTGGGCAGCGAAGCCGAAGAGGCGCTCAAACATTCGCAGGGCCTGGTGGCCGACAGTGTTGAATGGCTGAAGCGCAGCCTGCTGCAAGACGATCGTCAGGTGCGTTTAGGGGCGCTGCGGCTGACGGTGGCGCTCAACGAGCCGGCGTTGGCCCCAGCGTTGGCCCAGGCCAGCCACGGTGGCGACTTGGGCGAAGTGGTGTTGCACGCCTTGATGCGGCTGGGGCCCGGGGGCGTGTCGGCCCTGCTCAAGGGCACTCCGGCGCCAATTATCGAGCTCGAAGACGAAGCGCGGGCAGTGGCTTGCGAAGCGGTGTTGCGCTCGGCCGACCCTTCGGTGGTGTCGCTGCTCGAGCGGCTGATGCGTGAAGGCGACCGCGAGCTCTCAGACTTGGCCGCGCGTGCGTTGGGCCGCACCTTGTCGCTCGAAGCCTTGGCTCCCCTGGCCGAAGCGTTGGACATTGACGAATTGTCTTCAGCGGCGGCGCGCGGGTTGCGCGTGTTGGGAGCGACTTTTCCCTCTGAAGTGGCGGCGGTGCTCGAAGTGGGCCTGCAGAAAGCCGTGCGGCCCCATGCGTTGCGTGCCTATGCCACAGTGTGGCGCGACAAAGCCGGCAAACGCATTCGTGAGGCAGCGAAGCATTCAGACCCGCGCGTGCGTGCCGCCGCGGTTGAAAGCGCCGAGTTCATGGGCAGCGTCGGTTTGAGCGAGTTGCTTTCGGCGGCACTGGTCGACGAATCGGCGCATGTACGGCGCTCGGCCGCGCGGGCGCTGGGCAAGGTGCCAGGCGCGGTGGCGGTACCGTTGCTCAAACGCGCGCTCGATGACAGTGAAGCCGCGGTGCAGGCCGCGGCGGCGTGGTCGGTGGCGTTGCAAGGCGCCAGCGAGTACCGGCCTGAATTAGAGCAAGTGGCGGCTGCGCCTTCGGGCCCCGTGGCGCTGGCGGCATTGCAGGCGCTCTTTTCGCTCGACGGGCTTGACGATCGCACTTTGGCCGCGGCCACTTCGCATTCAGACCCTGAAGTGGTGAAGTTGGCGTTGGCCTATGGCGCTGATTCGGTGGCAGGTGTGAAGCGCGCGCTGTCGGCGTTGACCCATTCACGGTGGGACGTGCGCGTGGCCGCGGCCCGCGTGTTGGCCGTGTCAGCTGAGCGCGAGGCGTTGGTGGCATTGCACCGCGCCCTCGAAGCCGAAACCGACGACTTGGCGCGTGAAGTGTTGATGGCGGCAGCCACGGTTTTGACGAAGCGGTGAACAGCCCTGACGCCGATAGAATGCCGATGTCGGCCGAAGATTTTCGGCTGCTGCAAGAGCTCTTTTGCCGAGAGTGCGGCCTGCTCTTTCAGCCAGAGCTGAAGTTCATTGTCGAGCGAAGGTTGGGCGTGCGGCTCGAAGTGTTGGGCCTCAAAGACTTCGCCGCGTATCACCGCTTTTTGCAGTCTGACCCTTCAGGCCACGAAGAAATGGAAGCAGCGCTTGACGTCTTGCTCACGCGCGAGACTTATTTTTTTCGCGAACCGCTTCAGCTCGACACCTTTGCCCGCCAGGTACTGCCGGCGTTGCATGAAGCGAAGGGCGCGTCGCAGCAGTTGCGGCTGTGGTCGGCGGGCTGCTCGACCGGTGAAGAGCCCTACACTTTGGTGATGATGCTCAAAGAGAGTGGGCTGTTTGGCGACTGGAGCGTAACGGTACATGCCACCGACATTTCGCGCCGGGCCTTGGGCATCGCGCGCCGAGCCGACTATGGCCCAGCCGCGCTGCGCGTCACGTCGGCCGAGCGGCAAGCCCGCCACTTCGAGCGGGTCTCGCCAGAACGAATGAAGGTTCGCCCTGAATTGACCCAGCCCGTCATTTTCGGCCATGTGAACCTGATTGACCTGGGCAAGGTGAAGCAACTGCCGTTGATGGACTGCATTTTCTGTCGAAATGTTTTGATTTATTTCGAGCCCGGCTACCGGCGCAGGGTGGTGCAGTTTCTCTATGAAAGGCTGGTGCCGGGTGGGTACTTGTTGCTCGGGCATTCAGAGAACTTGTTGAACGTGAAGAGCGATTTTCGTTGGGTGCAGCTGGGAGGCGAGCTGCTCTACCAGAGGCCTCCGTAAGTGCCGCGCGCTCCCGTGACTGTGCTGGTGATTGATGACTCGGCGTCGAACCGCCGGGCGATTGTCGAGATGCTCGAGGCCGAGCCGGGCATCACCGTGCTCGACAGGGCGGTAGACGGTGATGAGGGCTTGAAAAAAGTTGAAGCCTTGAAGCCCGACGTGGTGACGCTCGACTTAGAAATGCCCCGGCTCGACGGCTTTGGTTTTTTGCGGCTCAACAAGGCGCGCTATGGGCCCAAGGTACTGGTGATTTCTTCGTACGCGCACCCCAACGACGTGCTCAAAGCGTTGGAGCTGGGCGCTTTCGATTTCGTGGCCAAGCCGATGGGGGCTTCGACCACCGGGCTCGAAGCGATGCGTCGCGAGCTGGTGGAAAAAATAGAAGCGGCGCGGCCGTTGCAAGCCAAAAATACCGTTACCCCTCGGCTTGATTTAGAGAAAGCGCGCCGGCCTTCGTCAGGTCCATTTCCTGTCATTGCGGTGGGAGCATCGACGGGCGGGCCGACCGCCGTGCAGTCATTGATTGCCGGGTTGCAAGGAGTGAAAGCGTGCGTGTTGGTGTGCCAGCACATGCCTCCCAAATTCACCGCGGCGTTTGCGCAGCGGCTCGACGGTACGGGTGGCTTTTCGGTGGCCGAAGCGCGCGTGGGTGACGTGCTGATGCCCGGCAAAATTTTTGTGGCCCCAGGTGGCATGCACTTGTCGGTCGTCAATGGCAGCTCTGCCCAGACGCTCGTGTTGATGACGCAGCCAGCCGCCGCCGAAGACAAGTATGCGCCTTCAATCGATCGCCTTTTCAGCTCGCTCGCCAAAGAGTGTCCCACGCGCACATGGGGCGTGGTGCTCACCGGCATGGGCCACGACGGCTCGAGGGGCCTTGAGGCGCTGGTACACGCCGGCGGAGAAGGGTGGGCCGAGGCTGAAGAAAGCGCAGTGGTGTTTGGCATGCCGCGAGCGGCGATTGCCACGGGCTCGGTGCGCGTGGTGTTGCCGATAGCGCAGCTCGCCCCGGCGCTGCGGCAAACGGTGGGCATGCTGTACCCACATTCGATAGCGGGCTGACGGTCGTCGCCTTTGGCGTTGTTTTTGTTTATTTTCTCACACGCAACTTGCTTGCATGGTTTTCGAATGACCCTTCGCGCTCTCGTCGTCGATGACTCGCAGAACATGCGCAAAAGTGTGATTTTCGCGCTGCAGAAATGGCCGAAAATGGTGTGCGTCGAGGCGCAAGATGGCGCCGAAGCGTTGAAGAAAATGACGCTGGGCCCCATCGACATTGTGCTCACCGATATCAACATGCCGTTGCTCGACGGCTTGAAGCTCATTGCGCACATTCGTCAGCAACCGCAGTGGCGAGTTGTGCCGATTGTGGTCATCACCACTGAGTCGGCTGAAGAAGACCGGGCGCGTGCGATGAAGTTGGGCGCCAATGCGTATTTGACCAAGCCGGTGCAGGGGCCCGACGTGGTACGCGAAGTCAAGCGGCTGCTGCCTGGTAAGTTTAAGTGACGGCGTTCATGGTGCGGTGCGTGGTGCCCGTGGCGCTGGGGGGGGGGCGCTGTAAAAGGCTTTGACGAGCGCGCAGGTGCTTGGGTGTCTTCGTCAGTTTCTTGAGAGCCACCCTGCTCTCATGGACGCATGGGTTTGAGAGGCTTCGTTCACAAGTTTCCCCACCTTCGCGGATACACCGTCACCCGTACCCGTACCCGTACCCGTCAACCGAACGCGGGTTCTTTCCACACACAGCGACTGACTCCGCTACTCGCATCCACCTGCCAAAACGCCTTCAGCGGCTTTGTTCGCCAACAGGGTGTGGGCCGTAGTAAGCGCCGGCCCATGGCTATCGTCAGTGTGAAGCAAGTGCTGGGCGGAAAAGTCGAGGTAGGTACCGAAGTGACGGTGCGCGGCTGGGTGCGCACGCGGCGTGACTCCAAGGCGGGTGTGTCGTTCATCGCGGTGACTGACGGCAGCTGTTTCGACTCACTGCAGGTGGTGGCGCCCAATACGCTCGGCAACTACGCGGCTGAAGTGCAGAAACTGGGCACCGGCTGCTCGGTGGTGTGTACGGGCCAATTGGTGGCGTCGCAAGGCAAGGGTCAGACGGTCGAAGTGCAGGCGACTGCGGTTCAGGTGCTGGGTTGGGTAGAAGACCCCGATACATACCCAGTGCAGCCCAAGGCGCACACCATGGAGTTTTTGCGCGAAGTGGCGCATTTGCGGCCGCGCACCAACACGTTTGGAGCGGTGTCGCGCGTGCGTCATTGCATCGCGATGGCGATTCACCGCTTTTTTCATGAGCAAGGTTTCGTGTGGGTGAACACGCCGATCATCACGGCTTCCGACGCGGAAGGCGCGGGGCAGATGTTTCGCGTCTCTACGTTGGACGCGGCGAATCCACCGCGTGATGACAAAGGCAAGGTGGACTTCAGTAAAGACTTCTTTGGCAAAGAATCGTTTCTCACGGTTTCAGGCCAGCTCAATGTCGAGGCGTACGCTCTCGCGCTCTCGAAGGTGTACACGTTCGGGCCGACGTTCCGCGCCGAGAACTCCAACACCACGCGCCACTTGGCCGAGTTTTGGATGGTAGAGCCCGAGATTGCCTTTGCCACGTTGAAAGACGATGCAGACTTGGCAGAAGCGTTTTTGAAGTACGTCTTCAAGGCGGTGCTCAACGAGCGGCAAGACGATTTGAAATTTTTCGTCGAGCGGCAAGACAAAGAAGCGCTGACCCGGTTGGAAAAGTTGGCTGACGCGAGCTTCGAGCGCATTGACTACACCGAGGCGGTGAAGATTCTCGAGAGCTCGGGGCAGAAGTTTGAGTACCAGGTGAAGTGGGGCTCCGACTTGCAGACCGAGCACGAGCGCTATTTGACCGAGAAGCATGTGGGTCGCCCGGTGGTGGTGATGAACTACCCTGAAAAGATGAAGGCGTTTTACATGCGCTTGAACGACGACGAGAAGACGGTGGCCGCGATGGACGTACTGGCGCCGGGCATTGGCGAGATCATCGGCGGCTCGCAGCGTGAAGAGCGGCTCGACGTGCTCGACAAGCGCATTCGTCAGTTCGGGTTGGTGCCTGAGCACTACAATTGGTACCGCGATTTTCGGCGTTATGGCTCGGTGCCCCACGCGGGCTTTGGTCTCGGCTTCGAGCGGCTCGTCGTCTACGTGTGCGGCCTTTCCAACATTCGCGACGCCATTCCGTACCCGCGCGCGCCGGGGTTGGCGGCGTTTTGATTCACAGGTAAATGACGATGCGTTCACTTTTATTTGTCGCTGCGATTTCAGCATTCGCTGGGTGCCATCGAGCTGTTCCCCCAGCTGATCATTACCAGACCGTGGTGATGGAGGCGGTCTTCGAGCGCCGTGACGCGTTGGCAGATTGTGCACGCGAGCACAAGAAGGCCCAACCTGATGTCAGCGGCAAAGTGTTTTTCAACATGGCTTTCGCAACCAATGGCACGCCTACCAGTATTGAGGCGGGACCAGAGAATGTGCGAGACACCGTATTCGCGAAGTGCGCCGAGGGAGTACTGCGTGGCGTCACCTTGGCGAAAAATGACGGTGGCTACCCACCGGTCATCGTTCCCTTGAAATTCTAGCGCGCAGTGGCTGGCTTGTATGTCACAGGTCATTCGTGCTGCTTCGTCGTTGCGCAGCCCTAGGCAAGCGCCCTAAGAGCGCTGCATGGCTTTGAGCGAAAAATACGAGCCTTCGGTCATCGAACCGAAGTGGCAGCAGCGTTGGGACGAAGCGAAAATTTTCCGCGCCGGGCGGAGTGGCTCCGCGGGCAAGAAATACGTGCTCGAGATGCTGCCGTACCCCAGCGGTAAAATGCACATGGGGCATGTGCGCAACTATCTGATTGGCGACGTCTACGCGCGCTACTTTCAGATGAAGGGCTTCGACGTGGTGCACCCCATGGGGTGGGACGCGTTTGGCCTGCCGGCTGAGAACGCAGCGATCAAAGACGGCGTGCACCCGGCAACGCGCACCGCCGAGAACATCGCCAGCTTCAAGAAAGAAATTCAGTCGCTGGGGTACGCCTACGACTGGTCGCTGGAAATCGACACCAGCAAGCCCGAGTACTACCGGTGGAACCAGTGGTTCTTCGTGAAAATGCTCGAGCGGGGCTTGGTGTACCGCCGCTTCTCGAAGGTGAATTGGTGCACCGGGTGTTTGACTGTCATCGCCAATGAGCAAGTCAAAGACGGCACCTGCGAGCGGTGCGAGTCGAAGGTCATCGACAAAGAAATGGCTGAATGGGCCTTTCGCATCACGCGCGACTCGCAAGCGCTGCTCGATGGGTTGTCGCAGCTAACGCAGTGGCCTGAGCGCATTACCGCCGCACAGAAAAATTGGATCGGCCGGTCAGAAGGCGTGGAGGCCGAGTTTGGTATTGAAGGCAGCCTTAAGAAGATTCGCATTTTCACCACCCGCATCGACACGGTGTTTGGGTGCACGTATGTGGTGCTGGCGCCAGATCACAAGCTGGTGAACGAGCTGACCACGGCAGCGCAGAAGACAGTCGTTGACGCATTCGTCAGCAAAATGGCGCAGCAGAGCAAAACCGAGCGAACCGATGAAGCCGCTCCGAAAGAGGGTGTGTTTACGGGCGCGTATGCGCTGAACCCGTTCGATGGCAGCAGGGTGCCGGTGTGGGTAGCGAATTTCGTGCTCTCTGACTACGGCACCGGCGCGGTGATGAGCGTGCCCGCGCACGATCAGCGCGATTTTGATTTTGCCGCGCAATACAAGTTGCCGATGAAGGTGGTGGTGCACCCAGCGACAGGTGAGCCGCTGCCCACGGTGCTGACCGAGGCGTACACCGAAGACGGCGTACTGCAGAATTCCGGTGAAGTGACGGGCAAGACGTCGGCGCAAGCGCGCAAGCAGTTGGGCGCCAAGCTCGAAGCTGAAGGGCGCGGCACGTTTGCAATCACCTACAGACAGAAAGACTGGGGCTTTTCGCGGCAGCGGTACTGGGGCACGCCGATACCCATTGTGTATTGCGAAAAGTGCGACCCCGAACGCAAGGGCATACCCGTACCGCTGGAGCAATTGCCGGTGCGTTTGCCTGAAATTGATACGCAAGCGGTGCTGACAGGCAAGGGTGAGCCTCCGTTGGCCAAGGTGCCGTCGTTCGTGAATACGACGTGCCCGAAGTGTGGTGGGCCGGCCAAGCGCGAAGTCGAAACGATGGACACGTTCGTCGATTCTTGCTGGTACTACGCGCGGTACTTGTCGCCGAAGTTCGACGCGGCGCCTTTCGATGCCGAAGCGGCGAAGAAATATTTGCCCGTCGACGTGTACGTGGGTGGCCCTGAGCACGCCACGATGCATTTGCTCTATTTTCGCTTCTGGACACGGGTGATGAAAGAGCTGGGCTTGTCGCCGGTAGATGAGCCGGTGATTCGACTGATTACCCAGGGCATCGTGAATGGGCCTGACGGGCGCAAGATGTCGAAGCGCTGGGGCAACGTGGTGGCTCCCTCGACGATTGTACAGAAATACGGCGCAGACACTTGCCGTGTGTATGTATTGTTTGCAGGTCCTCCCGAACGCGATTTCGACTGGAGCGATGAGCAGGTCGAAGGTGCGTTTCGGTTTTTGAAGCGGGTGTGGGCGCTGGCGCAGTCGCAGCAGGCGAAGTGCGCGGGCGCGCAGTGGAACGGCACGTATGACGGCAAGGCGCTCGAGATTCGGCGTGTGGCGCACAAGTGCTTGAAGCGGGTGAGCGAAGCGATTGAACGGTTGTCTTTCAACACCGCGATCGCCGCGGTGATGGAAACCCTCAATGCGCTGCAAGCATTGGCTGACGTGCAGACCCCGGCTGAATGCGCGGCAATGGGTGAGGCGATTCGCATTGTCGCGGTGGTGATGACGCCGATTGCCCCGCATCTGGCTGATGAAGTCGCCGCTGAATACGGAGCGCAAAAGTTCACCGTCGAGACGGGCTGGCCGGCCTTCGAACCTTCATTGGTGGTTGATGACGTGCTGCCTTACGCGGTGCAGGTAAATGGCAAGCTGCGCGCTGAAGTGCGGGTGCCGGCGGCGGCTGATGAGGCGACGGTGCGGGCCGCGGCAGAAGCAGACGAAAAAGTGCAGCAAGCCCTGGTAGGCAAGAGCTTGAAGAAAGTCGTCTTCGTTCCCAAACGCCTTATCAACTTCGTCGTCGCGGGTTGATGCGCACTCTCGTGGCGCTGCTGCTGTGTTTCTCCGCAGGCTGCGGGTACCGGTTCGTGCGCCCCGGTGGAGAACTACCGAATGGCATTCGTGCACTGCAGGTGCCGGTATTCAAAAACGAGACGAGCGAGAGTGGGGCCGAAGCTGTTTTCACTCAGGCCTTTCGCGAGCAGTTGATGCGCGCCGGCACGCTGGGCGATGACGATGCTGACGGGCGAGTTGAGGGAACGCTGTTGTCCGTGACGGGCGCTCCGCTGATGGTAAGCCCCGGCCGCTTTCCCAGTTACCGACTGACGGCCACGGTGAGCGTGACTTTGTTGCAGACAGGCAAGCGAATTCGCCAGGCGACGCTGACACAACACGAAGATTACTTGTCGGGTGCCGATATTTTGTTCACCGAAGCCAACCGTCAAAATGCACTTCGCCGTTTGGCCCAGAATGTCATGCGCGAAGCGTACGAGCGCCTTGCTGGTGGTTGAAAGCGTGTCTGCTTACGCGCCCTTTAGGGGGGAAGCTCGGTAACCCCCCTAGTTTTTTTTGCACATCTTCCCGTGGCAGTGCTGGTCGGTCATGCAGACGTCGCAGCCCTTGCCGTCTTGGCCACAGGCCTGATCGGAATTTCCCGAATGGCACACGCCTGCTTGGCAGCACCCATGTGGGCACGAGTTCTTGTCGCAGACGCACCTGCTTTCGGAGCACCGTTGCCCTGAACCGCAGGCAGGCTGTGTGCCGCAGCGGCATTCGCCGTTCGCGCATGCATTGGCCTCGTCAGGCCCGCAGGTTTGGCAGCTCATGCCGCCCACGCCACACGCGGCTGGTTGATCTCCCGGCCAGCACACATTTTTTGAGCAGCACCCGTCGCAGCTTGGTGCGTTGCATATGCACTGGCCATTGACGCACTGCTGGCCCATGGCGCACGCCGTCGACGCTCCGCACGTGCACTGGCTGGTCGCCGAGCAACCGTCAGCAAGCTGCGCGCTGCACCCTGTGCAGTTCGCACCCAGTCCCGCGTCGGGCGGCATTGTCGTTCCGGCGTCGTGCCCGGCGTCAATCGCCGTGGGGCTTCTGTCAGCTGTCGGTTCAACCTGGTGCAGCGCCACGGTCATCGCGGCCTCTTGCAGCTGAACGAGGCGCACTATCGACTTACCTTGCGCGAGCACGTCGCCATGCTTCAGCCCCTCGACGTTGACGGCGATCGTCTGCCCTTTGAGCGTGGCGGGGAGCAAGAGCCGCAGCGTCTGCGTGCCCTGCAGTGCACCCAACGGCTTTTCGGGTGCCCAAACGGGGCCCCATTCTTCTCCGGCAGATGTTTCGACGCAGGTCTTCAGCTGCTCGACTTCAACGCCTTCGGCCGGTACCACCGTCAGCATCACCGACGTACTCGGTTGCCCAGAACAGGCGCAGACGCACAGCGCGGCCAGCCAATAGCGCAATGCGCCCGTCGTCACCGCGCGTTCCTCAAGTCGGCAGTACCCAACGTGGGCTGCGCCGCCCGGGGCACCGAGAGATAGGCAATGGCTCCGGCGCTGGCGGCCACCACGGTGACGCCGGTCCAGAACCACCAGGTTTTGAAAATCGACGCCTGTGAAGGTTCAGCGTGCACTTCTGGGTTGGCCACGTTCAACGCGGGTGGCACGGGGGGCATGGGCTCTACGGTCGGACGGCGCAGCTGTACCTTCACGGCAGCGGCGTCTTCTTCGGGAACCACTTTCATTGCCTCGGCATGCGCACGCGCGGCTGTCTCGTCTTGCTGTGCTTTCGCCAACAACACTTCATCGAGCAGCTGTTGGGCGACCTTGCGTCGGCCTGCGCTGATGCGCGACTCTTCTGCCAAGTACCGCGCGTAGTACTTCGCGCTTTCTTCGAAGTTCTCGAGCCTGCGGTGACACTGCGCGATGTTGAAGAGCAGGGCGGGGCGGGGGTCCAGTCGGTGCGCGGTTGCAAACGACACCGCCGCGTCACCGTACTGGCCCTTGTCGTAAAACTGCTGGCCTTTTTGGGCGTAGTCTTGCGCCAACCCCTGGGTGGGCGGGCGGGGGCCGGCGAAGGCTTGGGTGGGGCTCACCCACAACGCGGCGGTCAATACTGCACCTAGCGCGCGAATACGCGTAGAGCGCTCCCGCCCCCTGTCATTGGCCAAAGGCGTCGATGAGATCATCGCGTTGCAGCTCCTTCTCGGCCGGTTTGGGTACCACGCGCGCCCGTGGCGGCCTGGCCTTCTCTTCAGCAACCGGCGCCGCTGCGACCCAGCCTCGCGGTAAAAGCGGCTCGTGAACGCGCACCATCAAGGCAGGCTCAGTGTCAGCGCCGGCGACGCTTTCATGCTTCTCGACAGGCGCCGCTTCACTCGGCAAAACGCTAGAGGGCAACGCCGCGGCTTGCGTCGCTGTTGCCGGCGTAACGACAAGGCGCTGTTGCCCAACCGTGTACCGCGGAGCCACCAACATCAGCCAACCTACCGCGGTCGCCAGTGCCGCTGCGGCTGCCGCGCTCGCGCCCATCGCCATGCGTATGGACACGCCGCGCTCGTGCGTCACCGGGCGGCCGGCATTGTATTCAAAACCGTCGTCGTCATAAGGCGCGAGCGCCAAACGCAGCGCGTTCATCGTCGCGTACCGGCGGTGTGGGTCTTTCTCGAGGCAACGCAGCACAATGCTTTTCAGCCCGGGAGGTATCGGCTCTCTCGTCGGCGTGTAATTGCCCAGCGGCGCGGGCAGCTCGGTCGAGATTTGCATCGCCAGCTGCATAAAAGCCTGCGCGTCGAAAGGAGGCTGCCCTGTCAGCAACTCATAAAGCACCACCCCCACCGAATAAATGTCTGAGCGCGAGTCGATTTCATGACCATTCGCCTGCTCGGGTGACATGTACGTCGGCGTGCCGATAATCACGCCCGCCAGTGTCTTTGACATCGGCTCGAGGCCGGGCAAGGGGAGCAATTTCGCCACTCCGAAATCGAGCACCTTGGCGAACACATCGCCCGAGCGGTGGGTGAGAAAAATATTGTCTGGTTTGATATCGCGGTGCACCACGCCCACGTCATGCGCGGCCTGCAATGCCAGACATACCTGCCGCATGATGCGCACCCCACGACCCACCGAAACACCGCCTCCGCCGATCGCTTGGTGCAGCGTCTGACCGTCGAGTGCCTCCATCACGTAGTAGCTGCGGCGCGATTGGTCAGCCAGCGTCTCGTCGACAAAGTCATAAATATCGACGATGTGCTCGTGGTTGATGTGGTTGACGGCCTGTGCTTCGTGAAAGAAGCGCTCGACCAGCGTTTTCTGCTGCGACTGCTCTGGTTTGAGCAGCTTAATCGCCACGTGTCGGCCGAGCCGAACATGCCGCGCCAAAAACACCCGCGCCATGCCGCCGTCACCCAGCAACCGCAGCAACTCGTAGTTGCCAACCACGTCTCCTTCCATCGCTTGCCGTACCCACGGCGTGGCGTACGCGACGTGCTGCACATCGAGCGTGGGAGCAAGCACCGACGGCAATTCACCGAACTGCGCCAAAGCCTCGAGCAGCTCACCCGCATGGGCGAAGCGATCTTGCGGCCGCTTGGCGAGACAACGGTTGACGATCGGCACCAAGTGCCCTGCGCTCGCCGGCAGTTCAGGCACCGGCTCTTCGACATGCGCCTTGAGCACGTGGCCGAAATCAGCCCCGGTGAACGGAGCTTGGCCGCTCAAGGCCTCAAACAACATGACGCCCAGCGCATAAACGTCGGCGCGCGCGTCAGCGGCATGACCGGCGATGCATTCTGGGGCGCAGTATTCAGGGCGAGAAAGCAGAGTGCCGGCGGTGGTGTCGACCGTCTTACCGCCACGAAAATAAGCCATGCCCAGGCCGAGCAACTTGGGGTTCTGCGCAATCAACCCGTGGTGCAAGAAGACGTTGCCGGGCCGCAAGTCGCGGTGAACCGTGCCTTGCTCGTGCAGGTAGCGCACGGCTTCACAGATTTTGCTGAAGAGCGGCACGGCCTGTTCAGGAAACAGTGGCCCGTGCAAGGCGAGTTGTTCATCGAGCGCCAAGCCTTCGAGTAGCTCGGTGGCTTGATACAGCCGCCCATTGGGTAAGCGGCCCGAACCTAAACCACGCACGATATGGTGGTGCGCAAGACGGTGCCGCAAAAGCGCCTCGTCCATGAAACGGCCAAGGGTCGTTGCCTCAGCAGCCGCTTCTTCGGTGAGCACTTTCCATACTTGGCGAACGCCTGAAGGAGATTCTACCAACAGCACATCAGCGAGGGCTGAATGCCCCAGCGCGCGCACCACGGTGAACCCAAAGGCTCCGTCGATGCTGTGCTGCGACGAGAGGGTGTCGTTCCCCGTCGCGCCCAAAGAAACCTGTTGTTGGAGCAGTAACATGAAGAGTCTCCATCGCTGAAGACAGCTTCAGTCACTGTGCACGCCTCATGCCGCCATGCGCCACTCGACGAGCGACGCGTGAAGCCGAGGCGAAATGTCAAAGTGAGGCAGCGTGGCAATCGCCGCGCTTTGCCCTACTTTTTACTTCTTCGCTTTGGCCGCGGCGGCATGAGCCAAGCGGGCCACGCGGCGCGAAGCGTTGCGCGCGTGCAGCACACCACGCGAAGCGGCCCGGTTCAATGCACCGGCAGCGTGTTGAATCGCGTCTTGGGCCTTCTTGGCGTCGCCTGAAGCAATCGCCTCACGGGCCTTCTTGACCGCGGTCTTCACGGCGCTGGTCACCGATTGGTTGCGGGCGCGGCGCTTGAGCGATTGACGGTAACGTTTTTCTGCAGAACGGGTGTTAGCCAAAGTACTGCTCCTTGAAGGCGAAAGAACTGAAGGGCGAGGTAACTACCTGCAGGGTACGACCGGGGTCAAGGCCCTTCCTTCTTGGCTTCTTGCCAGAGCATTTCAAGGAGCTCGCGTTTGGCTTCACCAAAGCCGATGCCGCGCTCTTCGAGCTTGCGTTCTACCTTGTGAAAACGCTCGGTAAAGCGGCGGTTGGCCTGCCGGGTGGCGTCTTCGGCAGGGGTCTTTAAGAAGCGCGCCAGGTTGGCCACGCTGAAGAGCACGTCTCCCAATTCATGCTCGATGTCGTCGCGGTGACCGCGGGCGATGGCCTCGTCGAGCTCTTGCAGCTCTTCGTCGAGCTTGGCGCGCACGCCTTTGATGTCGGGCCAGTCGAAGCCAATGCGCGAGGCCTTTTCAGCCAACCGCTCGGCGCGCTGCAGCGAAGGCGCGGCGGTGGGCACCCCGTCGAGCACCGAGCCCCGTTGGCCGGTTTTCTTCTGGCGCTCCTCGGCTTTGAGCTTGGCCCAATTTTGCAGCACCGCTTCAGAGCCTTCGATTTTTTGGCTGCCAAATACGTGGGGGTGGCGCCGTTCAATCTTGTCGGCAATGGCATTGCACACGTCGGCGAAGTTGAATTTTTGCTGTTCAGACGCGAGCTGCGCATGAAAAGCAATTTGAAACAGCAAGTCGCCCAGCTCTTCGGCGAGAGGGTGCCATGGCCCGCCGTAGCTCACCTTGTCCATCTCATCGAGGACCTCGTAGGCCTCTTCAATGAGGTACGGCCGCAGTGAGCGCATGTCTTGCTCTTGGTCCCACGGACAGCCGTCTTTGGCTCGCAACCGGCGCATGATTTCAACGACGCGTTCTGCCGCTTCTCCGATGGTTCCCATGGGTGCGCGCATTAGCAGGAAACGGGCAGGGTGCCGGACTTTCCGTGTTTTCGCTTTTGGCGGGTCGCGAAACCCGTGCCAAGCGCAC
>JAIBBR010000043.1 GCA_019694575.1 Myxococcaceae bacterium
CGTACAAACTTAAGGAGGCGCCAACAACCGTACTGCCTGCTCTCTCACCTCTCCTCCCTCCGTGGGCTCGAACCGCAGCACCAACTGCGCCCCTTGCCCCCAATCTTTTCTCGCGAACACCACCCCCACGGGAACCGTGGCCAACGACATCGGCGCGATGATCACCGGCTCGGTCGTCACCCGAACGTCGGCGCGAATCGAGGTCTGGGAGCGCACCCGCAACACCAGTGTCTGCGCTGTCTTGTTCGCCAGGTGAACTTGCAGCTGATTGACGACGCTGTCTCCGCTCAACAAATAGGGCAGGCCCGCGGGGCGCACGATGTTCGCTTCGTACGCACTTCGCTGCCACAAGCTGGCCGCCAATGTGGTGGTTGCCGTAAAAAACAACAGACCATAGATGACCAGCCGTGGCCGCAACACTTTGCGAGGAGCTCCGTCGAGCTCGCGCAACGAGGCATAACGAATCAACCCTTGAGGCTTGCCGATCTTGTCCATCACCTCGTCGCAGGCGTCGATGCATTGCGCGCAAGCCAAACATTCCATTTGTAAGCCATTGCGAATGTCGATCGCCGTCGGGCAGGCATAAACGCATTTCTTGCAGTCAACACAGTCGCCCGTCTGTGCAGCTGCCGCTGCCTGCTTGCGCAGCGGCCCGCGCGGTTCACCCCGCTTCGCATCGTACGCAATCAGCACCGAGTCGCGATCGTGCATCACCGACTGCATGCGGCCATATGGGCAAAGCACCACGCAGAACTGCTCTCGAAACCAACCGAAGTTGAAATAAAAAAGCGCCGACAGCGCCATCGCCCACGCGAAGGGCACAGGGTGTGCCGTCGGACCTTCGAGCACCATGCCGCGCAACTGCGCTGCCGAGAGGAACAGCGCCAGGCTCACGTGGGCGATGCCGATGGAGATCGCCACGTACAACACATGCTTCACCGCTTTGCGCCCTGCTCTGCCAGGCGTGAGCGGCTCGTTCTGCGCCCGAAGCCTGCGTTCACGGGACCCTTCGAGCAACCGTTCAATCGGCCGGTACAACGCTTCGAGAAACACTGTCTGCGGGCAGGCCCAGCCGCACCACACCCGCCCTCTCCATGCGGTGACGAAGAGCAGCCCAAAAGTAAACGACAACATCGCCGGCACCACGAGCCAAAAGTCTTGCGCGTTGAAGGTGCGGCCAAACAAATAAAAATGCCGGGCCGCGACGTCCAAATGAATCGCCGGGTGCTCGGCCACCGACAGCAGCGGCGCGGCGACATAAAATGCAATCAGCAGCACAAAAACGATGCGGCGAGCGCGAATAAAACGCCCGCGCACGTCGGCCGGGTGAATGGCCAGGCGCGAACCGTCGGCGCGAATCGAAGAAAGCTGCGCAGCAGGCGCGTTCGATCTCGTAGCGTCCATAGGCGGTTACGGCAACTGCTCGCCTTGCGGAGCCTTACCGGCCACGTTCTGCCCCCTGATGGTCATCAAGTAGGCCACCACTGCCCGCACTTTCTTTTCGCCCAACGCCGGCCCCCAACTGGGCATGCCCTTGTCGACGTAGCCCGACGATACGCCGCGATAAAGCTCGGTGGGCTTATTGCCGTGCAACCAGTAGCCGTCGGTCAAATTGGGGCCGACCAAGCCTTCTCCCTTTTGGCCATGGCAGGTGGCGCAGACCGTCGAGAAAACTTGTTTGCCTTCTGCGCGCACCTCGGTGTCGTCTACGAGAGCAAGCAGCACGCTGTCGGTCGCCACCGGAGCGTTTCGCTGCGCTTCTGCCCACGCGGCGGCTTCGGCTTCGTACACTTGGCCCGGCAGGGGCAACAGCTTCGCCGAGTGGTACACAAACCAATAGCCTGCTGCGAAAACAATGCTGCCAAACAGAATCGTCAGCCACCAGTTGGGCAGGTAGTTGTCTTGCTCTTCGATGCCGTCGTACACGTGGTGCACGGGCGAGTTGGGCTCGGTCTTCATGGAGTCTCCGAAGGTTGGGTAGACAAGGGGGCAGCGTCATCTTGCAGAGGGAGCGCAGCTTCGGCCTGCCACGCCGCCGATCGCCGCCACAGCACCCGGGCCAGGGCGCAGAAAAACAGCAAGCCGCAAATCAGCATCGCCGCCAACGCCCAGTCGGTGTACGGCATGCCCTGGTAAAAGGCCTGTTTCATGGCTGGGCTTCTCCTGCTGGTACCGGGCCCGCGACCTTGGTTTTGCTACCGTCAAACGGTACTCCCTGGGCGCGCCCTAACCGCTGCAGGTAAGAAATCAGCGCGACCATTTCAGAATCAGGTGCCAGCGAGATGCTCTGCCCGGCCAAATCAGTGACGACTGCTTCAGCCTGTGCGCGCTGTACCTGTTCGGCCGTGTCGATGTCTCCGTTGCTGTAGGGCACTCCCAACTTCTGCATCACCATGAGCTTGGGGCGGGCGCTGTCTTTGGGCAGCTTGCTCTCTTTAAGCCACGCGAAAGACGGCATGTTCGACCCGGGGCTGGTGGCTCGCGGGTCAACCAAGTGTGTGTAGTGCCACGCATTGGGGTAACGGCCGCCAACCCGGTGCAAGTCAGGCCCGGTTCGCTTGCTGCCCCACTGAAACGGAAAGTCGTAGATGAACTCTTCAGCGCGTGACACCGCACCGTACCGGCGGGTTTCGGCTGTCAACGGCCGCACCATTTGCGAGTGGCACGTGTAGCAGCCTTCGCGCACGTAGATGTCGCGGCCTTGCAGCTCGAGCGGCGTGTACGGTGTCTGCGCCACCCCCGCGTGCGGCACCGCTTGCTTGACGAGCAACGTCGGCAACAGCTCGGCCAAGCCTCCCACCAACACCGCGATCAGGGTCAGCACCGTGAAAGCGAACGGGCGCTGCTCGATGATCGCGAACCACGACGGTTTGCCGCCACGCTTGTCGGCCCTCGAGAGCAGATAAGCGGCTTCACCCAGCACGAAGAGCGCGATCATCAACACCACCGCCACTGCTGCGCTCGCGAAGGCGATCGCCAGCAAAACGGCCAGCGCCACCAGCGAGAACCACAAAGGGCGGCCTTTGAGCACGTCCCACGCGGTGAAAGTGCCTGCCGCTTTAGCTTCGATGATCACTTCGGCTTCACCGTTGACGGCCTTGCCGCTGGCCGCTGTCTTCCGCAAGTTCCACACCATGAGGCCGAAACCCACCAGGTACATGCCGCCACCCAGCGCTCGGGCGATGTACATTGGCCGAATGGCCAGCAGCGTCTCGACAAAGCTGGGGTACTGCAGTGTGCCGTCAGGGTTGGTCGCGAGCAGCATCAACCCCTGGTTGATGCCCGAAGCCCACATGGCCACCATGTAAGTGACGATGCCTAGCGTCGCGAGCCAGAAGTGCGCGTCGGCCGCCTTGGTCGAATGCAGCTTGGTACCGTAGAGCCGGGGCACCAGCCAATAAAACATGCCGGCCGCCATCAAGCCGTTCCACCCCAGGGCGCCGCCGTGAACGTGCCCGATGATCCAGTCGGTGTAATGCGCGAGCGCGCTGACCGACTTGATCGACAGCAGCGGGCCTTCGAAGGTGGCCATGCCGTAAAAAGTCACTCCCGCGACGAAGAACTTGAGCACCGGGTCTTCGCGAACCTTGTTCCACGCGCCGCGCAACGTGAGCAAACCGTTGAGCATGCCGCCCCACGAAGGCGCCCACAGCATTAGACTGAACACCATGCCCACTGACTGCGCCCAGTCAGGCAACGCGGTGTAGAGCAGGTGGTGGGGCCCGGCCCAGATGTACATGAACACCAACGCCCAGAAATGCACGATCGACAGGCGATACGAGTACACCGGCCGCCCCGCCGCTTTCGGCAAGAAGTAGTACATGATGCCCAAAATGGGCGTGGTGAGAAAAAATGCCACCGCGTTGTGGCCGTACCACCACTGCACCAAGGCATCTTGCACGCCTGAATAAGCCGAGTAGCTTTTGGTGAACGACAGCGGCAGCGCCATGCTGTTGACGATGTGCAGCACAGCGACGGTGACGATGGTGGCAATGTAAAACCAGATCGCGACGTACAGGTTCTTCTCGTTGCGTTTGGCCAAGGTCCAAAAGAAATTGATCGCGAAGATCACCCACACGGCGGCAATGGCGAGGTCGATGGGCCATTCGAGCTCGGCATATTCTTTCGACGTGGTGTACCCCAGCGGCAAACTGATCGCCGCGGCCACGATGATCGCCTGCCAACCCCAAAAGTGAATCTTCGACAACAGGTCTGAGGCCATGCGGGCCTTCACCAGCCGCTGCGTCGAGTAATAAACGCCGGCGAACATCATGTTGCCGACGAAGGCAAAAATGACGGCATTGGTGTGCAACGGCCGCAACCGTGAAAACGACAGGTAAGGCACTTCGAAGTTGAGCTGCCACCACACCAATTGGCAAGCGATGAGCAAGCCAACCGCCATGCCCACGACGCCAAAGACGATCGAGGCGGCAATGAACGCCCGGGTTGTCGAGTCGTCATATTCAATACGCTGCGTACGCATTCGGGTTCCTTCTTGGGGTTAGGGTGTTTTCACCCGCCGCACCGCCTCGGAGCGTGGCGCGGGAGTGTCGTCTTCGAGGGGTATCAGCGAGAGCCGGTCGGCGTGCTCGTGGTCTTTTTGCCGAACGCTGTAGATGAAGAGCACCACTCCGCCTGTCACCAGCAGCAAGCTGACGAAAACCTGCAGCACGATGATGCTCACGGCGTCACCTCGGCCAGCTGCATGGAGGAGCGGCGCAATGCTTGCGGTTGGCGATCGATGCTCGAGAGCGTCATCAGCACCAAGGTGATCGAACTGAGCGGCATGGCCACCGCGGCGCGCAGCGGCGAAAGCAACCCGGCCAGGCCAAGCATGATTACCAGTGTGTTGTAAGAAACAGAGGCAGCCACCAGTCGGCGCACCGCCCGCCGTAGCGCGCTTGACTGTTCAATCGCTGCTTCAAGCCCCCAAAGCCCAGCGCCCAACAAGAAGAAGTCGGCCTTGCCTGGCATCACCGGGCGATCGACCGCCGGCGTGCCCGCGCAAAACGCCGCTTGAAAGGCGAGCGCGTCATTGACGCCGTCTCCCAAGTACAGCGTATCGGCGCGATCGAGCGCTCGTACCTGCGCCGCTTTGGCTTCGGGCGACAGGGCTCCCTGTGCATGCGTGGGGGCAACGCTCAGCCGCGCCGCCACCTCGCTGACCGCTTCAGAACGATCGCCCGAGAGCAGGTGAATGTCGAAACCTTGGGCTTGCAGCCGGCCGAGCACAGCGGGGGCTTCAGCCCGCATCACTTCGCGCATGGCGAATGCCGCCAACAGCCGCCCATCGCAAGTCAGCACGGGCCCTCGCGCGTCGGCAGGCGGCGTCTCTGACACCGCCCAGGCCCATTTGCCCAGCCGATAGCGACGACCGCGCACTGTTGCTTCGAGCCCTTTGCCCGCGTGCTCTTCGCAAGACAACGATGCGTCAAACACCGCTCCCGCCTTCTCGAGCGCTCGTGCCAAGCACACGCTCTGAGGGTGGCTGGAACGCGCGGCGAGGTTGTACGCCACGTCGCGTACTTCAGACGAAAGGCTGGGCAAGGCCGCGGCATCGACGAGCTCGAGAGAACCCAACGTCAAGGTGCCTGTCTTGTCGAAGATCAACCGGCGAATACGCGGCAGCCGATCGAGCAGATCATCGCGGCGTGCGTAGAAACCTGCCTTGCGCAGCCGCGCATGGGTGAGCTGGTAGGCAAGCGGCACGGCAATGCCGATGGCACACGGGCAGGTCACCACCAAAAGACCCACCGCCACGTTGATGGCACGGTCGACGCCATGCGGTAACCAGATCGCAAAGCCGAGCGCAGCCACAGCGAGCACGCCAGCGACCCACCCTTTCGCCAGCACCGTGAAAAAATGCAGGTGTGGCTGCCGCCCGTCTTCGGCGGGTGCCACTTGCCGCAGCAGCCCCACCAGCGGCGATTGGGCAAAATCGGTTTGCGCGGTGGCTTCGAAGAGCCGGCGGCCGGCATTGAAGCTGCCGGCGGGCACCGTTTCACCGAGCATGCTCTGCCGCGGCGCCGCTTCACCGGTCACCCAGTCGGTCGAAATATGTGCCTTGGCTGTGTCGAGCGTGGCGTCGACCGGCACCACGTCGCCCGGAGCGATCAACAGGCGATCACCGCGACGAATGCGCGCCGCGGGCACCACTTCAAGCTGCTGGCCCAAATGGCGGCGGGTGAGCAGGCCTTCTGCTCCGTCGTCTTCGAGCAAGCGGTTGCGGTTGCGCGTCAAAACCCGGCTGGTGAGAAAGCGCCCCGTCAACATCAAGGTGATGAAGACGTTGAGCGTGTCGAGATAGGCCTCGTCGCCCCGCCCCTGCGCCGCCTGCGCCAACGACATCGCGTAGACGAGCACGATGCCCAGGGCGATCGGCAAATCGAGGTGAAGCACCCCCGACTTCAGACTCGACAGGGCTGACTTGAAAAACGGCCAACCTCCCACCAGCACCACCACCGTCGAGAGCGCCAAATTCAAGCCGCCGAAGAGGTGAAAGAGCTCGGGTTCAGTGGGGCCCAAGCCAAAGTAAAAAGAAGCTGAAAAAAGCATCACGTTCATCGTCAAGGCGACGCAAATACCCAAGCGCCAGGTCAACCCGTCGCTGCCAGGCTGCGACACTTTTCGGCTCGGCCCGAACTGATAGCCAAAGGCTTCTACCGCTTCGAGGTAACTCACCACGTCGAAGCCGCCGCGCTTCCAGTACAGCGTCACTTTGCCGAGCGCGGCGTTGACAGTGATACGCGTGCCACCACGGCGGCGGTAAAGCTCTTCAAAGAGCCAGACGCACGCGGCGCAGTGCACTCCCTGCACATCGAGCTCGAGCGCGCACACGTCAGAGGGTGACTGAAGCGCCTTGTCGAGCAATGGCTCGAGCCAGGCGTGACTGCGCGGCGTCGCCGGTATGCTCGCGGGGGCGACCCGATCACCCGCAAGCAAGTAGTAGCGATCGAGCCCCTGCTCGTTGAGAAGCGCGAAGACTGTCTCGCAACCTGCGCAGCAGAAGAAGCGCGCAAATTCTGCGCCGACGGGTACGTCAGACTGGCAATGAAGACATTTTTGCGCGTCGGCGGTCGAAGGGTGACCCATCGAGCCGCGACAATGCGAACGGCATGCCTATCGCATGAATGTCGCCCCAAACGGCAACACCCGAGGGAGCCCCAAGATGGAAAGCAGTGCCACCTGGACAGTCGGCGTATTCGCAGCACTGGCGGCAGGGGCTGCGGGCAGCCTGCACTGCTTGGCAATGTGCGGGCTGTGGGCGTGCGCGCCGTTGGCGAATGCGTCGTCTAACCGTTGGCAGATTGCCGGCAGTTGGCAGCTCGGCCGTCTGGCTGGCTACGGGTTGGTCGGCGCCGCGTGGGGCACGCTCGGAGCCGGCGTTGCCGCGCTGGTTCCACAGCTGCGCGCCGTATTTCCATGGTTGATGGTGATCGGCCTGTTGCTCACGGCGGTCGACTTAAGCCGGTGGATAAAACCGCTGCCTGCATTGAGCAGACTCACGCGGCGCTTCACGCAGCAAGCCGCTACTTGGGTGCCACCGGTGCGCGCGCTGGCGATGGGAGCGATGACTCCGCTTTTGCCGTGCGGTTTGTTGTACGGCATGGCGCTGTCAGCGGGGGCGGCGGGCACTGCTTACGGCGGCGCAGCGGTGATGGCTGCCTTCGCGGTGGGCTCGATGCCGGCGCTGTTGCTCGCGCAGTCACAACAGCGTTGGCTGCAGGCGTTTCCACGTCTTAAACGGTACGGCCGCCCGGTGCTATTCGTGGCGACAGCCATGGTGCTCGCGTTTCGTATTTACGCCCAGCAGGCAGCGCCTGAAGCGCCTCACTGCCACTAAAGTCAACGTCGACGATCGCGAAGGTCGGCCATGCGTTTGTTGACGAGAACCGTCAACTGCTTCGTCGTGCGCGCTTCAAAGCCGATTTCCGCCAGGCGCGGAATGAACGGTTCAACCCCTGCGACAATGCGATCGACCCGGCTTTCAACGGCTTGTGGAGCGACGCCATGGCGCTTGCCGAAAGCGATGAAGTCGCGCCGCTTCAGGTTGTCGTCTCGGCCTTCGAGCTTCAGCGCAAGTTTCAAGTCTTTGTACGGGCGTGTCGACAGCAGATCGTACGGCTGGCTCAGCTGAAGAATGCCGCGCGTGCCGCTGATGCTCACGTTTTTGGCGTGCAAGTCGCCATTGCCAATCAAGTAGCTGAAGGCGGTGAGCTCAATCAGCCGGGCGCATTCGACAGCGGGAGCACCGCACCACCGTTGAAGCCCCTCGGCGATCGCGCTGGTGCTCAGTCGGTATTTATCAGCCGGGTACTTGTCGAGAAATTGGCAAGCGTCTTCTTGTGGCATGCCCCGCCACAGTCGGTTGATTCGCTGGCGATCGAAGCGTTCTACCAGCAGGCCGGCCTGGCCCGTTCGATCGCGAACCAAATGTGTCTTCGCGGCATCGAGCCCGCAGGCTTTCGCGGCCTTCATGAAGAAGTGCTCGTTCTCGACGAGCAGCGCTTTGTCGGGCGGGTTGAGCTTGAGAATCCACTTTCGGCCACGCGTGGCGAAGGGCAGCGAAATCATCGAGGGCGACAGTTTCTCTTGAACGCCAGCAATGGAGGGCTCATGCGCAGAAACCAAACTTCGCTCGAGCACGTCAGCGAAAGAGATCTGATCAATCGGCGTCGTTTCTTCGGGAACGGCTTCGAGCGGCGCGATGTTCGTTCCCGGAAGAACGGGAAAGAGATCGCCCACGCAGTCAGCACCAGCGGCCACCAGCAAGGTGAACAAGTCGTCTTCCGACGTTTTCGCCCGGCGCACCAGGGCCCGTAGCCGCAGGCCTTCGGGGAGCAGCCCTGCGAAGTACGTAGGCAGGTTGACGCCGCGCGACTCGATGGAGGGCTTCGCATACGGCAGGTGCGTCGCGATACCTCCCGGCAAGTGCCGGTGCGCAGCGAAGAAAGCAGCGTCGTACTCGAAAACGCTGCCGCCCTCGGCATTTCGGCGCAGCGAGCCCACCCGCTCATCGTTGCGG
The DNA here is from genome assembly GCA_019694575.1 of Myxococcaceae bacterium. Taxonomy (GTDB): domain Bacteria; phylum Myxococcota; class Myxococcia; order Myxococcales; family Myxococcaceae; genus JAIBBR01. The sequence goes on from JAIBBR010000043.1 coordinate 9,026, forward strand.
TAAATGTCGAGCCGCTCGACACTGCGCGCGTCTGCGGTGCTCATGGGGCACTCGCGCTTCGCGGTACGAGCTCGAATGTGAGGCCCAACGTCTCGAGTACCGGCACCAGCTTGTCGAGCCGAATCGTCGGCTTGCCCCGCTCGAGATCGTAAAGAAAGTCAGGGCCGCACTTCGCCAATTCAGCGAGCGCTTGCTGCGTCAGCCGGAGCGCCTTGCGCCGTTGCCGCACTTCGCCCCCCAGACGCACCGCCCAGTCAGGCGTGCCATTTCCCGTCGATCGCCTTGATTTTGCTGACATGGTTTAACCATAAGGCCATTTATTGCCATAATCAATGCTATCGCATTGATTTGAATCTCGTCAGCGCCCGGGAGCTCGTTTTGAGACTGTTTTCCCGCCGTTCGCATGGACTTGCTCCAAGCATCAGCGCAGCAAGCTGCGGCCCTGCACATTGAAAGTGCTCAAAAACGGCAACCGTCTGGCGGCGAGCCGCAGCATCTCGAGATCACCCTCGTCGAGCGTCACTTCGGCGGGCAGCACCACTTCGATCTCCGACAGCCCTGACAGCAGCCACTGACTGACGACTGACGCCACCACACCGAGCCGCGCCTTGATCGAAAAAGACCCCTCTACCGAACCCAACCCGACCTCCAACCCCCAACGCCCTTCTGCCGAGCGGTAACGTGTGAAGCTCACATCGGCATACTTGAGGCCCCAACTTGGGCCCCACCGAGAAGGGAGCTCTGCATTCAGCCACACCGTCGCTGTCTCTAACGTACCGAAGCGCAGCTCCAATTCGACCCGCTCCGCGTGCACCAAGCCCTTCTGCCGGACGCACTGAAACGCGAACTCGTCAGCCGCGGGAGGTTGCACGAATTGCGCCGCGACAAACCGAATTTCTCGCATGTCGCGAAGCAGCGGTTGCGCCAACACATTCACCACGCCGTCTTCGAGCGACTCCAAGATCACACCGACCGACGAAGGTTTGAATACGAGCTGGGCCATCGCCGGCTCTGCGAACAATTCAGGCCGGCCCGCCAACCGTTTCACATGGGCCAACACCGGCTGCGAGAGAAACCGCGCTGCCGATGCTACCCGCGCCGTCTCGAGCGTGAGATCGCTCACCGTGAGCAACCGCGGCTCCACCGCCAACGTGGCCCAGGCCGAGTCGGGCACGTCGTCGCGAAACACCACTTTTTTTATAAAACCACGCTCCCACGAGCACAGGCCCACATGCACGAAAGGCGCGAGCGGCCCGAGCCACTGCGCGCCTTGCTTGGTGATCCACCCGCTGAGTTTCTTCGCCGAGGGCACCACGCCATGATTCAACGTGGCGATCCACTCTCCGCGCGCGTCGCCGTGCTCGGTCAACCAGTCGGCGTACACCAAAGCCAGCGCCCCGTCATTCGGAGCGCCGGCAATTCGGCGTAAAAACTCAGCCTCTTGTTGCGTGGCGTGCACTGCCCTGCCCTACGACTACAGTTTGACGCTGTCGACGGTCTTCTTCACTGACTCGAACGACTTCGCCAACTCGGCTTTCTCAGCCGCGTCGAGCTCGAGCTCGAATACCTTCTCAACGCCACCCGCGCCGATTTGGCAGGGAACGCCGATGAAGTAGCCCTTCGGCAGGCCGTACTCACCGTCCAACATCGCCGCGGCCGGCAAAATGCGCTTGCGATCGAACAGGTACGCTTCAGCCATCGCGATCGACGACGCCGCGGGGCCGAAATACGCCGAACCCGTTTGATACAGCTTCACCAGTTCAGCGCCGCCTTCGCGGGTGCGCTTCACGATCGCGTCGAGCTTTTCTTTGGCGATCAACTTGGTGATGGGAATACCACCGACCGTGGTGTGACGGAGCAGGGGCACCATGTCGTCGCCGTGGCCCCCCAACACCAACGCTTCGATGTCGCGAATGGAGCAGTCGAGCTCGGCCGCCACGAAGCACTTGAAGCGCGACGTATCGAGCACGCCGGCCATGCCGGCCACCATGTTCTTCTTGAAGCCGGTGATCTTATGCAGCGCGTACACCATTGCGTCTAACGGGTTGGCCACGTTGATCACGAACGCGTCAGGGCAGTGCGCCTTGATGTTGGCCGCCACGTCTTTGATGATTTTCAAATTGATGTCGAGCAAGTCTTCACGCGACATGCCCGGCTTGCGCGGCACACCCGCGGTGATGATGATCACGTCGCAACCCGCCAGCCCCTTCGGGTCAGTCGTGGCCGTCACGCGGCAATCGTAACCATCGACCGCTGACAACTGGTTGATGTCGAGCGCCTTGCCTTTGATCATGCCTTCGGCTGGAGCAATGTCGTACAGCACCACGTCGCCCAACTGCTTTTGCACTGAGAGCAGCGCCAAGTTGCCGCCGATTTGACCACCGCCGATGAGGCCGATTTTTCGCTTTTTGATCATTTGTTTTGTCCTCGCTGTGGAAACCCAAACCCTCAACTACATGTTCTTGATGATCGCTTGACCGAACTCGCTGCACTTCACCTCGGTCACTCCAGGCACGTTCTCTTGCTTCATCAACCGCGCGAAGTCGTAGGTCACGGTCTTGTTCGCAATCGATGCGTCCATGCCTTTGATGATCAGATCGGCGGCTTCATGCCAACCCATGTGCCGCAACATCATGTCGCCAGAGAGAATCACCGACCCCGGGTTCACCTTGTCTTGGTCGGCGTACTTCGGCGCCGTGCCGTGCGTGGCCTCGAAAATCGCGTGGCCCGTCACGTAATTGATGTTGCCGCCCGGAGCGATGCCGATGCCGCCCACCTGGGCCGCCAACGCGTCTGACAAGTAGTCTCCGTTCAAGTTCAACGTCGCCACCACGTCGAACTCGTCAGGGCGCGTCAGCACTTGCTGCAAAGTGATGTCGGCGATCGCGTCTTTGATGAGCAGCTTGCCCATCTTCAACGCCTCTTTCTGCTCGGCGTTCGCGGCGTCTTCACCTGACTTGGCCTTGGTCGCCTCCCATTGGTTCCAGGTGTAGACCTTGTCGCCGAACTCAGCCTGGGCGAGCTCGTAGCCCCACTTCATGAAGGCCCCTTCGGTGTACTTCATGATGTTGCCCTTGTGCACCAGGCACACATTGCGGCGCTTGTGCAACAGCGCATATTCAATGGCCGCGCGAATCAGCCGCTTCGACCCTTCAAGCGACACCGGCTTGATGCCGATACCGAGGTTCTCTTTGTAGCGAATTTTCTCGTAGTCCTTGGGGAACTCCTGCTTCAAGAACCCCAGCAGCTTCGCCGCGCCCGCCGAGCCAGCTTCGTATTCAACGCCCGCGTAGATGTCTTCGGTATTCTCACGAAAGATCACCATGTCGACTTTTTCGGGGTGCTTCACCGGAGAAGGAACGCCTTTGAAGTAGCGCACCGGCCGCAAGCACACATACAGATCGAGCAGTTGGCGCAGCGCCACGTTGAGCGACCGAATGCCTCCGCCGATCGGCGTCGTCAGTGGCCCTTTGATGCCCACCAGGTACTCACGAAACGCTTCGATCGTCTCGTCGGGCAGCCAGTTGTTCTTCTGCTTGAACGCTTTTTCGCCCGCGAGCACTTCGAACCACGAAATCTTGCGCTGGCCGCCGTATGCCTTTTGGACCGCCGCGTCAAAAACTGCTTGCGAGGCTTTCCAGATATCTCGACCCGTGCCATCACCCTCGATAAATGGGACGACAGGGTGGTTCGAAACCTGAAGCTTGCCGTTCTTCAACGTAATTTTGTCACCAGCGGGCGCTGCCATCATTAACTCCTGGAAAATTCAGTAAAAGGGTGCCGCATCGTCTAGAGTTGTAGGTACCACGTCAACGGTATAGTCAACACACTCCCAAATGGTTCAGGCCACCGAACGTATACAGACCTCTGGCGCACTGCTCCGGCTCGACCCAACGTCCGGCACGCTCAAGCAACGTAAATTCAAGGTCAGCGTCATCAATGGCCCTGACAGCGGTAAAACGCTCGAGCTTTCCGGCTCTACTACCGTCGGAAGCCACCCGGGCGCCACATTCTCGCTCACCGATACCACGGTTTCTCGCTACCACGTCGAATTGGTAGCGCGACCTGACGGTGTGAGGGTGAAAGACCTCGAGTCGACTAATGGCACGTATTTGTCGAACACACGCGTTAGCGAGGTGATCGTCGAAGACCAAGCCGTGGTGCTGATTGGCAAGACCAGCTTGCGCATTTCGATGATCGAAGAAGACCTCGGTAAGCCTGCTGAACAGGGCTCTTTCGGTCGGGTGATCGGCGCCTCACCCGCCATGCGCTCGCTGTTCGGTATTCTTGAACGCGTCGCGCCGACCGATTCGACCATTTTGCTGCTGGGTGAAACGGGCACCGGCAAAGAAGTGCTCGCCGAAGCGCTCCATCAAAAGAGCAAACGGGCCAACAAGCCTTTCGTGGTGGTCGACTGCGGCGCGGTGGCGCCTACGTTGATTGAAAGCGAGCTGTTTGGCCACGTGCGCGGTGCATTCACCGGCGCAGTCGGCGATCGCAATGGCGCGTTTCTCGAAGCTGACGGCGGCACCATTTTCTTAGATGAGTTGGGCGAGTTGCCTCTCGACTTGCAACCCAAGCTGTTGCGCGTGCTCGAGGGCGGCTCAGTTCGGCGCGTCGGTGAAGACAAGCCGCGCCGGGTCGATGTTCGGGTCATTGCAGCCACGCATCGCGACCTCGACAAAGAAATTGAGGCGGGCCGTTTCAGGCAAGACCTCTATTACCGGCTGGCGGTGGTGCTGGTCAGCGTGCCTCCGCTGCGCGACCGTTTAGACGACATTCCCCTGCTGACCAGCCACTTCGTGCAGACCATGGGGCGTGGTGATTTCGACGTGGGGCGCGGGCTGATGGCGCGGTTCGCCGCGTACCACTGGCCGGGCAACGTGCGTGAGCTACGCAATTTGATTGAACGCGCGCTGGCAGGTGCCGACGTCGACCCACTGCCCAATGAGACCGTGAGCGCACGCAGCCTGCAGTCGCATGACGGCATTACCGATTTGCCTTTCAAAGAAGCGAAAGAGCGGTTGGTCGAGTCATTCACCAAAGAATATTTGGTGGCCCTGCTCGACAAATGCGGGGGCAACATTTCGCAGATGGCCCGCGAAGCCGGCATCGCCCGCAACTACGTTCACCGCTTGGTCTCGAAGTACGGGCTCAAGGCGACTGATCAGTAGCGCCTGCGCCCTGCCACTTGCGAAAAATGAGCGACGTGTTGATGCCACCGAACGCGAAGTTGTTGCTCATCACCGTGTCGCACAACAGCTCGCGCCCGCTGCCTTTGATGTAGTCGAGCGCGCCGCAGCGCGGGTCAACGTCGGCCAACTGCGCCGTGGGCGGGTACCAGCGGCGGTGCAACATGCCAATGGCAAGCCACGCTTCAATCGCTCCACATGCGCCCAAGGTGTGGCCCAAATGCCCTTTGACGGTGCTCACGGGAACATGCGGCCCGAAGACGCGGCTCGTCGCTTGCGTTTCGGCGATGTCGCCTTGCTCAGTCGCTGTGCCGTGCGCATTCACATAGCCAATGTCAGACGGCTGCAACTGCGCGTCTGCTAACGCCAGCCGCATCGCCACCTCCATTGTTTCGTGCATTGGCTTGGTAACGTGCGCCCCGTCGGTGTTGGTGCCAAAGCCGAGCACCTCGGCGTAAATGCGTGCTCGGCGGGCCAACGCGCTTTCGAGCTCTTCGAGTATCAAGGTGCCCGCGCCTTCGCCTACCACCAGGCCGTCACGGCCCGCGTCGAATGGCCGCGGCGTCAGTTGTGGGGTGTCGTTTTTCAGGCTCGCGGCATAGAGCGTGTCGAAGATTAAAGCGTCGCTCGCACAAAGCTCTTCAGCCCCACCTGCCACCATGCCGCGCTGCTTGCCCCATTTAATCGCTTCATACGCGTAGCCGATGCCCTGGCTGCCCGAAGTGCACGCGCTCGACGTGGGTATGATGCGCCCGCGCAGCCCGAGATACACGCCAATGTTCACCGCCGTGGTGTGCGGCATCAACCGTAAGAACGTGTTGGCGTCGGTTGGCGCGTCAGCCGGCTTGGCCAGCGAGCGGGCGAAGAGCCCCAAGTCGTCGCACGAGCCGACTGAAGAGCCGTAGGCCACTCCGAAGCCACCCTCTTTGAGCAACGGATCGCCCTTCAGCCCCGCGTCTTCAATGGCGTTCTCGGCACTGGTGACGGCCAGCAACGCCACCCGCCCCATTGAGCGCGTTACTTTGCGGCTGAAGTGCGCGGGTTTTTCGAAGTCGGTGATCGGCGCCGCCATTTTGGGCCGCAGCTCGGGGTACCCTTCCCATTCGGGCATGTGGCGCGTCGCGGTTTCGCCGGCCCGCATGCGCGCAAACACACTGTCCCACGTGTTACCCAGCGCGGTGATGCTCGACAGCCCTGTAACCACGACTCGCTTCATCGGTCTCGCCCTACACCAAACCGCCGTTGACTGACAGCACCTGACGCGTGACATATGCCGCGCCTGGCGACAGCAAATAGACCACCGCGGCCGCCACCTCTTCAGGCTTACCCAACCGTTGCATGGGTATCGCCGGCAACAGTTCGTCAAGCCGTGCTTGCTCTGCCATGTCTGATTCGATGAGCCCCGGGGCCACGCAGTTCACCGTAATGTGGCGACTCGCCAATTCGACCGCCAAGGCTTTCGCCGCTCCGATCAACCCTGCCTTCGAAGCGCTGTAGTTCACCTGCCCTCGGTTACCCATCAACCCTGAAACCGAAGCAATCGCCACGATGCGGCCACCTTTGCGCCGGCGAATCATCGGCATGACCAGAGGCTGTACCACGTTGAAGAAACCGTCGAGGTTGGTGGTGAGCACCAGGTCCCAGTCGTCGGGCGTCAACGCGGGAAAAGCGTTGTCACGGGTCAGCCCTGCATTCACCACCACGCCGTAGTACGCGCCATGGGCGTCGACGTCAGCTTCGAGCGCCTTTCGCGTCGCGGCGCGATCAGTGACATCGAACTGCAACAACCTCGTGGCGCGGCCCAGCTGGGTGATTTCATCGGCCACCGCCGCCGCTTTGCCGGGTTGGTTGCGGTAATGGAGCACCACGTCAAAGCCCGCTTGCGCCAAAGCAACCGCCATCGCGCGGCCCAGCACCCCACTGGCCCCGGTGACCAGCACCGTTTCACTCATGGCCGCTGCCCCTTCGCAATGGCGTCGGCCGCTTCGTCAGTCAGCGGCAACAAGCAATTCACCTGGCTCGTCGCCACCACGCCCGCGCCTTCAATGCGCGCCTCGTACGCCGCCAACCCTTCATGGCTCAGCGCCACCCGCTCGACTGAAACCGTCAAGACGGTGCCGGGCGTGAACACCGGTACGTTGCAACGGTAACGGCGGGTGCCCAACAGAAAGCCAACCCTCGGAGCGCTACCCGCCAAACGTTGCTCGACGCCCACATGCGCCGCCGCGGTTTGCGCCATGTATTCGAGCCCGACCCACGCCGGTACTCCACCGCCTGACACCGCGTCGAAAAAAAAACCGTCGTCGCGCACGGTAAGCTGCGCCCGCAGGCGTGGCCCGTGCGATTCGATGACCCCGTCGAGCAGGCACAGCGCCCCCCGGTGCGGTATCAACTCGGCGATTGTCCACTGAAAGGCCATTACGCGCGCCCCAGAATCAACGAGACATTGGTGCCACCAAAACCAAAGGAGTTGCTCATCACCACTTTGACTTGGGCACGGTCGTCAGGCGTTGCGAGCCGCAGCGGAGGCAACGACGCATCGATCTCACCGTCCCACACGTGGGGAGGCAATTGCCCTTTCACATTGAGGGGCGACAACGTCAGGTAGGCCACGGCCGCTTCGATGGCGCCGGCGGCGCCGAGCGTGTGCCCAAGCATCGGCTTGGTGGAGCTCGACAAGGGCATCGCCTGCTCGAAGACACCGGCCATCGCGCGTGCCTCCATGGCGTCGTTGAGCACCGTCGCCGTGCCATGCAGGTTGACATAGTCGACTGCTTTCGCCGAGACCTCGGCGTCGGCCAGGGCCGAACGCATCGCGGCGATGGCACCGCGGCCGTCAGGGTGCGGCGCCGACATGTGGTGCGCGTCTGAGCTGGTACCCACACCGAGAAAACGAATGGGCCCCTTTTCGCGGCTCATCACAAACAGCGCCGCGCCTTCGCCAATGTTGAGCCCGGCGCGATGCCGCGAAAAAGGGTTACAGACTTTGTCGCTGAGCAATTCGAGCGAGCCAAAACCCGCCAGCGTCAAGCCCGCCAGCGTATCAACACCGCCGACCACCACGGCGTCGACGAGCCCCTGCACAATCAACCGTCGCGCCGACGCCATGGCCCGCGCACTCGAGCTGCACGCGGTCGACACCACATAGGCGGGCCCGTCGAGCTGAAGATAGTCAGCCAGAAAGACAGCCGGAGCTCCCACTTCTTGCTGCCGGTAGCTGAACCCCGTGGTGCGTGGAGGCTGCTCGAGCGCCGCTTGCAACGCCGAAACCGTTTCTGAAACCCCGCTGGTGCTGGTGCCGATGACCACCCCCACCCGGTGCTTGCCGTAGCGCGACACCGCGCCGTCAATCGAGGCACGCAATTGCTGCGCCGTCGCCAACAGCAGCCGGTTGTTGCGCGAGTTGTGTTGGGCCCACTGGGCAGACAACGGCATGCCGTCGCCGTCGACCCGCATCACTTTGTATGCACGGCCAGCGATCAGCTCGTCACCGTCGGCGAGCCCTGACTGCGTGCCGGCCACCAGCGCAGGCCACACCACGGCCGAAGTCGCTCCCAGCGCACAGGTAATGCCCAAGTCATTCAAGTACACCGACGTCTTCAAGAGGCTCCAATGCTAAGTTGGTAGGGCGGCGTGAGAGCGCGGTGTGGCGAGGGCGGCACAATACTCGTACAGCGACTGCAACCGCCGCTCACTTTGCGACACGAAGGGGTTTTGCTCGTCCCACGCGTAGCCTGCCAACACCGAACACAACATCGCTTTGATCTTCGGGTCGGGTTTGGGGTGAAAAATGACCGTCTGAAAACGCCCGTCGTACCAGCTGCTGACATAGGTGCGAAAAGCGTCGACCCCCTTCTTTAACGGCACTGCAAAATCGGCTTCCCAATTCACGGGTTCTCCACCCAACTGCCGGTGCAGCACTTTCGCCGCCATGCTCGCCGACTTCATCGCAATGGTGACGCCTGACGAGAACACCGGGTCAAGAAATTCAGCCGCGTTGCCGAGCAGCGCCCAGCCTTGGCCATGCATCGTCTTCACATTCGCCGAATAGCCGCGCAGCTCATTTACCGGCGTATCGAAGACCGCGTCAGTCAGCAGCCGGGCCAGACTGGGTGTCTCGGCCACCAACCCCCGTAGCCGCGACACGGGGTCAGTGGCGAAACGCGCGAAGTGCTCGTCACGCGCCACCACCCCCAACGACGAGCGGCCGTTCGAAAACGGAATCAACCAGAACCAAATGTCGTGCAGCGTCGGGTGAACCGTGATCACGATTTTCTGCCGATCGAAGGCATTCGACAGCATGCGATCTTCGACATGGGTGAAATAAGCACGCCGCACCGGAAAGGCCGACGGCACTTCTAAGTTCAACATCTTTGGCAGGGTTCGGCCGAAGCCACTGGCGTCGAGCACGAAACGCGACGTGATGTCGTACGTCTCGCCCGCTTTGTTGCGCACGGTGACGACTTGCTTCTCGGCACCAAACTTCGCATTCACAATTTCTTCTTCGTAACGCACCACCGCGCCTTGCGCTTCGGCCTGCTCTGCCAGCACCTGGTCAAACGGAGCCCGCTGCACCTGAAACGTGTACGGCGACCCCTGGGTAAACTGCTGCGCAAAATTGAAGTCGGTCACCTCGTCGCCACGAACGAAGGTGGCGCCGTTTTTGTACTGAAAGCCCGCCGAATGCACCGCTTCGCTCATGCCTGCTTCGGCAATGAAGTCGAGCGCGTGCGCGAGCAGGCTTTCGCCGATCGAAAAACGCGGAAACTTTTGTCGTTCAATCACGGTGACCGAGTGGCCCTGGCGACGAAGCAACGCCGCGGCAATCGAACCCGAGGGTCCGGCGCCAATAATCAATACGTCTGAAGAAAGTGGGTTCATGGGGTTGCGGCTCCTATTTCGCGCTGTCGCAGGCGCACCAACAGCGCCCGTAAATCGTTTTCGAGCGGCCGGTCTTCTTCAACGAAGGCCGAGGTCACCCGCACCTGCTTCATGATCGCCGAGAGCACCGGCCCGAGCACGAGGTCACTGCCCGAGCCGCCGGCGCCGCGCAGCCGCAGCTCAATGCCTTGCACCGCGGCCAACAGCCCCGCCGCCGCCACCTGCTCAGTCAGCTCCAACACGCGCAGCGCGTCACGCGCGGCGATGGTGCCCATGCTCACTTTGTCTTGGTTGTGACATTCGGTTGACCGCGAAAACGACGCCGCCGGCATGGTGAGCCGCAAGGCCTCAGCCGCCCACGCCGACGCGCCGATTTGCACGGCTTTGAAGCCGTGGTTCAAGGCCTGGCGTTCACCCACCACACCGGTGAGGTTCATGGGCAAGCCGTGGTTGCTCTTCACGTCGACCAACAGCGCGAGCTGGCGATCGAGCAGGTCGGCCACGCTGGCCACCGCGGCTTTGAGCGAGTCCATCGCGAAGGCCATGTGCCCGCCGTAAAAATGACCGCCGTGCATCAGCTGGCCCGCTTCGCCATCAATCAAAGGATTGTCGTTCGCGCTGTTGAGCTCTGTCTCGACCCATTGCGTGAAGAACGGCAGCGCGTCGGCGAGCACGCCAATGACGTGTGGTGCACACCGCAACGAATAGCGATCTTGCAGTCGCACCCCTTCGCGTTTCGCCGTCGCGGTCGGCAGATCAGCACGAATCAACGCCGCCACCCTGCGTTGACCCGGGTGCGGCTTGAGCGCGAACAAGGCGTCGTCGAAATGCTCGCTGTTGCCTCGGGTGGCGAGGCTCACCAAAGCGGTCATGTGCGCAGACAGATCGACCAAATATGCCGCGCGGCTCAGCGCCAGGCACGAAAGCCCAGTCATCACCGCGGTGCCGTTCATCACCGCCAAGCCTTCTTTCGGCGTCAGCGCCAGGGGAGCCAGCCCCAGCTCGCCGTACACCTTCGACGTCGGTAAACGAGCACCCTTGAAAAACACCTCGCGCTGCCCCGTGAGCACCGCTGCCACGTATGAAAGCGGAGTCAGATCGCCACTGGCGCCCACCGAACCTTCTTCGGGTATTACCGGCATCGCGTCGTGCGCGAGCAACTGCGTCAACCGCTCTAACAACTCGAAGCGCACACCTGAATAGCCCTGCGACAACGACACCAACCGCGCCGTCACCACCGCGCGCGCAGCAGGAGGCGCGAGCACGTTGCCCAAGCCGCAGCCGTGGTACGCCATGATATGCGCCGACAGCTCGCCAACCAGCGCGGGAGGAATGGCCACGGTGACTGATTCACCAAAGCCCGTGGTGACACCGTAGATCACGCCATCTTCTTTAATCAGCCGCGCCAAGAAGGCGACGCTCGCATCGACCTTTTTACGAAAGGCGGGCCGCTCTGAAAGAAGCACCGAAGCCTTGCCCTCAGACACGCGCACCACGTCAGCCACGGTGAGGGGGCGATCGCCAACGACGATAGACGGCAACGAGCTCATGAGGTGCGCCAAAAAGGGTAAAAGTTGAACCACTGCAAGGGGGCCTGGGCGCAGTGATACTCGAGCCGCTGCGCGAACGCTTGCGCAGACTGACGAATCACTTCGTCGCGGGTGCTACGGGTCCACCTCAAAGGGTCAGCGAATGACTCGTAAAAAATGTTGTGCCGACCGTTGAGCTTTACGCACATCACCAGAATCACCGGGCAACCGAGCAGACCGCCGAGCAAATGCGGCCCAATGGGAAAAGGCGCGCGCTTGCCCAGAAAGTCGACGTCGACCGTGCGCGGGCTGCTCACCGGCACGCGGTCGCCGGCGATGACCAGCCATTCTCCGCGAGCGACACGCGCCGACAATTCGAGCGCCGTATCGGGCCCCAGCTCACCCACCTGCATCAAGCGCACTTTCGAGGGGCGCTTCACTTCGCTGATCAGCCGCTGAAAATTTTCGGCGTGCTGTGTGTACGTCAAAATATTCAAAGTCAGCTTCGGGTTTTGGTCGGCGAGCGCCTGCATCGCCTCCAAGTTGCCCAAATGCGCGGTCAGCACGATGCCGCCTTTGCCGCTGGCGATCACGTCGGTCATCAAATGCCGTTGGTGCACATCGACGTCTTGCAAGGTAATGCCACCCGCCATGGTGAGCACCTTGTCGATCATCGCCGAGCCCATGGCGAAAAAATGCCGGCAGCTGTTGGCGTATGACGGCTTCAACCCCAGTTGCGGGTACGCGGCTGAAATTCGCTGCAAATATTCGAGCGACGCTTCACGCGCCGTCTTCGAGGTGAGAAAGAAGTAAAAAATCACCGGGTAGAGCAGGGCCTGCACCGCCCAGCGCCCCAGCAACCGGTGCACCCAGAGCAACGCCTTCAAGCCCAGCAGGGTGCCGCGCTCGCCCATCGCCGCCCAATGCGTCGGCTGCTTCGAGCGACGAGAGCCGATTAACCAGCCCGGCCAACGCCACAACATGCCGAAGAAGAGCCGCATGTGGAGCAACGAGATGCGCACGTTGTCTTTCAACGGTTGAAAGTGCGAGACGCCGCCTTGGGGGTACGTCACCTGCGTTGGCACGTGCCGCACTTCGACACCGGCCCAATGCAGGCGAACCATGATCTCGATGTCGAAGTCCATTCGGCGGCCGAGCGACTCGCGGTCGAGCAGCGCCACCGTGGCCCCCAGCGGATACACGCGAAAACCACACATTGAATCAGCAATGTCGAATGAGAGTGTGTTGACCCACACCCAAAAATGCGTGGCGTAGCGGCCGATCAGCCGCCCCTTCGGCACCGACGCATCGAAGACCGGCTTGCCTGAAATCAACGCTTCCGGGTGCGCCTCGGCTTCAGCCAAAAACCGCGGCACATCGGCTGAATCGTGTTGACCGTCGGCATCGATTTGCAGCGCGTGCGTAAAGCCAAGCCGCGCCGCCTCGCGCAACCCGGTCATCACCGCCCCACCCTTGCCCTGGTTTTCGACGTGCCGAACCAGCGTCACCGACGGAGCAAACTGTGCCACCCACCCGTCGATTTCTTTCGCGGCATCAACGTGCGAGCCGTCGTCAACCAGCACCACGGGCAGCGCCCGTGCCACCAATGCTTCAAGTACGACGCCAAGTCGCTCGACATGGTTGAACACCGGAATCACGGCGCACGGCTTCACGCGTCAGCTCCGAAAGCAATTCGGCCGGTAGAACACAGCGCTTCGCCTTGCCGGTAAACAAATGCCAAGCGGGCCTTCGCTGCGTCCCACGCCAACTCGAGCGACACCTGGCTGCCGGGGGTGATGACGCGGTGAAACTTCACCACGTCGAGCCCCTCAAAGCGCGTCGGCAGCGTGAAGTTCGCGCGGCCAAAACGCACCGCGAAGTCGATTTGCGCCACCCCCGGTAGAATCGGCTGCTGGGGAAAGTGCCCCTCAAACGCCGGCAGCCCCGCGTCAATTGCCAGCTGCAACGTCACCACCCCGGCTTGCGCGGTGCGGCGTTCTACCCGCGGCAAGGTGTTGCCCGCTTCTTCGGCGAACAACGCCTGCAATGCACCCAGCGCCACCTTGCCCTGCGCGTCGGCCGGCAGCGCATCGACAAAACGCCAACGACGAGGCACCGCCACGCCGGGCACCGAAGGGCCCAGCAAACCCTTGAGCGCCTCAACCACGCCGCGGCGGCCTCGCGCGGCCAACTGGGCACGCCCCTCGGCATTTAAAACAATCGCCACACCCAAGGCCTGCCGTTGTCCGAGTTGCAGCGGCAGCGCGCAGGCTTGAACCACCCACGACGAGCGCTCGAGCGCCATTTCAATGGCGGGCAGCGCCACGCGGTTTTCTTCGAGCTTGATGATGCGGTCCAACCGGCCCATGAGCTGAAAGCCGCCCTTGGTGAAGACGGCGGCGTCGTCGGTGCCTTGCCACTCGGGGTGGCCCAAATGCGGCGACTTCACCATCAACGCGCCGTCGTTCTCGCGTGCACGCACTTCAACACCCGGCAAGGGCTGCCACGGCGCGTTGGCGCTGCGAAAAGCAATGCCGCCCGTTTCGGAGCTGCCCAAAATGTCGAACACCGGTACGCCCAGGCCGGCCGCTACGTCGGCCTCGGCTTCGAAAGGCAACACTCCGCCCGACGAAAACGCCGCCACCGCTTGCCCACGCGCGCCCAAAAGCTGCGAGGGGTTGCGCAGCCGCCGGTAGAAAGCGGGGCTAGACACCCACACCGAGCGCCCCGCGGCGCTGTGCGCCAACAATGCCGCGGGCGTCATCAACGGCTCACTGACGAAGGGTCGCCCCATGGCCAACGGCCACAGCAGCCGAAACAACAGACCATATAAATGCTGCTGGCTCACGGTCGCCAACACTGTCGCGCCATCGACGGCTGACCCAAATTGCGCTTCCAACGCGGTCACTTCAGCGTCGAGCTGCGCGAACATTTTGATGACGGGCTTGGGGGCTCCCGTCGAGCCTGAAGTGAAGACGGTGAGCGCGGGGGCAGACGGCGGGGCAGCGACGGGCGTTACCGTGGGCGATGGGTGGCCCAACGGTGAAATCACGCGCGCAACCCCTGGCAGCGGCTGGTCAGCCAACCACAACGCAACACCGAGCTCAGCGGCTGAGCCGGCGTTCCCCGGCAGCGCCACGCATTTGCCCACCTGCCACGCCGCGAAGAGCGCCACGGCAAAAGGGTACGCGTCGAGGCAGCACACCCCCACCTGTTCGGCCGGCTCGCTGGCAAGCACCGTCTGCAGCGCTTGCACTTCGCGCCGAAAGTCACCCCAGCGCTTGGGGGCCTGGCCATGCAGCGCCATCAGCGCGGCGTCTTCACGGGGCTCTGCCAACAGGCGCGCCAGCTTCACGTGGCTGCCTCCTTGCGCAAGTGCCGCTGCCGCACCATCAGCTCGACAGCAAAAATCAACCCCATGCCAAGGTACGCCAGCACGCCATTGTAGAGCGACCACACGTCGAAGCTGGCGCAGGCGGCGGTGATCAACGCCAACGTGCCATTCACCACGAAGAACGCGCACCACACCGCGGTGACATTGCGCGTGTAGCGAATTGCCGAGGGGCTCAGGCGGGGCCGCGTCAGCCGAGCCAGTCGCTCGACGACCGACGGAGGCTTCGCCAAGCTCGCTCCGAAAATGGCCAACAAGGTGGCGTTTACCAGCACCGGGTACCAACGCACCCATTGCGCGTCGCCTTTGAGCATGACCGCCGCTCCGAGCAGCACCATGGCCAACCCCACGGCGAGCTGCGCAACCGCTTGCGGCCCGCGCGCCAACCCAGCCCGGGCGAGCCCCAAAGTCACCAAGCCCGCGCCAAGCCAAACCGCCGCCACGTGGCCCGACAAGAGCCACACCCACAGCGGGTAAGTGAACGCCAGCACCGCGGTGCTCAGCGAAATAGCGCGACGAATCATGGAGGCAACGGCGCGGTCGCCCTCACCGAGACGAGCACGTCGTCAATGGTGCGAATGCGTTTGAATTCTTCGGGGCTGAGCCGGCGGCCGGTCAACTTCTGCAGCGCACCCGCGAGATCGATGGCGTCGATGCTGTCGATTTCTAAGTCTTCATAAAGCGCGGCCTCGCGACGCACGTCTTCGAACGGCACCTCGAAGACATCGACCAAAATCGTTCGCAGCGAATTGAAGAGCTCTTCGTCAGTCATGGCTGCTTTCGATGGGTGCTGACGAAGTCGGCCAGGGCTCGCACCGAGCGAAAATGCTGCCGGGTGTCGCTCGAGCTGGCTTCGAGCACCACGCCGTACTTCTTTTGCAGCGCCATGGCGATTTCGAGCGCGTCGATCGAGTCGAGGCCCAGGCCCTCACGAAACAAGGGCGCATCGGGGTCGATGTCGTCGGCGGCGATGTCTTCGAGGTTAAGCGACTCGATTAACAATTGCTTCATTTCGAGAATCATGGGCGTCACGACGTTCTAACTCGCTTTCAAAATGTCGCTGCAGGTACTCGGTCAATCTTCGCGCGGCGATCGGTGAGTCGCCCTTGGCCCGAAAGGGCTCCAAGGCAATGTCGTCGCCCACGGTGATCTGAAAATGCCACTTGCGTTCGGGTACCTGGTACCAAGGTTTGCCCTTGGTAAAGGTCAACGGCTCGCACGTCAAGACCACGGGGGTCAGCACCCTCGCAGCCTTGAGCGCCACGTGCGCCGCCCCGCGTTGAAAGGCAATTGGCTGCCCCGGCACGGTGCGGGTCCCCTCGGGGAACATCACCAGCGACTCGCCCGCCCCCAGCGCCGCCGCCGTCTTTTCGAGCATCGGCTCGGCCGCGTCGTTTTCGATGTAACCCGCGCCTAAAATGGGCAGCGTCAAAAACGGGTTTTTGCGCAGCGCCGATTTGATCACGCAGTTGCCGCCGTGCGCGAAGGCGAGCAAAAAAACGATATCGAGAAACATTGGGTGATTGGCGATGATCACCTGGCCCGGGCGGCCCAACCGGGCCTGGCCTTCAATGTTCCACGTGCACACCCCCAACATGCGAAGCACGTGTACGAAAGCGAGAAACCAGGTGCCAATGAGGGCGCGCGACCACCTTTGGCGCGTCGACACTGACAGAGGCAAAGCCAACAGCACGACGAACATCGGCAGCCAAACCAAACTCGACACCCCAAAGAAGACGAAGCCGAGCGCACTGGCGAAAAGCCGCCACAGGTTGTTCGGGCTCATGCCGACCTCTTCACGAGCCAGTCATGCCGTTCGCCCTTCAAGCGCGCCTCGCCTGCCATGCCCAACAACAAACGCGACAACGTGCGCGCCGCCTCGGTGCCCGCCGCCGAAGCCGCAGTCGAGTCTGCAGAATGAATTGAGAACCGGGTGCCCTCTGCACCGAGCAGCCAGGCCAGTGCGAACCCTCCGTCGTCAACCGCGGTCGCTTGGTAAAAAACGGGGAGCGCTTCATCAGCGGCGATCAACAACACCTGCGGCGCGCCTTCTGCCAACAAGCCGGCTGCTTCGAACAGCGCGCTCGGTAACCCGTCATGACCGGCCGCCAACGCCACTGCCTCGCTCGCGTCTTGCCGCAACATCGACAGTTGGCCGACGACCCCGTTGTGAACGCTGTGACTGAACGCGGTAGGCGACAACGGAGTGGCCGACGCCAAGTCGCGCAGCATGTTCAGCGAGCTGATGATTTCACCGTGGCGTGACACGTAAACGGTGGGCACGCAGTCGGTCGGCCCGATGACGCGGCTCACCACGTCGACGACCGAGCGCGTCAGCGGCGACAAGCGGCGACGCTGCATGGGCGGCACCACGTCGATGCGTGGCGCACCTTGCTCGGGCAGCCATGTCGCCCACTTCGATACCGAGAACCGAACCTCTGCCATTTGCGTCTTGTCGCTTCTAGCGAACTTTTGAGCAGCCTGCCTCAAAGAGCGGCGTTCGTCTCAAAGGTTGTCAGCCGATGCTTTGCGCGCCCGGGCTGCCGCTACCAGCACCAAGAGCCCCGAAACAATGAGCGCCGCCAACGCCCAGGTGATTCCCTTCGCGCCGGCGGCTTTAGCGCCGCGTTCTGCACGGTAACTGTCGAGGCTGGCGGTCATCGCCGGGAGCAGCGTGTCCCATTTTCCCGAGGGCACTGAAAAGGTCACCACCGTATGCCGCCCTTCACCTTCGAACGCCGTCACCCACAGCTGCCTCAATTGGCTGCCTTGGCGAATGTGCCCCAAGACCTCGACGCGCGACACCCGGCCCTCTTGCCACTTGGCGTGATCCAACGCGAAGGGCATGTTCAACGACTCGGTGAAATGCTTCACCACCGCCGTCGACAATTCGTCGCGCGCAGCCGCCGACGGCACGAAGTCACTGTCGACCACCGCCACCAGCATTGACGCCGCGTCTTCGCCGTCACCGTCGACCAACGCCGCCGACAAGAACCGCTCTCCATCGGCGCTGGGGCTCACCGCCCCTACCTGCGTGCCGGCGTAAAGGTCCATTCGGGTCATTCGAAATGCCGCCGGAGGGCGCACGGTGTACCCATCTTGCCGCAGCGGGGGACCCAGCCAGTCGCCGCTCGGCGGGGCCACCAGCAGCACCACAGTCAGAAACGCACGCACGTGGCCAGTTTCAACGAAGAGGGTTGAGACTCCAGAGAAAAAGCAACACTCTCAATAACTGACGGCGCTGTCACAAACCTAGTGGCAAACCAAGACGCCCATGTCATACCGTCGAAGCTGCTCTGACTTTATTGCCGTATGGCGGAGGTGACATGCGACTTGGGATTTTGACGGGTGGCGGAGACTGCCCTGGACTCAACCCTTTGATTCGTGGCGTCGTTAAGCGAGGCATTCTCGAATTCGGACATGAATTTGTAGGAATCGAGAACGGCTACCAAGGGCTGATGGAGCCCGACTTGGCCCGGCCACTGACCATCAATGACACACGCGGGATCTTGCCGAAAGGCGGCACGATCTTGGGTACCTCAAACAAAGCAAACCCGTTTCAATATTCAGTTCGTGAAAACGGCAAGCTGGTCGAACGCGATCTGTCGCCGCAAGCGCTGGCAAAATTCAAAGAGCTCAAGCTCGATGGGCTGATCGCGGTGGGAGGCGACGGCACGCTTTCAATCGCTCACCGTCTCGCCGGCCTGGGCATCAAAGTGGTCGGCTGCCCAAAGACAATCGACAACGACTTGTCGGGTACAGATCAAACATTTGGTTTTGACACGGCGCGCGCGTTTTGCACCGAAGCGATTGACCGCTTGCACAGCACCGCCGAATCGCACGATCGCGTCATGGTGGTTGAAATCATGGGGCGGCACGCGGGCTTTCTCACGCTCGACTCGGGCATTGCCGGTGGCGCCGACGTCATTCTAATTCCCGAAATTCCGTACCGCATCGAGTCGATCGTCGAGAAGATCAAACGGCGCGGCACGCGCAAGCGCTCCTTTTCGATCATCGCCATTTCTGAAGGAGCGTTTCCCCAAGGGGGCACGGTGTCGGTGCTGCAAAAGGCCGAAGACATTCCCGGCCGGGGAGTGGTGCGCTTGGGGGGCTCGGGCAAAGTGCTCGCCGATGAACTGGCGCATCACATCGAAGCCGAAATTCGTGTCACGGTGCTGGGCCACTTGCAGCGCGGTGGCGGGCCCACCGCGGCCGATCGCTTGCTCGCCACGATGTTCGGCTGCCGGGTGCTCGACTTGGTGCGCGACGGCCAGTGGAACCACATGGTGGCGCTGCGTGACGGCAAGCTGACTTCGGTGTCGCTCGCCGAATCACGCAAAGAGCGCACCGTCGACCCGGCGGGTGACTCGGTGCGCTTTGCCAAGAGCATGGGCGTCAACTTCGGAGACTAAAGCCGCACACTATGTCGCTCGTGGGTCGCCACATAGGCCGTTACCGCATCTTGGAGCAGCTCGGCCAAGGCGGCATGAGCGTCGTCTACAAAGGCCTCGACACCACGCTCGATCGCGAAGTGGCGGTGAAGGTGCTGCACCCTCACCTCTCGGGCAAAGAAGAGTCGCGCAAACGCTTGGCCCGCGAAGCCAAAGCGGTGGCGCGGCTGCACCACCCCAACATTCTCGAGGTGTTCGATTTCTCGGGCATTGAATCGTCCGAGGCGTACATCGTCACCGAATATATTCGCGGGCAAACGCTGCGGCAGTTCGTCACCGAGCAGCCGCTCAGCCCTCCCGAAGTGGCGGCGATGGTGGTGCATCAAATTGCCGCGGCGCTGACCCACGCCCACGAAGCCGGCGTCATTCACCGCGATCTCAAGCCCGAAAACGTGATGGTTCGCGACGACGGCTTGCTCAAGCTGATGGACTTCGGCATCGCCAAAATTTTAGACCGCGATGAAAAAATGACCATGACCGGCGCGCTGGTGGGCTCGCCGGCGCACATGGCTCCCGAGATCATCGAGGGTGAAGAAGCCGGCGCTGAGGCCGACGTGTTTTCGCTCGGCACGATGCTCTATTTGTTCGCCACCGGGCAATTGCCCTTTACCGCGGCGAACACCACCGCCACGCTGCGGCGCATTCTCGAGGGCATTTACACCGACCCAAGGCAGGTCACCCCCACTGTCTCTGACGACTTGGCCGAGATCATTTCGCTCTGTTTGCAGCGTCAGCCCACGGCGCGCTACGCCAATGCCGGCAAGCTGCGCGACGCGTTAGGCGCCTATCTGGCTGAGCTCGGGCTCGGCCGGGTCAACGAAGAGCTGGCGTCGTTCTTCGCTGACCCGCCCTCTTACCGAAAGGCATTGCAAGCGCGCATCACAGGCGCATTTTTCGATCGCGCCGAAAAAGCATTTACCGACAAGCGACAAGCGAAGGCCATTTCATCGCTCAACTTGGTGCTGGCCTACGACGCGCACCACGCCCGCGCCTTGGCACTGCTCGACGCCATGCGCCGGCTGAAAGTAACGCAAGCCCGCACCGCCAAGCTGCGCCAATGGGGCGCGGTAGCGCTGGGGTGTTCTGCTGCCGTGGTTGCCAGTTACGCGGCGGTGGCCAAGCTGAAGGCGCCGCCCGAGCTCACGCTACCCCTGGTGGCCGACCCCCTGCAGGTCGTGTTGCCCAAAGACACCTGGCCCGCAGCGCCGCCACCTGCTCCGACGCCGGTGACCGTCGCCGCGCCGACAAACTGGGTGCCCCCGACGGCTGAAGCCCCTCGCCAACTGTTTCACAAGAACGCCGGCCTGGCGGCGCAAGTACCCGTTGAAGTGCTGGTGAAGCCGTACGGGTACCTCACTGTCGACGCACAACCGCGCCGCGACGCCAGCCCACGGCACATGTTGTCGCTCGGCCCCGGCAAGCACTCGCTCACGGTGTCTTGCGAGTACTGCGTGAGCACAGGTCGCACGGTGGAGCTCGACATCAAACTCGGTGAAAAGCCGGGCCCAGTGCGCATGGTGGCGCCACTCAAGCCATCATCACTTTCTTTTCGTGGGCCCGCCGACGACGCGGTGGTTCGCATTGGCGCCGAGCAACGCACGGTGGCCGAGAGCCGCCGCACACCCTTCAAAATCGAAATGCCGCCCGACGGGTACGCCACGCTGAAGCACCAAGTGACCGTTGAAGTGACTCAAGGCGGCAAGACGACGCGGCGTGAGCAGAGCGTGGTGCCGGGTGAAGCGGCGCTGATCACACTGGGAGAATAACGGGTTTGGTACCAGGTTTATTGCGCATGGCAGGGGTGATCGCGACGCTGCTTTGCAGCGCGCCGGTTCACGCCGAAGTGCTGTTACCCGAGCGCGAGGTCGAGACCGTGCGCGCCAACTACAACGCCAGCAACTACCCCGAGTGCTTGAAGCGGGCACAAGAAGCACTGCGCAGCAACAACTTGTCTGACGAACAGCGCGTCGAAATTGCCAAGTATGCCGGGTTGTCAGCGTCGAACCTGGGTGACAAGGCGCTGGCTGAAAAATACTTTCTTCAGCTGCTGCAGTTGAACCCCGACTACGTGTTGGACCCATTCGCCGTGGCTCCGCCGGTGATCAAAGACTTCGAAGATCTTCGCAAAAAGAACGGCGACGCGTTGAGCCTGGTGCGCAAGCAGTTGGCCTTGAAAGCGGCCGAGGCCCAGCGTGAAGCCGAAAAGAAGAAGGCCGAAGAAAAAAAGCGCGCCGAAGAAGAGCTCAACCGTCTGCGTGTTGCGGCCACCGAGGTGACGGTGCGTACCGTCGAGCAGCGCTCGTTCTTGGTGAACTTCGTGCCCTTCGGCGCCGGGCAATTTCAACAGCGGCGTTACGGCTGGGGCGTGGCGTTCGCGTCGGCTGAAGGCGCGCTGGCGATCACCAGTATCGTGGCCTTTTTCGCCATCGAGAGCATGTTCGAGTCTCAGACGGTGACGCTCACCAACCGCTTTACTGCCGACGGCACCTTCGGGTTTGAGGTGCGGCGCATTCCCAAAGAGCGGCAGGCCGAAGCCAAAGCGTGGAACGTGGTGAAATGGAGTGCCGGCTTCGCAGCCCTGGCGGTGGGCGTGGCAGGCATTGTCGACGCGCTGGTGCACCACCAAGACGAGGTGATCACCGTCACCCGCGAAAAGCCTTCATTCTCTGCAGCCACTCCCGACTTGGCAAACCCAGGTCTCACTGGCCGCGCCACCCAAAGCAGCGCCCCCGCGGCGCAGCTGCTTCTTTTTCCCACCACCGGCGGCATAGGCGCTGGTGTCACGATCGACTTTTAACCCCGAGAGCACGAGGTAAAGCATGGCCAGTCTCACAGTTCGCAACCCCGACGGCAGCACCCGAACGGTGAACCTGCTCAAGCGTTTGACCAGCATCGGCCGAAGCGCCGACAACGACATCGCGCTCAACGACAGCGCGGTACCCGACTCGGCGTTGCACATCATGTTCGACGGCAGCCGTTACCAGGTGGGCGGCACGGTGGAATTCACCGTCAATGGCAAAAAGCGTCTCGAGCACGTGCTCAACTCGAGCGACACCATTCGCATCGGAGCCAGCGAGCTGACGTTCGGCGCGGCGGCGGCTCCTACCGCGAGCCCGGCCTTGGCGCGAAGCGCGAGCGATTCGGCCAACCCCGACGAAGGCACGGTCGAAGTGGGCGGCGGGCCCAACCGCGACTTGACGCAGCTGCGCCGTCTCACCGCCTTCAGTGAGCGGTTGTTGCAGAGCTACGCGGTCGATCAGATTCTTGAAGCCTTGATGGACGAGGTGATCGAACTCACCCGCGCTGACAAAGGTTTTTTGATTCTGATGGAAAGCGACCTGCTCCGCGTGAAAGTGGCACGCAATCTCTCGCGCGAGAACATTGAAGACGCAATCGAACGGGTCAGCGACTCCATCGTCGCCAAGGTCGTGCGCACCCAAAAGCCGGTGATTATTTCTGACGCGCTCGATGACCCCGAGTTCAGCTCGTCAGAGTCAGTGGTGAACTTGAAGCTGCTCTCGGTGATGTGCGCGCCGCTGATGCACAAGGGCGAGCTGTTCGGTGTGATCTACGTCGGCAACGATCGCCTGGTGAACCGCTTCGAGCAGCGCAGCCTCGACACGCTCACCATTTTCGCCGCGCAGGCTTCGTTGCTGTTGCAAAACGCGATGTTGGTGAACGATCTCAAGCTCGACAACACCGAGCTGCGCAAACGGCTCGAAGATCAACAGTACGGCGATATCGTCGGCGCCTGCGAGAGCATGAAAGAAGTTTACAAGCGCATCGACAAAATCGCGCCCACCGACATTTCGGTGTTGATTGCCGGCGAAACCGGCACCGGCAAAGAGCTGATCGCCCGTGAAATTCACCGCCGCAGCCCGCGCAGCAAAGGCCCGTTCATCACCATCAATTGCGGCGCCATTCCCGAAAATTTGCTCGAGAGCGAGCTGTTTGGTCACGCCAAGGGCGCGTTCACCGGTGCGGTGGCCACCAAGCAAGGCAAGTTTCAGGCAGCGATCGGCGGCACGCTGTTTCTCGACGAAATTGGAGAAATGCCGCTCCCGTTGCAGGTCAAGCTGCTGCGCGCACTGCAAGAGAAGGTCGTCTACAAGGTGGGCGAAAACCGCGGTGAAGCGGTCGACATTCGGGTACTCGCGGCGTCGAACCGGGTGCTCGATGAAGAGGTGAAAAAAGGTACGTTTCGAGAAGACCTTTTTTTTCGCATCAACGTTGTCACCCTGAAACTGCCGCCTCTGCGCGAGCGCGGTGACGACTTGGTGGTATTGGCCAAGTTTTTTCTCGCCAAATCAGCCAAGGAATTCAACGCCAAGGCCAAAGGTTTTACTCCCGCGGCCACCGTTTCGATGAAGAAGTACCACTGGCCCGGCAACATTCGAGAGCTCGAGAACCGGCTCAAAAAAGCCGTGGTGCTTGCCGACAAGCCTCTGCTCGGCCCTGAAGACTTGGACCTGCGGCCTGAAAACCTAGACCCCATTTTGCCGCTGGTGCAGGCACAAAAGGAGTTTCAAAAGCGGTACATCAACGAAGTGTTGGAACGAAACAACGGTAACCGAACCAAAACGGCAAAAGACTTGGGCGTCGACCCCCGCACGGTTTTTCGCCATTTGGAGCGCCTCGAAGCTGAGCGGCAAGGTCAGCCTCTGGCGCCAGAGACAGACTCCGACGAGGTGTAAGGTTGCTCCAAGCGACTTAAGTGCCGATGAAGACTCCCCGAGCACAGTTGGCAGGTCGATTGCTTCTTCTGCTGTGGGCAGCCACGGCCGGCACCGGCTGCCTATGGCCACAGGACGTCGACTTGCCTCCCATTCCTCCCCAGCGAAATTCGCCGCTGCGGCTGCTCAAGAACACCGCCACGCCGCCCCAGGTGCTGAGCGAGCTCAAGTTGGGCTCTGGCTGCGTGATGCCAGAGTTCAAGATCAACGTCGAAGACCCCGACACCGGCGACCCGATAACCAGCCAATGGTACGTCGACCCCGGCTTGCTTTACCCTGTGTCGTCGATGCAGTTTGGCCGGCGCATTGCGACCTCGCAGTCAGAAAAAACCATTCGCGACGAACCGGTGCAGCCGATCAGCTTGCCGGAGCTCAAGGTGCTGTTGCTGCAAAAGCTTAACAAGCCGGTGCAGGTTGAAGTCGTAGCGACCGACGGCATTTTCAGCGGCGATGGGCTGACGCTGGTGGTGCCCGACCGAGACGAATTGGGTAACCAAGACCAGTATTATCTCGACAGCTACACCTGGTTCGTCACTCCCACCGACACCGCTTGTGCTTCGCCATGAGATGCCTTCTTGCCAGCGCGCTGTGGTGGGTTGCGCTCCTGGGCGGTTGCGGCCTTACCTCCAACGCACCCCAAGTTCAGCTGTGTTCCTCTGACGCCGAGTGCGCCGATGGCCAGGTGTGTTTCCCCGATGGCTGCGGAGACCCTTTTAAAAACATCGTGGTCGAAGTCACCGTGAACAACGGCATTGGGCACTACGCCCAAGACTTTCCCGTGCCGGCGCCGATGAACGCGGCCAGTGTCAACATCGAGGCTTTTCCTCCCGTGGTGTTGACGGGCGAAATGGTGCAGCGCGTGTCGAGCCCCAACGGTGTCGCAGAGCAGCTTTATCAGTTGCCGGTGGTGGTGCGAGCCCAAGGGGTGAGTGCGCTGATTCCCGGGGTGGCTCGTAACTATGAAGTCAGCATTGCTCAGCCGGAGCGCGGTGCCTACGCGCTGTACCTGGGCACCGGCCGCTATACGGTCTCGGTCTACCCGGCCGACAAGTCGATACCCCCCGCGATCGCGCGGCAGGTGGTGGTGAACGCCGACACCGCCAACGCGCTGAACTTTTCATTCCCCGCGCTCGAAGAGTTGCTGATCATCGGGGGGCGGTTGATCAAAAACCGACAGCTGGGCAGCCCCGGGGGTGACGAAGTGGCGATCACCCAAACCGCGATGGACATTCAAGCCTTCGACGCCGCGACGGGGTTGCCGCTGTCGCAGCGCGTGCCGGTGTCTTCGGGCTTCAGTGGCAGCCGGGGCGATTTCGTGATGGGCGTTGACCCCGCGGCCAATGCGCTCGACTCGTTGTCATTGGTGGCCACCCCTCGCGAACCTTCGCCGACGGTGATGGTGCCCGAGAAGACCTTCACCTTACTCAAGCCCTACCCGGCGAACCCCATATTAGAGCTGGGTGATTTCGGCGACCCGCTGCTGGGCGTGACGGGCAACGTGGTGAGCAGCAACGGTGCCCCCATTGTGGGTGCGATGGTCAAACTCGAAGGCACGGTGATGGGTGGCGGCCAGTTTCGCGCCACGCCGGTGATGACTGACAGCAACGGCCAGTTCAGCGTCAACCTGCTGCCCAATGGGCCGAACCAGAGCTACACGGCCACCGCGATTCCGCCTGGAGACAGCCCGTCAGGTTTGTGGACACTGCCCGTTCGCGCCACGTCGAATATGGCCAACCAGCCCATGCTCACGCCCAGCCGTCTCAATTGCCCCGACAAAGTGCTGGTGATTGGCACTCTTTTGCGACCCACCCGTGAGCCTGCGAGCGCGGTGAAGGTCATGGCCTACCAGAAGAGCAATAACCAGGCACCGACGTCGATTACGTCGAGTACCGACCCGCTCGGCCGGTTCACGTTGGCGCTCGACCCAGGCGACTATGAGCTCGAGTTTCTTCCCGGAGCCGACTTGCCGCGCATGAGCCGGTTGATCACGGTGAAACGCGAAGCGCCGACTGACGGCGGGCTGACCAGCAAGACGCTCGACCTGAAAGAGTTCGTGCTTTCGCGCGGGCGCGTCGTGCGCGGGGTGATTACCGCCAAGCAGAGCCCAGGAGCGGCCGCGACGGTGGCTCCGAACGCGGTGTTGCGTTTCTTTCGTGTTGCCAAACTCAATGGCAAAGAGAGCGCCCTGTTGTTGAGTGAAACAGTGGCCAATGCGCGCGGCGAGTATTCGGTGGTGATACCCACCAACGAGAAGTAGCGGCTTTTAATGCAGAGCTGGCGACCCACGAGCTCGTACAGCTGGTTGCCTCCGAGAAGAGCATCGCGAGCACAATGGCCGATGCCTACGGCTTTTCACTCCACGCCGACACCGCCGTGCACCGGCTCGCCGCGTTGGGCATTACCGTGCCTTCGCGACGACTGCCCCCGCCACCGCGCCGCCACAGCGAAGCCTCGCTGTCTGACGGGTTACCCAGAAAGCAAACGACTTCGACTGTCTGGACACTACTGCGCCCAGGGCTTCACTTCACCCTCGCCTACCGCCTCTCGATGCGGCTTCTTCAGGGGTGCTTTCCGTCTACCTGCACCAGCTCTCACTGTTGCAGCGCCCGGCTTTTCAGTTTGTTTTTCCTTTAGCCAGCGAGAGACACTGATTCTTACCTGCGCACCCAACATGCCTTGACGGAATTCACAGCTCCCCCCAATAGGTAAGCACTATGGAAAACGGAGCTAAGGTCACGCTGCTCTCGGTGCTGGCCGTCGTCGGCATCGGAATCAAGGTTCTTGTCAGAGCCTCCCGCGCGAATCGGTCACCAAGCTTAAGCAGCTCATCGTCGTACGGCGATTCGGCGAATGAGCGGCTGTCGGGCTTTGGCAATCTAAACAGCTTCTCGGTGATTGTGGATCATTGAAAGCGGGCGACATGATTGGCGATGAGGCGAGGGGAGCGCTGAAAACGAGTAAAGGTGGCGCGCAGCGCGGAGTCGCGTTCGTCGGTCGTTCT
>JAIBBR010000044.1 GCA_019694575.1 Myxococcaceae bacterium
TCGAACCACTGACCCCTACCGTGTCAAGGTAGTGCTCTACCGCTGAGCTAAGGACCCTTAAACGCCTCAAAAGCCGCGTGCTTTTCCCAGCTCGACCTCGGGCTGTCAAGGAGCTTGCGTCAGCCCTGCACAATAAGGTTTACCGCGCCGCCGCCTCTTTATGAGCTATCTGCCCGACAACGCCAGCCTCGAAGAGCAAGTGCAAGACTGTTTTCTCGCTTACCGCGGCCGGGGGCTCTCGCTCTCAGCGCTCGATGAAGAACTGCTCGCCCGCTGGGCCCAGGCGCAGGTGCCCTTCGAAGTCATCGCCCGCGGCATTCGCAAAGCAGCAGAAGCCGCCCTGTGGGACCGCGCCGTCGACGACGAACGCATTCGCTCGCTGGCGGCATGCAAGAAGCTGGTCGAAGCCGAAATGCATAAATTTCTGCGTCAATCGGTGGGGCGACCCGCTCCCAAAAAAGCTGAGCCATCAACTGAGCCGTTGCACCTTACCCGCCATAAAAAGCTCAAAACAGCGGTACGCAAATTTGCCCGCGAGCTGGGGGTAAGCGGCGAGCGATTGACGGCGTGGGTGAAGCAGCTCTCGACCCCAGACGACTTAGACCGCGCCCAACGTCAAGAAGAGCTCGCCGTCGCACACGCGATTCGGTTGCTCCCCCATTTTGATCGCCTGACGTTGCTCAAAGAGGCCGCCCGGCTAATGCCACATGCCAAAAGCATGTCGCCCAAAGCGCGCCTTGAGTCGCGCCGGTTTCACCGCGCCGCGCTGCTGCGGCGACAGTGCAACTTTCCCTCCTTCTGGTAAAGGCTTCGCGAAACCGATTTGGGAGCTCTCATGGCCGACGTCTCTACGTGTAATAGCGGCGCTGTCGCCATCGAACGCAACGGAGACTGCGCGTTCGCCAAGTTGGCTGAACCCGTTGAAGCGTGCCGTACCTGCGGAGGCACCGGCCTGTTGCCCACCACGGTTGAAGAACAGGGCCGCCAATATTCGGTCGTCGCTCCATGCGCACGGGCCAAAGCCAACTCGCGGCTGGCGCTGTTCAACGCCGCGTCGATACCTGGGGTGCTCGCCAACGCCACGTTCGAGACCTATCGCCCCGCGCACCCCGAGCAAGATCGCGCCAAGTCGCTCGCCAAAGATTTCGCCTTTCGCTGGCCCAACGCCCGCGGTTTCTTGCTCAGCGGGCCTGTCGGCACCGGTAAAACACACCTGCTCTGCGCCGCCCTGCGCCACGCCACCCTCGAAATGGGCGCTCAAGCGGCGTACGTCGAGATGTCGCTGCTCTTCAGCACCATTCGCAAAGGCTTCGCTGAAGGCAAGAGCGGAGCGGAAATCGTGGGCCCGTTGAGCCGCGTGCCCCTGCTGGCGATCGACGAGTTGGGCAAAGGCCGCGGCAGCCCCTTCGAGATGGAAACGCTCGATGAGCTGATCGCCCGCCGCTACAACGCCGGTCGGGTAACGCTGTTTGCCACCAACTATTCAATCAAAGCACCCGAAGAAAAATCACGTGCTCCCCAAGGGCGGCATTGGGCCACGGGTGATTTGGTAGAAGCCGGCAAGGAGTCGCGCCTGCTCAGCGAGCGCGTCGGCGACCGCATTTACAGCCGCCTCTTCGAGATGTGTGAGTTTTTAGAATTTCCCACCGGCACGCCCGACGCCCGGCGCGCCCGCTTAGAACTGAGCCGCCCCAAGCGTTGAGGGCGGCCCCACGAAACGGCGAACTACTTCGCGCCGCTGCAGATCCAGTCTTTGACCAGCTTCAACTGGGTGGCGTTGAGCATGCCGCCTTCGGGCATGCGCGGCCCCGTCTTCTTGCCGCCGGCCCCAGTGGTGTTGTCGCCGAGCAACTTCAACCACACGGTGCTGTTGTCGAGCTTCTTGTCGGTGTCGACCATTTTCAAGGGCGCATAGCCGGGCGAAGCAGCGCCGACCACGGAGCTCGTGAAAACTTGCAGGCTTTGGTAGTCGCCCGCTTTGCGTGCGTCGGCCGTACCGGGAAGCCCGTGGCACGACAGGCACTGCAATTTGATCACGTCGTTGTAAACCTTCTCGGTGGTGACCGCGGTAGGTGAAGCATCACAAACCAAATCGGCGTTCGGCCCGCAGCCGAACAAGCCCCCCGCTACGATCAAGCCCAACGTCAGTTTCGAAATTGACATCGTCATTGCTCTCCTGGTGTGAACGGCCTTGGCACTGCCTTTTAGTGAACGCGGCGCGACCTATATCGAGATTCACAAGATTCGCCAGTTTGAGAAAGGTTTGCCTTTTGTCGAGTGCAACCCGATGCTCCAAGGCCTCGCCATGGCGGTGACCTCGAAGGAACAGCTGGCCGCTGAAGTCCTCCACGAGGTTCGGCAACCCTTGTTGGGGCTCAAAGGGTATTTGCAGCTTCTGCGCGATGACCCCGCGCGCGCGCTGCCATTGACCACCATGCTCTCGCTCGTCGAGCGCATGGAGCACATTCTCGGCGATTACCAACGCTTGACGCAGCAGCGCCCAACCGAGCGCAAGCCGGTGACGCTGTCGCAGGTGGTTGAAGCCGCGGTGGCCGCGTTCACCCATACCGACAAGAGCGGCGGTTACGCGCCGGCGATCGAGGTCGCCCATGAAGGTGAAGTGATGGGCAGCGGCCGTTTGCTCGAACAACTGGTGCTCAACTTGCTCAACAACGCGCGCGATGCCGCGGGGTCTCAACGGGCCCGCACCCGGGTGGTGGTGACGCGCGACGAAGGGTACCCGTGCCTCTTGGTCGCTGACTGGGGGCCGGGTATTCCCCTTGAGCTGCGCCAAAAGATTTTCGAGCCCTATGTGTCGAGCAAAGTCGCCAACGGCGGCAGCGGCCTCGGCCTGGCGGTTTGTCGCCGAATCGCAGCGGAGCACGACGCCGAGATCGACTTGGCCGAACCCTCTGCGGTGTCGGGAGCCACCCCACCCTCAACCGTATTTCGACTGCGTTTTTCACAAGGTGCGGCCAAAGGCCTCACCCGGCCCAAAGTGTTGGTGGTCGACGACGAACCGGTCATTCGTACCTTCTTAGAAGAGTTTCTTTCGCGCGATGTCGACGTGGTCGCCGTGGCCGCAGCCGAGACCGCCTTGTCATGGCTAAAGAGTGGGCGGTTCGACGTGTTGTTGCTCGACAAGAACCTGCCCGACATGTCGGGGTTGGAAATCGCCCGCCTGGCCAAAGCGACCAACCCGCTTCAAAAAGTCATTCTGATGACCGGCTACCCTTCGCTGATTACCGCGCAAGAAAGTTTGGAGCTGGGCTTGGTCGACTACCTGTTGAAGCCGTTCGACGACATTCGTGAAGTGCGCACCAAAGTACTCGCCGCGGTGGCGACCGTTGAAAAGCCAAAACCCGTACAGCCCGAAAACCGGGTCGACATTTATGAAGACAACCCGCACGTCGCACGGCGTATCGGCGACGCGTTAGAAGAGCTGCAGGTGCCGTACAAAGTGATGAGCGAAGCGGTGGCGGGTGGCGATGCTCCCCCTCGCGCGGTGGTGTTGAGTTGGGACTTCACGCCCCGTTCAGGCAGCGCGGCGATGGCGATGGCGCGCAAGTTTGCTCCCAACGCACCTTTGCTCGTGCTCACGGAGCAACTCTCGCTCGAAACGATGATTGAAGCGTTGCGCGCAGGCGCGGTGGCTTGCCGTACCAAGCAAATTCCCGATACGCGGGCTTTTGCGCAAGAGCTGAAGTCGCTGCTGAAACTCTAAAGTGCAAAGGCTCAAGGGGCTGAAGTGTGCGCCAAGCGTGCAAAACTTTTCGCCGTTTGGCACACACCTCATTTTAGGTTTCAACCGAACGAAAGCCTCTCAAGCCCCTTTCGACAATGAGAGCTACATGTCCATGTCGTCGCCGCCGTAGTCGGGC
Source organism: Myxococcaceae bacterium (assembly GCA_019694575.1). GTDB lineage: Bacteria > Myxococcota > Myxococcia > Myxococcales > Myxococcaceae > JAIBBR01. The sequence continues at coordinate 3,882 of JAIBBR010000044.1, forward strand.
ATGCCGCCACCACCTGCGGCGCCTTTGCCCTTCTTCTTCGGCTTGTCGGCCACCACCGCTTCAGTGGTGAGCAGCAGTGACGCCACCGAAGCCGCGTTCTGCAGCGCGAAACGGCTGACCTTGGTGGGGTCAATGACACCGGCCTTCTCGAGGTCTTCGTACTTTTCGGTGCGCGCGTTGAAGCCAAATGCGCCTTGGCCTTCCATCACTTTGTTGATCACCACCGCGCCTTCACAACCCGCGTTGCTGGCAATTTTGCGCAATGGCTCGGCAATCGCTTTGCGAATGATCTCGACACCGAACGCTTGCTCGCCTTGCAGCTTGAGTGCCGCGAGCGCGGGCAAGGCGCGAAGGTACGCCACGCCACCTCCAGGTACGATGCCTTCTTCGACCGCGGCGCGCGTCGCATGCATTGCGTCTTCGACCCGGGCCTTCTTCTCTTTCATCTCGGTTTCGGTCGCGGCGCCGACATTGATCACCGCCACACCGCCCACCAACTTGGCGAGCCGCTCTTGCAGCTTCTCGCGATCGTAGTCGCTGGTGACCTCTGCAATTTGCCCGCGCAGCTGCTTGATGCGCCCGTCGATCTGCTCCTTCTTGCCGGCGCCGTCGATGATGGTGGTGTTGTCTTTGTCGATCTGAATGCGCTTGGCCCGGCCCAATTGCTCCAAGGTCAACGTTTCGAAGCGAGTGCCGAGCTCTTCGGTCACCACCTGGCCACCGGTGAGCACCGCAATGTCTTGCAGCATTTCTTTGCGGCGATCGCCAAAACCAGGGGCCTTCACCGCGGCCACGTTGAGCACGCCACGAATCTTGTTCACCACCAAGGTGGCGAGCGCTTCACCTTCGACTTCTTCAGCGACAATCAGCAATGGCTTACCCGAACGCGCCACTTGCTCAAGCAGAGGTATCAGGTCGGCCATTACCGCCACCTTCTTCTCGCTGATCAAAATGTAGGGATCGTTCAGCTCGGTGAGCATGCGCTCGGTGTTGGTCACGAAGTACGGCGAAATGTAGCCGCGGTCGAATTGCATGCCTTCCACCACGTCGAGGGTGGTTTCGAGACCCTTCGCCTCTTCGACGGTGATCACGCCTTCTTTGCCGACCTTCTCCATTGCCTCGGCGATGATGGTGCCAATCGTCTCGTCGCCATTGGCCGAAATGATGCCCACCTGGGCGATCTCGTTCTTACCCTTCACCGGTTTGGAGATCTTCTTCAGCTCGCCGACGACGGTTTGCACCGCCTGATCAATGCCTCGCTTCAGGTCCATCGGGTTGTGACCTGCGGCCACCAGCTTCAGGCCCTCTTCGTAAATCGCACGGGCGAGCACGGTGGCGGTGGTGGTGCCGTCGCCCGCCTTGTCAGAGGTTTGGCTCGCCACTTCCTTCACCATCTGCGCGCCCATGTTCTCGAATTTATTGTGGAGATCGATCTCTTTGGCGACGGTAACGCCGTCTTTGGTGACCGTGGGTGAACCGAAAGCTTTCTCGAGCACCACGTTGCGACCCTTGGGCCCCAAAGTAACGGCCACTGCGTCGGCCAGGGTACGAACCCCGCGCAAAATCTGCTCGCGGGCGACTTGGTGAAACTGAATTTCTTTGGCTGCCATGTGTGTTGCCTCCCTAAAAGTTCGGGGCAACTTAAGGACCGGCAGCCAATTGTCAACCGCGCACGTTGATCAATGCGTCGCGAAACCGACCAAGGCCTGCAATTTGTCGAGGTCGACGGGCTTGGTCAGCGTCAGCGAAACACCCTTGCGCATGCCTTTGTCGACGATTTCGTCGGTGGCGTACGCCGTCACCAGAATGATCGGCACACTCTTGTAACGCGGGTCGGCTCGCAGCTGCTCTACGAAGGTAATGCCATCGACATACGGCATCATCAGGTCGGTGATGATTAAGTCGAAGGTCTTGCCTTCTAAAATGTGCATGGCCTCTGGCGGGCCCGAGGCAGTCTCAACCAAATAGCCACGCCGTTTCAAAAACGTGTGGAGCAGCATGCGCTGCGCAGGGTCGTCATCGACGATGAGAATCTGGGCCACGGGGCCCACTGTGTAGCACGGAAGTGCAGCGTTGCACTCGGAATGGTTTAAGGCTTGTGTGCCCTTTCGATGATCGCTAATCAACTGTGGGAAGAGGCCGAAGCCGCCCTCGTGGCGGGCGACCGGGGCCGCGCGCTCGATACTGTCGACGAGGCGCTTCACCAACCCCTCGACGAAGAAGGGCTGCACGCCGCGCTCGACTGGCTCGAGACCATTGCCCATGGGGCCTCGCAAACAGAAAAGGCTGACGCCTTGACGCTGCAGGCAGTGGCCTTCAACCAGTTGGGAGCGTTCGCCGACGCGTTGACTGCAGCTGACCGGGCGTTGGCGCTGGTGCCCGCGGCTGTTCCCGCACGCATCGAGCAGGCGATGGCGCTTTTCGAATTGGCGCGCTTTCCCGCTGCCGCCCAAGTGCTTGAACAGCTCGAGCGCGACGCTCCACAAGAAGCGTGGGTGCATTTTGCGTTGGGGCTGCTGGCCGAACGGCGTGGTGATGAGCCAGCTGCGCAGCGTTGCTTTGCCCGCGCAGCGACTTTGGCCCCCGCCGACTTTCCGCTCGCGGTGCGAATTGACGAGCAAGAGTTCGACGCGGTGATCAACGACGCGATCGCCGACTTGCCAGAAATGGCCTCCCAGCACTTGGACAAAGTGGTGATCTGCGCCGAGCCCTTTCCCTCTGACGATGACTTACAAGACGGCGACCTCAGCCCCACGGTGCTCGGCTTTTTTCGCGGTGTGCCCGTGGGCGCGCGCAGCATCAGCTCGAGCAGTGATCACGCTCCGGCGTCAATCGTGCTTTTCCAACGCAATTTAGAGCGGGCGGCCAAGACCCGCGCTGAATTGATTGAGCAAATCGCCATTACCGTGGCCCATGAAGTCGGCCACTTGCTCGGGCTCGACGAAGACGACCTTGAAGAGCGTGGGCTGGGTTAAACAGGCTCAATTTTTCTCAGACATTACGGCCATTTAAGGCATTCGTGGTAGCGCTGATCACTGGAAATCTTATAGAGTCACCGGCCCGTGAAGGAACGCTACCAAGAGATCGAAGAGAAGAACGCCAAGCTCAAAGAGACATTGAGCACCAAAAAGCCCGAGGTGTTGGACTTCTTGGAGCGTTTCGAGATGTCTTGGGTGTACCACGACAACGCGCTCGAAGGCGTGGTCTATACACCGCAAGAGCTCATGGCGGCGCTTCGCCCTGGTGCGGTCGCGGCCGAAGCGTCGTTGATGCCAATCGTTCTCGAGATTCGCAACCACAAAGCGTGCGTCGAGTTCATTCGCGAAGAGGCGAAGTTACACGGCAAAAAGCACCTCACGTTGAACATGGCTTTGGTGCGGCGCATTCACGACTTGCTCTCGGGCAACACGGCCGAAGCACAAGCGGCCCGCGCGGCGGTTGAGCGTCGCGAGCGCACCGAAAAAGAGTTGGCGAAAGAGAAAGAGCGCGCGGGTTTTCGCAAAGACATGCCTTTGCACCGTACGTATTTTCACGAGATCGCGCAGCCCAAAGACATCGCCGCCAAGCTCGAGAAGCTGCTCGATGGCACCACCCTGGCCGACTTTCGCGAGATGCACCCTATCGATCAGGCGGCCCGCATGCAGTACGGCATCATCAAGGTGTTTCCCTTCACCGACCACTCGGGGAAAGTCGGCCGCATGATCTCGAACATGATCTTGCTGCGACACAACTTGCTCCCCGTCATCGTGCACTCGGTAGAGCGCCAGAAATACTACGAGTCGTTTCGCGGCTCAGAGTCGTCGTTCCGCAACTTGTTCATGGACGCGATGGAAAACAGCCTCGACAACGGCCTCAAACACTTTGCTGAGCTGGCACGCCGAGCGCGGGCCGCGGCGGGTTAACCGTTCACCGTCAAAGAGCGACATTGTGAGTGACGAAAACAACCAGCCGCCTTCGGTGGCGCACCTATCGCCCAAAGCGAAGGTCGAACGGCTGATCAAAATGGTGCGTGGGCGCAAGCGCGCGCTCATTCTCACCCACGACAACCCAGACCCCGACTCGTTGGCGTCGGCCGTCGCCCTAGCGTGGATTCTCGAGCGCCGCGCCCGGTTGCAGTGCCACATCGGCTACGGCGGTATCATCGGCCGCGCTGAAAACCTGGCCTTCGTGCGGGTGCTGAAGCTGCCGGTTTTTCCCATCGCTGATGTGCAGTTCGACGATTACGACGTCTTCGCCCTGGTCGACACGCAAGAAACGGTCGGTAATCACGCCCTGCCTGACTACCTGAAGGCCGATATCGTGATTGATCACCACCCTCCGCGCGAAGGCGCCCCGCCCGTGGCCTTTCTCGACGTCGGCGGCCACTACGGTGCGACCTCAACCCTGCTGACCGAATATCTGCGCGCGGCCCGGGTAGAACCAAGCCCCGAGCTCGCCACCGCGCTTTATTACGGCATCAAGGCTGACACGCGCGACTTGGAGCGTGAAACACGCGAGCCCGACGTACGCTGTTACACCTGGCTTTTTCCACGCATTGATCGCGCGCAACTGGCGCAAATTGAGCACCCTGAACTGCCGGTGCGCTATTTTCAGCTCTACCACGCGGCGATTGAGCGGGCGAAGGTGTACTCCACGGCAGTGATGACTGACTTGGGCCAGGTATACACGCCCGACATGGTGGCAGAAGTCGCCGAGCGCATGAGCTTCATCGACGTCGTGAAATGGTCACTGGCGTATGGGGGCTACAAAAACCAGCTCTACTTGTCGCTCAGGGTGAGCGACCGGCGCATGAACGCGGGCCGGCTGGTGCGTGACGTGTGCGAAGGCTTGGGAGGTTCAGCGGGCGGTCACGGCAGCATGGCCGGGGCGCGGTTGCCCTACCCTGGCGCGGGCCCGGCACGCGCGGCGCTCAAACGTGAAGTCGTCAAACGCTTCAAGCAGGCGTTCGGGGTTGAAGGCGAGCGAGGCACGGCATTGCTCAACCTCAGCGACATGTCGTGATCTACTTAGATCACAACGCGGGCACTCCGCTGTGGCCTGAAGTTGCGGGCTTTCTTTCACAAGCGTGGTCGACCGAGCCAGGCAACCCTTCGAGCGTGCACAAGGCCGGGCGCGCGTGGCGGGCGCGGCTCACCCAAGCGCGCGAAACCATAGCCCGGCTGATCGGCTGCGAGCCGCGTGAAGTGATTTTTACCGCGTCTGGTTCTGAATCGGCGGCACTGGCGCTCAGCGGGGCCTGGCGCGCACGGGCCGAGGTGACGAAGAAGCGCATCGTTTCGACCACCCTCGAGCACCCCTCTGTGCTGGGAGCTCTTGCCCTGCTCGAAAACCAAGGCGCCGAGGTGATTCGTGTCGCCCCCGGCGGCGACGGGCGCGTACCGCTCGAAAGAGTGCTCACGCAGCTCACACCGAACACAGCGCTTTGCTCGGTGATGTGGGCCAACAACGAGACTGGGGTGCTGCAACCCGTCGCTGAGCTGGCCCGGGCGTGTCAGCAGCGCGGCATCGTCTTTCACACCGACGCAGTGCAGGCCTACGGCAAGGTGACGGAAACACTGCGCGACGTACCGGCTGACTTGATCTCGATCGCCGGCCACAAGCTGGGGGCCCCTGCCGGCACGGGTTTGTTGATCGCCCGCCCGAATGTCGATTTGGCGGCGCTGATTCCCGGGCACCAAGAGAAAGGCCGTCGCGGCGGCACGCCCAACGTGGTGCTGCTCGAAGCGTTGGCGCTGGCGCTCGACTTGAGCCTGCAGCGGCGTGAACGTGAAAGTGCTCGGCTGCAGGGCCTGCGCGATCAATTCGAAGTGTCGTTGCGCCGAGAATTGCCGAGCGTGATTATTCACGGCCACGGCGTGCCGCGGTTACCTAACACCAGCAACTTTCGCGTGCCGAACACTGACGGAGAAGCACTGCTGATCGCGCTCGACCTCGACGGCATTTGTGCCTCCTCGGGCGCGGCGTGCGCGTCGGGCTCGCTCACCCCTTCACATGTGCTCACGGCAATGGGGCTCTCGTCGGCCGAGGCGCAATCGACGCTGCGGTTTTCATTCGGCCACAGCACCACCCAGGCAGAAATCGACACCGCGGTCGCGGCGATTGTGAAGCACGTGGCGGCTTTGCCTCCTGCCGTCGAAAACCCGGGCACCACGCGCCTGCGGGGTTAATTAACGCTCAAGCAGCACCGCTTGGGCCCCGGAGGCACCCATGACTCGACAAAACAGAGCGATTGCAGGCACCGTGTCATGGGTAGACCTGTCGACGCCGAATCTCGAAGAAGCAAAGAAATTCTACAGCGGCCTTTTCGGGTGGACCTACGCCAGAGGCGACGCCGAGCTTTCTGACTACACCACCGCGCAGCTCGATGGCCGGCGGGTGGCGGGCATGGCTTCGCCCATGCCGAACTCGCCCATGCCCCTCAACTGGACCCTGTACTTCGCGACCGATGACGCCGACGTCACCGCCCAGAAAGTGCTCGAATACCAAGGCACTTCGGCGATGCCTTTGATGGACATTCGAGAGCAAGGCCGCATGGGCTATTTTCAAGACCCCACGGGTGCGTTCTTCGGTATCTGGCAGGGCAAGCAGCACCAAGGTGCTGAAACGATTGAAGAGCCCGGCAGCATGGTTTGGCATGAGGTGTACACCCGCGACGTGCAGCGAGCGCGTGACTTCTACGCGCGCGTCTTCGGGCTTGAAACGAAGAAGCTCGATGACTCGAGCCTTGAGTACTGGACACTGCACAAGGGCCCGAAGACGGTATGCGGGGTGATGGAAATGACATCGTCTGTTCCCCCAGGTGAGCCGCCCCGGTGGAACACATATTTTGAAGTGGGCGACGCCGATGCCGCGGGCCAAAAAGTCACCTCGCTCGGAGGAAAGGTGATTAGCCCCCCCTTCGATACTCCGTGGGGCCGCATGCTTACCGTTGCCGACCCGCACGGCGCGACGTTTTGCCTGGTGAAGTCAGCGCCACCCGTACCTACAAGCACCCGTCAGGTGGGCTCGGCGAACAGCCCGCGCACCACGGACGAAATCGCCAGTGGCGTACCTACGCGTTCATCGTAGAGCCCGGTGAGCGCGTCGGCGTACTCCCGCGCACTGGCGAAACGTTCTTCAGGCGTGGGAGCGAACGCGCGCTCCAGCACCAACTCGAGCTCAGGCGAAATGTCGGGCCGTACTTCACGCACCGGCGTGTACTGCTGCCGGCGAATCTTCTCGAAGACGTCGTCGGGAAAATTGCCGGTGAACGGCCGCTGCAAAGTGAGCAACTCGTAGAACATCACCGTCGCCGCCCACAGATCGACCGCGGGTGAAATGTGCCCCTCCAATGCTTCAGGCGACAGGTAATAAGGTTTGCCCATCAGCTCTTTTGCGCCACCGTCCATCAACAGGCGGGCCACGCCGAAATCGCCGAGCTTCAGCTCGCCAGTACGCGAGACAAAAAAGTTCGAAGGGCCAATGTCGCAATGCACGATACCGAGCGGCTTGCCAGTGGGCCCACGAAGCGAGTGCGCGTAAGACAGCGCTTCGAGCAACGTCTGGGTCAGATACACCGCGAAATCGATTGGCCACGGCACGTTTTTCTTACGACAGCGGCGAATCACCTGCCCCACGTCGCGGCCTTCGACGAGCTCCATCACCATGTAATAGGCGTCGCCATCTAAGCCCACTTCATGCACCCGTACGATGTTGGGGTGCTCCAAAAAGCGGCTCAAGTCAGCCTCGCTGCCGAACCGCGTCAGCGCTTCAGGGTCTTTCTCGAGCTCGGGCAATAGCCGCTTCAACGCAAATTCTTGCCCGGCGTGCACACCTTTTCTCGCACGGCCCCGATAGACTTCGGCCATGCCGCCTTTGCCCAACAAGCCGATCAGCTCGTAGTTGCCGAGCCGGGCGGGCATCATTTGGTTTTACGGCTTTTGTCGGGGCGGTTTGACGCTTCGGCAAGCAACTTTTTGAACTCGGGGTCTTCGCGCAGCTCGTTGACGTCAGGGTCTTGCCGGGCGCGATCAGCCAGCGTGGTGGCGCCGGGGTAACTGAAGGCCACTTTCAATGCTTCAATCGCCTCGCGCTTTTGCTGCAGCTTCGTTCGCGCACACGCCAGGTTGTAATAAATGTCTTGCAGCTCGAGATCATTGGCCTTGCTGGCACGCGCCGCCTTGAGCGCTTCTTCGAAGTCAGCCGCCGCCGCGCTCGGGTTTTTCAAGTTGATGTGCAACACACCCAACATCGACCACACTTTATGCACGCTGCTGTCTCGCGCCAGGCTCGCTTGCGCCAGCGTCGCCGCTTTCGCCAAATTGCCTTCTTGCATCGTGCGATAGGCATCGGCGAACAATCGCTTCGCTTCGTCTTGCAGCTTCTGTTTGTTGGCGCTGTTTTTTTGCACCAGTTGCGCCGCGCTCAAGCCGACTTCGCGTTCTAAATGCTGCAGATCATCGCGTGACGCCGAAACACCCTTGAGCCGTTTGCCGTCTAACCCGGGCGAACGACAACCGGTGTCGAGCTTCACTTCGCCGTTGAGCGCGTCTTGCGTCACCAGGGCTAAAAAGGGGTACGTCTTTTCTTTCTCGCAGCCGGGGCCTTCTTGGCAAACCAACAGCGAGCCGACGAAGACATTGCCTTCCATCGCGCCAGTCAGAACTTGGAGCTCAGACGCGAAGTTGCAAGCCCCACCCCCACGCACTTTGCCGGCGACGCGCCCGTCACTGGTTGACAGCTCGACGATACCGAGCTCTCCCAGCTTATAGGGCCCCGACATCGCAGGTTCTGCCGCCCGCGCGCTTGCCGCCAACAGCACACATAAACCCGCTGTTTTGATATGCGATTTACCAACCAAGAGATTACCGAACTTAGCGAAAGTGCCCATGAAGTGCAGTTCACATATTGCGCAATCGCATGCGGTGTTCATATTCTTGCGGGAGAGGAAAGGAGCTTTTTGAAGGGCTGTCCCCTGCGGGGTGCGTGATGGGCAGCGAAAATTCGAACCGATACGTTCATTAAGGGAGTCTTACGGCGGTCAGGGTGCAAGCCCTCCTTCGAGAGGGAAGCCGAAAGGTCGCCATTTAGAGTCCCACCTGAATCACACAGGGTTCAATGGACGTTGACCACACGGCCCATGGCGGGGGACTTTTTGTTTCGGACCAAAGCTGAGGCTCGGCGAATGCTTGAGGCACGGCGTCGGGCTTTGAGTTCCGAAGAAGTCGTGGCGAAGGGACGGGAGGCTCAAAAGCGCCTCCTGTCCCTTTCGTTTTTTCAAACGGCCCAGGTGGTTGGTTTATATGCGGCGCAGGCCTTCGAGGTGCCTACGTCGGCCCTGGCGGCGGCCATTCGGCAACGGGGAGGTACAGTATGTTACCCGCGCGTGGTACCTGCTCTTCGCCCACTCACCTTTCACGCGGTTTCGAGCGAAGAGGCACTGCTGGCAGCCGTTTACGGTATTCGTGAGCCCGCACCGAGCGCACCTGAAACACCGCTACAGGCCATTGACGTGTTGGTGGTGCCGGGAGTGGGTTTTACCCGCGATGGCCAACGGTTAGGGCGCGGAGGAGGCCACTACGATGGCACCTTGGCCGACCCGCGTTTTCGGGGCCTCAGCGTAGGGCTGGCATTTGCCGACTGCGTGATCGATAAGCTCCCCACAGAGGGTCACGATCGCAACGTGAATTGGGTCGTCTCAGACATCGAGGCCGTGAGCACGTGAACGAGCAACCGCAAGCATTTTACTTTGGCAAGCCGCCGCTGGCGGGTTGGTTGCACACACCCCAAGCCCCGCACCGTTCGGCCGCGATCGTTCTGTGCCCTTCTTTTGGGTACGAGGAACTGTGCACCCACCGGCACTTACGCAGCCTGGCGTCGATGTTGGCCGCGCTCGGTTTTTGGGTGTTGCGCTTCGACTATTTGGGCACCGGCGATTCAGCGCCAACAGATCTCGCGTCAGAGCAAGTCAGCGGCTGGCTGGCCAGTGTCAACGCCGCGGTGACTTGGGTGCGCGAACAGCTGCATGTCGACGAGATCGCCCTGGCGGGCTTTCGCTTCGGAGGCACCTTGGCCGCGGCGACCGCTGCGCACCGCAATGACATTGCCGCGGTGGCGATGTTGGGTGCCTTCGCCAACGGCCGCGGTTTTCTGCGTGAATTGAAAGCGCTCTCTCAACTGGGAGCCAATGCCACGCCCGCGCGCTCGCGGTCGGGCGCGATGGCGCTCGAGGCCGCCGGTTTTTCACTGTCGACCCCCACTCATGACGCGATCAGCGAAGTCGACTTGAACCTGTTGCGGGCCGCGCCCGCTCCCAAGGTGCTGTTGATGCAACGCGACGACGTGCCCACCGATTTGCGCTTGGGCCAAAAGCTCAACCAGCTTGGCGCCGAGGTCACTTCGCAACCATTCAAGGGCTACGCCGACTTGGTGCGCGACACGCACTTCGCCAAAGAACCGACCGAAACTTTTCAGCGAATTGGCGAATGGCTCAATGGGGCGATACCTCGAAAGAACAGCCCCCCAGCGGCCCTGCCTGCGTTGAATAGCCGGTTGAAGCCAGAACGCCTGGGGTGGACAGAAGAATTCGTCAGCATCGGCGACAAGAAGCTGTTCGGCATTGTTTCGGCTCCCGCCAATTCAACAGGCGGCGACGGGGCGGTGATTTTTCTCAACACTGGCGCCAACCACCACATCGGCAACCACGGGCTGTCGGTCTCGTTGGCTCGCACGCTGGCGCGCGACGGGTTGACGTGTTTGCGCTTCGACGTTTCGGGCACGGGTGACAGCCCGGCGCGACCCGAGCAAGACACGCCAGGGCTTTATTCGAAAGATGCGTGCCACGAGGTGCGCCAGGCGATCGACGCCTTGGTTGAACGCGGCAAGACGCGCTTCATGCTCGTCGGGTTGTGCTCGGGCGCGTACCTTGCCTTTCACAGCGCCCTGCTCGACTCGCGGGTGGCCGGGTTGGCGTTGATCAACGCGCAGCGCTTCACCTGGAGCGAAGGCGACTCGTTGGAAATCGCCACCCGTCAGGCGTTCAAGTCGAGCCGGTTTTACTGGCAAGCGCTGCGCGACGCGTCAACGTGGCGCCGTTTGGCGTCGGGTGAGATCAACGCCCGCGGCATCGCCGGTACGATTCTCGAACGTACCGCGGCCAAGGTGAAGCGGCGCGGCCGTGAAGCCCTGGCCGATGTGCTCGGCCCCGCGTGGGAAAAAAACGAAGTGGCGCGCGGCTTCTTGTCACTGTGCGATCGCGGCACACAGACCCTGCTGGTCTATAGCGACTCTGACGGGGGGCTCGACGAGCTCGAGAAGCACTTGGGCCCAGGAGCAGCGCGGCTGCGCGGCCGGCGCCAATTGCATATGAGCATTCTTGACGGTGCAGATCACACACTCAGCGCCGCGGTTGATCGCCAGCAGGTCGAAGAGCTGCTGCGCGAACACGCCCAGCGCATGTAGACGTCACAGCGGCCTCACCTTGGGCCGCAATTCCAGTGTCGCATCTGCATCGGCCGCGACGGTTTCGCAGGTAACGCCAGTGAGAACCACCAGACCGGGCCGCTCCACGCGCCACTCTTTGGTGAGCTGCCCGTTCACACGCAAGTCGAAATCGGAACTCGCGGTTACGAAGTCTGGAGCAATCAACCTGCAAGGGCCGTATGACTTGAGCAGTGTGCCCAACCGTGCAGAGAGCTGAGTCATGTTGGCGAGGTTTGGCACCGATTCGTAGCGCGCCTGACAACCTGAGGTCACCGCCAAGCAGGTGCGCGGCAGGCCTCCTGCGCCGGCCATGGCATTGAGCATGTCAACGCCGTCACCACCGAGGAAATCTGGCCCCAGCCCCACCACCAAAACATCTGCGCCGCTGGCAGCTCTCAAGTCGGTAATCGCCGTCAGAGTCGTCGAAGCGTCGAGGCAACCCGTGACACAAAAGGCACCACCGCATGACGCCAACGTGCAACGGCAGAGAGCCGGGGTGTCACAACTGACGGGGTTTTGCGCATTGCAATTCGGTAGGCCGTCGGTCACCAACACCACCAACGCGGCGCGATCGCTGCTCGCCGCGACACGGCCGTGCTGACGCAGCCCATCGAGTGCTGACGAGGTCGGCGTACCTCCTTGCGGCACGAGCGCCCTCACCGCCAACGCCGCGGCCGACGCCGAGGCTGCGAGTGCCGCTTCATCATCAATCTCGGTCGATGCATGAATCAGATCACCCGCGGCGCCCGCTTCACAGACACCTCCCCGCGAGGGGAACACCGTCACCGCGTGCCGTGCCTCGCCACCATAGGCCTTCATCAACCCCTCGAAGATCTCATTGAACGCTGCTTTTCGCGTGAGACATGCCGGCGGGCACATCGTTTCGGCGCCACAGCCTACGGGGCACCGAGGGTCACTGACGTCGATTGGCAGAAGCATCGACCACGAATTGTCGATCAGCCAGTGCACCTGTGGCGGCTTCGCGCGCTCCACGGTGATCTGGGCGGTGCCTACTTCGACTTCGCGCGGCGCAATGAAACAGCCCAGCACGAAGAACGAGCAAAACCAAAGGGCGCGCATAAAGGCCTTCATTGTCGGGGCCCCGCCCACGTTTCGAGCCGCGTGCGCAACTCAACCACTTCGCGCGCCGACGGCTCGTCGCTCCATTTTGCAAGGTAGCGTTGGGTTTCTTGCAGCGCCTCAGTCAACCGGCCCGAGCTGGTGAGCTCGACTGCAATGCCGACGTGGGCTTCGGGCGCCAAAACCCCGTCGGGGAAGCGACGCAAATATTCACGCCATTGGGCGATCGCCGCATCGCTTGACTGACCACGGCTGCGCAGCGCCAACTCGAAGAGCGCATTTTGCGCGGCCAAGTCAGAGCCAGCTGCTACCTCGGCCAAACAGCGCGCGGCCTCTTCAACATTGGTCTGCTGGCACCGTTCATCCTGCACTTCGGGCATTTGTTTCAACCCACCCGGAATGAGCTCGCTGCCTCCCCCCGAGAATGCGGTGGCGGTGGCGGTCAACTGCTCGCCTTTCGACACCAGCCGTTCGGTTTCACCCCGCCGTGCCACCACATAGCCTTCGTCGACGCTCAACACCGTGCGCTCAGGGGTGACGAAAGCGAGAAAACGGGCGGCTTTCCACGCTACGGTCATGTGCGGAGTCAACAGCTGCGTCAGCGTGTCGACAGGCTGGCCTTCGAGCTTGCCCTGGTGCAACACAATGCGATCACCTTGGCGCTCAGCCTTGAACGGGGCGCCTTTCACCGCCGCCACCGCGGGCCCGAGCGCGCGCGATTGCCACCCCCACCACCCCACCGAGGCGACAACCACCGTGCACGCGGCCACTGCGGCCCATTTCATGCCCGTGGCGAACAACACTGTTTCACGTTGGGCCCGGTTTTCGAGCGCGCGCCATTTCGCCTCGGTCGGTAAATACCCGCTACCGTTACTGTCGAGCGCTTCACGCAGCAGCGCGCGCTCTGCCTCGGCGTTTTCGTCATCGACGATGCGTTTGGGTTCACTCATGCCTCTTCCCCTTTGTGCTGCGCTTCGAAGGTGCCACTCGGCTGGCGTGCCAACGCTCTCGCGAAATCTTTGCGTGCATGAAACAGCCGGGTCCACACCGTGTTCAACGGGCAACCCAACAGCGCGGCGATTTCTGGCCCGGAAAAACCTTCAAGCTCGAAGAGTACGAAGACGTCTCGCTTTGGCGCGCGCATCGTGGCCAGAGCGGCGTTCACCTGAAAAGAGGCTTGCTGCTGCTCAAGTCGCCGTTGCGGCCCTGACTCCTCTCTCAGCTCGGCGGTGTTTTCCAAGCTGACGAACGTCTTGAGCCGGTGCCACCGCCGCCGCGTGGCCGCCACTTTGACAGCAATTCCGTACAGCCAGGCGCGCTGATTTTCGATCTTTGCGATTTCATCTGCCCGGCGCATCACCACCAAGAAGACGTCGTGCACAGCGTCGTCAACGTCAGCGCGAGGCACCCCCAAACGCACCAGAGCGCCCGCCAATGCTGCGGCGTGCTCGAAGTACAAGCGCTTGCTCAATGTTTCAGGCGGCTTGAGCCCCATGCGCGGGTAGTGACCTCACTGCGGTAAACCTTTTAAAAAAACGCACGTTGTACCCCGACCGACAACGAGCCTGCGAGCCACGACACCGGCACGGCACCGGCGCCGAGAACGATCCAGCGCTCCTCCCAAGGTTGCGCGGTAACCCCCAACTCGACGGTGAGCGACCAAGCGCCGGTCAACGGCACACGAGCGCCGAGCAACAGCCCCGCGAGTGGAGCGAACACCACCCGCGGGTTGGGTTCATCAAACCCGCTGGGCACGAGCGCAGTGAAGCGGCCGCCGGCGAGCAACGCCCATTCCCACTGAGCAATGCTGAAAAAGTCTTGGGTAAAACGAAAGCCGACCACCGCGTCGCCGCCCCACCAGCCGATGTGGCCACCCGCCAGTGCCGCGGTGACCGGCGTACGCACCGTGGCCGCAACGCGCACCCCCCAACCCTCGTCGGTGCCCACGTCGGCCGCGAGGCCCGCTTGAGCGCCGAAGCCCGACGTCCAGTGAGCTCCCAGCGTCGCGCGCAGGGCCCATTGGCCGCTTTTCGGCGCGGGTGTGACGGGTGTTTCATTTTTCACCACCCCAATGGAGGGCGCCACTTCGGCCGGTGACGAGAGATCGACCGCCTCAATTTCTTCTTCGCCGCTGGCCGGCCCCGGCGTTTCTTCTGGCTTGGGCACGCTGCGCTTCACGCGTTGCCTCGCCGGCGGCTTGGGTAAAGTCGCCGTCGCCGCAGGCGATTCTGCCTTCAGCGGCGCCTGTGCAGTGCTGCTCACCCACGACGACACCAACAATGCCACCGTCTGCGCGACATCGGGGCAAGCCGCGCCGACCGTCGTGAGCTTGCGGCGGCCGATCAGCTGACCGTCACGGGTGAGCTCGACATTCAGCACCTCTGCTTCGAAGCGCGTCACCACGAGCCCCCAGCGGCCCTTGGGTGCCATTGCCATGCGCGCCTGTAACCGCTCGCCCAGTTGGGTGGCGGTCGGGCACGCAGCTTCAGGGCTGACCTTGATGTTCCATTCTTGTGCATTCGCGCCGCAACTCACCACGGCAAGCAGCCCCCTCAGCACCCACTGAAGATTCGAGGTGACGCTCACCCGGCCCGACGCTCCTTGCTATTGCGCCGCGCGATCGGCGAATACCCAGGAGTAAACCGCGCTACCACCCCCGGGGGGAAATCGCGCCGCTCTCACCTGCTGAAATAAGCATTGGTCCAACAAGTAGTCGGCGGCGTTGCGGGGCTGATTGCTCACATTGGCCACCACCGCGACCGAGCTGAGCTGACCTTCTTGATCAATATTCAAACGCATGCTGCGGCCGCCGGCCAAACCCGCCCGCCGCGTCAACGCCGTTTCCCAACACAGGCCAATGCCGCCCATGCGTGCCGAAAGGGCATCTTTCACCACTTGGGGGTCAACCACGCCCGTCACCGCGGCGCCGCGGCCGAAGTACCCATCGACATCTCCCGCTGGCTCTGGTGCGCCCTCGCGAGAAGTGAAGTCGAAACGAAAAGCCCGGGTGTTGGGCCACGCCGTAGAGCCAAGCACTGCCTCGACGCAGCGTTCGGTATCGGTGGCCGCGTTGAACTCCCCGCCGTCAGCAAGCACGCTGATTTTCAACACCGGCACATGCACCACGTCGAAGAGCGCGCCTTTGCGCAGGCCCATGCCACGCTTCAAGCACGCGCTCACCAAAGGCGCGGGGTCCAACAGGCCGCGCGAGTCATCGAAACGGCCAGGGCTGAGCAACCGCACGTACGCCAGCACCGCCCAACCTGACGGAGCCAGTGCCGGAGGCCGCAGCTCCATGGGGCTCGCTGCTTGTCCCGAGGCGGGATGCGCCGCAAGCAGCTCTCGCACGCAACGACCGGTGGAGTTGCTCGCGCCATTTTGGACCTCGAACATCCATTCACTGCCCATGCGGGTGAAAACCAAACGCGCGGCCGCTCCTGCGTCTGCAGGCCAACACACCTCGACGACTTTCTCGAGCGGCACCCGCGGCGCTTCGGTCGCCACGCTGCGAAACTTCGCGCCACCTTGGCCCGCGCGCTCGTGCGCGCACGCCGCCACCCAAGGCAAGAACGACCACAGCGCCCAACGAGCAACGCGTGAAGTCACGGCCAGCCTCTCTAGAAAATGAGGCGCAACGGCACCTCGAGCATGTCTTTGAGCACCTTCAAATATTGCGCACCCACCGCGCCGTCGATCACCCGGTGATCACCCGACAGCGTCACGGTCATCATCTGCCGCACCACCACTTGGCCATCACGTACTACCGGGGTCGGAGTGACGACGCCTACCGCCAGAATCGCCGACTGCGGCGGGTTGATGATCGCGATGAACGAGTCGATACCGAACATGCCCAAGTTAGAGACGGTGATCGAACCACCCGTGTACTCATCAGGCTTGAGCGCTTTCTTCTTCGCCCGCTCGGCCATGTCGCGCACTTCAGCAGAGATCTCGCTGACGCCTTTGCGGTCGGCATCGCGCACCACCGGCGTAATCAGCCCGTCTTCAATCGCCACCGCCACGCCCACGTCGACGGTGTTGAGCTGCAAGAGCTTGTCGCCGTCCCACACTTGGTTGATGCGCGGAAAACGCCGCACCGCCGCGGCCGTGGCCTTCACCACGATGTCGTTCACCGAAACTTTGAGGCCCATGTTCTTGGCCTGTTCACGAAGCTTGAGCGCCTCGTCCATCTCGATGTTGATGTTCAAATAGAAGTGCGGAACACCCGGCTTCACCTCAGTCAGTCGCTGCGCAATGACTTTGCGCATTTGGGTCAGCGGCAACGATTGAGGAGGTGCGCCGGCGCTCGCGTAAACAGGTGCGGTCACTCGCGCCGAGGGAGGCGTTTCGGCAGCAGCGGTTTGTGGCGGTTGCGCCATCGCCTCTTCAACATCGCGCTTCACGATACGACCTTGCGGTCCGCTCCCGGTAATGCGCTTCAAGTCCACTCCGGCGTCTGACGCCATGCGCTTGGCAAGCGGAGAAGCGCGTAACCGCACGCCCGTCGCAGACGCTTCACCCGGCGCCTTCAACACCGGAGCAGCAGGCGGCTGGGGTTTCGCGGGAGCAGGCGGAGGCGGCGGCGGCGGCGCTGCTTTCGCTGGCAGGGGCGCCACGGGCTTGGGCGCCGGGGGCTGGGCAGGCGCGGGTTCAGCAGGGGGCGTGGCGGCCTTGATCTGCGCTTCGTCGATCTGCTCACCGGGCGCTCCGATGAAGGCAATGGGGCCGCCGACGGGAGCGAGCTCGCCCTCTTTCACCAAAATTTTCACCAACACGCCGTCTTCGTACGCCTCGATCTCGAGATTCGACTTGTCAGTCTCGCACTCGGCGATCGCCGTGCCCGAGCTGATTTTGTCGCCTTCTTTTTTCAACCAGCGGGTGATCTTGCCCTCCTTCATGGTGGGCGAGAGCGCTGGTAAAGGCACCGCGGTGGCCATGAAGGTCTCCTTACCGGTACAGCACTTGGTTGACGGCGGCGATAATGCGCTCGACGCTCGGTTGGGTCGCGGCTTCTAAATTCGCGGCATAGCTCATGTTGATGTCGAGACCGGTCACCCGTTGCACTGGCGCATCTAAATCGTCGAATGCCTCGCGCTGAATCAAGTCTGTCAACGTAGCGCCCACGCTGGCGAGCGGCCACCCTTCTTCGACAATCACCACCCGGTTCGTCTTACGCACCGAGGTCAAAATCGCTTCTTCATCGAGCGGGCGCAGTGTGCGCAAGTCGAGCACTTCGGCCGAAATGCCCTGATCAGCCAACTTCTGCGCAGCTTCATTGACGTACCAAAGCAGCATGCGCGACCAGGTGATGATCGTCACCTGGTCGCCCGGCCGCTTGATGTCGGCCTTGCCAATGGGCACCAGGTGCTCGCCGTCGGGCACGTCACCTTTCACGCCATAAAGCAGCTCGCCTTCAATGAAGACGATCGGGTTGTCATCGCGAATTGCCGACTTGAGCAAACCCTTGGCGTCAGCTGGCGTGGCGGGCGCCACTACTTTCAAACCCGGGCAGTGCACATAGTGCGCTTCTAACGCCTGGGAGTGCTGCGACGAGAGGCGGCCACCGGCCCCTCCGGGACCGCGAAACACTATCGGGCAACGCAATTGCCCCCCCGACATGTGACGCAGCTTGGCAGCGTTGTTGACGATCTGGTCCATCGCGAGAATCGCGAAGTTCCAGGTCATCATTTCAATGACCGGGCGCAAGCCGACCATCGCCGCACCCACGCCCAAACCGGCGAAACCGAGCTCAGAAATCGGCGCGTCGACCACGCGCGCGCTGCCGAACTTATCGAGCAAGCCTTGCGACACTTTGTAAGCCCCGTTGTAACGAGCGACTTCTTCGCCCATCAGAAACACGTTGGCGTCACGGCTCATCTCTTCGTTGAGCGCTTGATTCAATGCATCGCGGTACGAAAGCTCGCTCATCGCTTGGCTCCTTCTTTCACCACGCTCAAGTGACCCGCCTTAGGCTCCAGCTCCCACGAGACTTTCAATTGATCACCAGAAGGGTAGCTGGGCCACTCGACCTTCACGCCACGCACCCGTTCACGCGGGCGTTGGTCAGCTTCGCCCGGAGCAACCCAGGTGTCGTGCTGCAGTTCTTCGAGCCCCGGTTCGAAAGAAGCCTCGGCGAATGCCACCGCCTCTTCACATTCTTTCTTCACTTCGGCATCGATGGCATCGAGCTTGGCGTCGTCGGCGATCTTGCGCAGTACGATTTCGTCGCGCAGCTTGGGAATGGGGTCGCTCTTGCGCTCTTCTTCTACTTCTTCTTTGGAGCGGTAGGTGGCGGCGTCAGACATCGAGTGCCCACGGAAACGGTAGGTGTGGGCCTCGATCAACACCGGGCCTCTGCCTTTACGACAGTCGATGGCACACTCTTTCACCAACTCGAAGACCTTGAGCACGTCCATACCGTCGACGCTCTCTCCGCGCATGTTGTAGCCGATGGCGCGCTTGGCAATTTCGGGCTCGGCAGACACGCGGCGAATGTCAGTGCCCATGCCGTAGCGGTTGTTCTCGCAAACGTAAATCACCGGCAACTTCCACTTCGCCGCCATGTTGAGTGTTTCGTGAAACGCGCCCTGGTTCGCCGCCGCGTCTCCGAAGAAACACACCGTGACGCGATCTTCGTTTCGGTAGCGAGAGGCGAAAGCCATGCCAGCCGCGAGGGGTATTTGCCCGCCGACAATGCCGTAGCCGCCATAAAAATGGTGCTCGATGTCGAACAGGTGCATCGAGCCGCCCTTGCCCTTGCTGTAGCCGGTGGCCTTGCCGAACAGCTCGGCCATCAGCATGCCGGGGTCGGCGCCGCGCGCGAGCGGGTGCGCGTGATCACGGTAACCGGTGAGCATGTAATCGTCGGGGCGCAATGCCTCGTGGGTACCGACCGCCACCGCTTCTTGGCCAATGTACAGGTGGCAGAAGCCCTGAATTTTTTTGAGGCCGTACGCCTGACCGGCGCGCTCCTCGAATTTACGGAGCAGCACCATCTTTCGGTACATGCGGAGCAATAGTTCTGGGCTGTGCAAGACGAATGACTCCTGTTGGAAAAGCCGCTTGGGTCTTAGCGGATCAGAAGCTGCAGCGCACAACTTTCGCTCGATGGCCGGCTACGAGAGACAGGCCGTTGGGTCGTCGAAAGCCTCGAAGAAACACATGGCATTCAGCTGTCATCGACGATGTTGATCGAGAGCACACGTCACGCCATCGATCTCACTTTTTCACGCGAGATCCTTACGATCGGCTCATCTCGGGCCACGCCTTGGCCTGCGGCGCCACACTTTTGACGGCTGACGCGACGCTCTTGCGCCACGTTTCATGTGCCCGCTGGGGTTGACGAGCGCTCTTTACGTCATCGCAAAGTGCGGAATGGTCACGATGCGCGGCTCGAGCTCCAACGTACGGCCAGAATGATCAGTGTTCAAATGAATGATCGCCGCGCCGGGAAAACGGCGTGCGTAATCATTGGCGTGCCGAGGCTCGTTGTCGAAGGCGGCGATCACCGTGCCCATCGTCTCGAGCTGCTGGTGCGCGGCACGCTTGTACACATCGTCGTCTTCTTGGAGCGAGGGCTTCATCAACAGTGTCACCGTGCCCCCCGGCACCGGCATGCCACACTTCTTGAAGCATGCCACCGTGCCGGCGCGCATCGCTTCGTGGCGGCCCGTCACGTAAACCACCTGCGCTCCGGTCGCCACGCACGCGTGTAAAAACGCCGCGGCGCCGGTCATCTCGGTGTCTTCGATGCAGTACTCGCTGGTGAAAAACCGCTCGGCCCAGAACGCCTTCGCTTCTTTATAGAGCCGCTCGGCGTCGACCTCGGGCAAACCCGCGGCCATCATCGCGCCCTTCAGATCCCACCCGCTCTTCCAGTGATCTACGTGCGAGGCGACCAGCGGAGCCAGGTTTTTGAAGCGGCCGTACTCGCTCAAAATGCGCACTTGCCGAGCGCGGTTGTCAAACACGGTAGAATCGAGATCGAACGCCAGCACGCTTTTCGCACCCATGGCCTTGGCGCGTGCCAGCACGGCGGTGAGCGAATGGGCCCAGTCAGCTTTGATGCGCTGGGTGAAGTCAGAAAAGTCAGTCATCGAAGAGGCGGGCTGTAACAGAGCCGAGGCCAGACTTCACCTGTGATTGAAAGTGTGCAGTCTACTGGCGCCCTGCACCGGCGATCTTTTGAATGTCTGCGACCTCAAGCACCTGCTTCGGCGCCCCGTCACTCACACAGTGAATCATCGCATTGGCGACTTCATGCAGCGTCATCGCCGAACCGGGGAACAGCTGCTTCCATAGCGGCCACGGCCAAAGAAGCGCCTTGATCGCCGTCTTCACGTGTTTCTGCCCAGCCACAGGCTTCATCAGCGCGGGGCGAAAATTGAAGACAGCTTTGAACGGCAGCTTCATTAACGCGTTCTCGGTCTTGCCCTTCACCCGCGCCCACATCACCTTGCCTTGCTCAGAGCTGTCGGTTGAGCGCCCCGAGACATGCACCAGCACCATGCCTGGGTTGAGCCGCGCCAGCACCCTGGCGAAGCCCAGCGGCGTGTCGTAGGTGATTTTCGTGTAGTCAACTTCGCTCAGCCCAACCGAGCTGATGCCGGCGCAATAAAAACAGGCGTCGTAACCAGCCAGTTGTGAATCGAAAGCGTCGAGCTTCATGAAGTCGGGTACCAACAACTCGGTCAACTTCGGGTGTTGATGACCTGCGCTCTTGCGGCTTACCGACAGCACCGCTTCGACCCGTGGGTCATTCAAGCAGTGCAGCAGCACGCCTTCACCGACCATGCCCGTCGTACCCGTGATGACAATCTTCAGCGCCATGGGCGCGTCATACAGCGTTTGAGCGCACAGTTCACGCCACCGGGCGCATCGACGGAGACGGCCGCGGGTCGGGCATCACTTCAGGGTCGAACCGCATCATTCGCTTGATGCCGTTGCGGTCCAACACCAGGCGCACCAACTGCAACGTAATGCGCTTGTGCTCGCCGTCATCGACCGCGAAACGAAACACGATGTCGACCTGGTAACTCTTGGTGCCCTTCACCTTTTCGACCGTGAAGTCTTCCATGTCGACGTACTCGAGCGCGTATTCGGGGTCGTCCATGTCGCGCAGTAACCGATCGACATTCAAACGAATGATGTCGGTCACGCCGCTGACAATGCCACCGCCCATGTTGGGCAACATGTCTGAATCGAGCACAATCTTCTTCTGGTACCGAATGACCGACTCGGCCAGCTCGCCCTGAGAAACCGTCACAAAGTCATCGGTGCGCCGCAACCGTGAAATTTCATCAGGCACGCGGTTGTTCGCCACGTAGTCGACCTTCTCTTTGCAAATGCCGACGCGGTCATCAGTCACCGGGTCAGAGATCTTGGTCGACCGATCGTAAAGATGCCTCGACGCGTACGAAGAGAATATGCGGCGCGCACCCTCTTTGATGCGGTCTTTCATCATGTAGCCGACGACCAAGATCAAAAAGAAGTTGAGCGAAGCTTGCGGCACTTTCGCCTGCGCGAAAAAAGCCACCGCGGTCGCGAAGGCCATGGCCACGCCAGCGGCGATCGCGAACAGCATCTCTTCCCAGTTGCGGCGGCCCGACTGGCGGCGCACTCCTAAAAAGAGAATATTCATGCAGAACTTCTTCAGAAAGCCAATGCGGTGCGTGTATTCCTCGTTGTCGCCGGTAGGCGAAATGACCGAGCGCAGCTTGTTGTCTTTGCGGTACTGCTCGTCGGCGATCACCACGTTCATCAGCTCTTTGCGCAGCGAAATGTAAATGCCGGTGCGGGGCATTTGGTCCATCTCGACCACCGTCTTGCGAAAGAACTGCTCGACCGTGAGGCTCAAATATTCATCGACCAACCGGCAAGAAGCCCGCGTGCGTTCTTGCAATGGGTATTTCTGCCCCAGCGCAGTGGTGACGGCGCGAAAGCGGCGTAAAATTTCTTGCACCGCCCGGGTAGAATTTCGCGCCAGGTGCTCGAGCTGTTGCAAATTGTGGGGGGCCACCGCACGGCCGTCGTCGGTCGCCGCGCCTCGTGCCAGCTGCGCGCAACGATCGTGCATGCCGCGCGAGAACCGGCGCAACGCACCACGCACCACGCACGAGAGCATTTTCGCGTCGTACACCACTTCTGACTCAGGGCCGAGCAACCCCAGCTGCAGCCGCTCTTCGAGTTGCACCAGGGGCGAGTGTGTACCCGCGAGAATGTCGTCGAACGACAACACCGGCGTTTTCAAGCGCACATAGTTGTGCAGGTCGGCATAAAAGCTCTCGCGCGGCCAGGTGTGGTTGTCGATGTTCAAGTTCGCCGGCAGAAACAACCACGCATCGACGTAATACTCACTCGACGGGTCTGTGCCTGACGGTTGGTACTCGAGCTTCAGCTCGAACTGTTTTCGATCGTGAATGTCGAGCCGGTTCTCGAGAAGCGGCTGCGGTTGAATGACGCGCACGGACCATTCAATTTAGCCACAAGCCACCCACTTCGCATCTTTACCCACTTGCTGATTGAGCAGGCTTGGCGGGGCGAAACCGTTGGGGTAGGCGTGGGCCACTTTGAGCCAATTTCTCCCGATTCTCGTGTTGTTAGCGGCCATTGGCGTGGTGCTGTGGCGCCTGCCCCAGGTCGATGTGGGGCATTCTGCGGCGTACAAGCGCCGCCGGTTCTTGAACTGGTTCCCGTTGGGCATGACGTACGCCCTGCTCTACTTCGGTCGTTACAACCTGTCAGCGAACGCTTCAGCGCTCGACAAGCTGGGGCTGCTCACCAAAGAAGAGTACGGCAACATCGACGGTTGGGGCTCGATTCTGTACGGCGTGGCGTTCTTATTCAACGGCCCGCTTACTGACATTTTGGGCGGCCGCTTCACGATTCTGCTCTCGGCCGGCGGCTCGGCTTTGATGAACGTGTTGATGGGGGTGGTACTGGCCCAGGCGCAGGCAGGAACGCTGACCCACGAGCAAGTGGTGCAGTACTTCACGGTGCTTTTCTGCGCAAACATGTACTTTCAAAGCTTCGGCGCGGTGTCGATCGTCAAGGTCAACGCGCCCTGGTTTCATGTACGAGAGCGCGGCGTGCTGGGCGGGGTGTTCGGCATTTTGATTTCGCTCGGCCTCTACTTCGCGTACGACTTGAGCCGGCTGGTTTTCAAAGAATCAGGGCCGAGCTGGGCCTTCTATGTGCCGGCGCTGGTGCTCGCGAACTTCTTCGTCATCGACTTCTTCTTGGTGCGCGACAGCCCAAACAAAGCGGGCTTCAAAGACTTCGACACCGGCGATGCGTCGAGTGGTACCGAAGCCATGCCGCTCATAAACGTGGTGGTGCGCATGATGAGCCAGAAGGTGATCTGGGTGATCGTCGCGATCGAATTCTGCAGCGGTTTTCTGCGCAACGCGGTGATGAAGTGGTACCTGATTTACGCCGACAAAATCGGCATCAAGGCGACCCCGGGCCAAGACATTGCCTTTGGCGACCCCGCGTGGATCTCAGCCAACTGGGGCGTGATTCTGGCTGTGGCCGGCATTACCGGAGGCGTGTTTGCCGGCTTCATTTCTGATCACGTCTTTCACTCGCGGCGCGGCCCCGTCGCGACAGTGCTCTACGCGGGCATGCTGCTGGGAGCCGTGGGCGCGTACCTGGGCCTGGGCACCGCACTCACCGGCTGGTCTGTCGTGTTCATGTCGCTCTGCGTGATTGGAGTGCACGGCATGCTTTCGGGCACCGCTTCGGCCGACTTCGGAGGCAAGCGCGCCGCGGGAACTGCGACGGGCATCATCGACGGCTTCGTGTACCTCGGCACCGGGGCCCAAGCGTTTCTTTACGCGCGCATTTTACCGAAAGACGCGCTCGCAAAAGACCCCGCCAACTGGTCGGTATGGCCACTGGCCATGCTGCCAGTGGTGGTGCTTGGGTTGCTACTCGCGCTGAATGTGTGGAACGCGCGGCCTCAAAGCAAGGCCGCGGCTGCGCATTGAGGCTGTGACAATTGTCTAAGGCAAGCTTTCGCCCCGGGCGTTAAAAGGACACATCACCATGAGAGTTTTGATGATGACCGCGCTCAGTTCGCTCTTTTCGTTTGGCTGTGCCACCGGGGGCCGCAACCCTCCTTCGACTGCCGCCACTCTGTACGAATTTCAGGTGAATTCGCTCGGAGGCGAAGCAGTGCCGCTCTCGAAATACCAAGGCCAAGTGGCGCTGGTGGTGAATACCGCTTCAAAATGCGGGAAAACGCCGCAATACGAAGGGCTGCAGGCGCTCTACGACGAAAAGAAAGACCAAGGCTTCGTCGTGCTGGGTTTTCCCTCCAATGATTTCTTCGGGCAAGAGCCCGGCACCGCGCAAGAGATTCGCTCCTTCTGCACGGCGAAATACCGCATCACTTTTCCCCTCTTCGAAAAAATGCACGTCAGAGGCTCAGAGCAGTCTGAGCTCTATTCATTTCTAAGCCGCGGCATCGGCGTACCCACCTGGAACTTTCACAAGTACCTGGTGGGCAAAGACGGCAAGGTGATTCGCGCTTTTAGCCCCGGCACGCAACCTGATGATCGCGAGTTGGTAGCGGCGATCGACGCGGCACTGCAAAAGCCTTAGGCTTTGCGCAAAATACGAGAGAGCGACACATCGAGATCGCTCTGCATCGCGTTCATCAAACTCGAGAACTCGCTCTCGCTGACCTTGAGCCGCTCGGCCAGCAACTTGCGGGTCTTCTTGAGCAAGTCTTCACGGCAGCCAGTGAGCCATCTCCAAATGGTGGTGCGGTGCGTCTGGTAAATGCGCCCAATTTCTTCGGCGCTCATGCCGTCGAGGTACTGCAGGCGCAGC
The DNA here is from genome assembly GCA_019694575.1 of Myxococcaceae bacterium. GTDB lineage: Bacteria > Myxococcota > Myxococcia > Myxococcales > Myxococcaceae > JAIBBR01. The sequence goes on from JAIBBR010000044.1 coordinate 29,253, forward strand.
AGGTTCTGATCGCGCTGCGAAAGCGACGCCATCGCCTCTTGAAAGGCAGCCTTGAATTCAGGTGCGTACTGGTTTTTCAAGTACACCACGTCGGCGTCTTCATTGACCGCCGGCGTGTCGATCATCGCTTCGTCGGGCGTGGCGACTTCAAGCTTACGAGCCCGGGCGAAGTCTTGCGTCACGCGCAACGCGGCCGCGCGCATCCAATGGAGCAACGCCCCCCGCCCCGAATAAGTAGAGATCGCCGCAGGTGCTTCAGGCTGGCGCAAAAAGAGCTTCAAGCGCAGCGCCTGCATGACATCGTCTTGCGTCATGCCGGGGGGCAAGTTGCCCTTCAACACCGCGGGCACTTGCGGCAACACGTCGCGCTCCAACGCCTGCATCGCCACCGGGTCGCCCAGCGAGCAAGAAAAAGCGATGTACAAATCTGCGGCATGCAAACCGCTCAACACGCTGTCTTTATTGAGCCTTCCCGCCAGGTGCTCAACAAACAGGGCGTCGTCGACGTCAAGCAAAGGCCAGCTCTGGCGGGCGCTGCCGATCAATTGCGTCAACGACGCGTCAAGCTCGGGCCCTTGGGGAAAACGGTCGTTGAGCCCCAGCGGCAATGCCCGCCCGAAGGCTTCGGTGAGGAGCGTCTGTTGCGTCACGTCGAAAAACCTTCTTATCCCACCCGGTGGAAAGCAACCAACGATCATCTTCGGTCGTTGCGATACATTTTGCGCCCTTCGTGAGCTGCCTCGACGACAACCAGATTTCTGCCTTCGTAGGAGGCAGCCTCTCGAGCGATGCCGCGGCGTCGGTGGCTGCGCATTTAGAGACGTGCGCGGCCTGCCGGCAACTGGTGGCCGCGTTGATGCGCAGTGAGCGCCCCGACGTGACGCCTTCGCAAGCAGCGCACACCGCGCCCACGACGAACGGCCCCGCGCCATCAATTGGCAACCGCTTGGGCCGCTATGTGGTGCTCGAAACCTTGGGTTCAGGCGGCATGGGCGTGGTGTACGCGGCGTATGACCCCCTGCTCGAGCGCAAGGTGGCGGTGAAGGTGGTACGGGCCCGCGGCTCAAAAGTGGCGATGCAAGAGGTGACTGCCCGGCTTTTGCGCGAAGGCAAAATCATCGCCCGGCTCTCGCACCCCAACATCGTCACGGTGTTCGATATGAGCGCCACTGACGATCAAGTGTTCATCGCCATGGAGCTCGTCGCCGGCGGCTCGCTCAAGCGCTGGCTCAAGGCGCAACCTCGCTCGTGGCGTGACATTCTCGACGTCTTTCTCGCCGCTGCCGAAGGCTTGGCCGCCGCGCACCGCGAAGGTCTGGTGCACCGCGATCTCAAGCCTGAAAACATTTTGCTCGGCAATGACGGCCGCGCGCGGGTGACCGACTTCGGGCTCGCCGGGTCGACCGAATCGCCCCTGCCTTTGCTGTCGACGGTGCCTTTTCTCGAGAGTCCCGGCGACGGGCGGCTGACGCGCGACGGCGCCCTGGTCGGAACACCCGCCTACATGGCGCCCGAGCAATTCGCCGGCACGGGAGCCGATGCGCTGTCTGACCAATTCAGCTTCTGTGTCTCGCTGTGGGAAGCGCTCTTTGGCACGCGCCCATTCATCACCACTGCGCAGTCAGCGAATTGGAAATGGGTGAACCCACCCAGCACCGCCGTCGTGCCCGCGTGGGTCGAGCGCGTGTTGCGCCAAGGCTTGAGCATTGACCCAGCCGCGCGGTTTGCCGACATGTCTGCGTTGGTGAAGGCGCTCAGTACCGACCCTGATCGTCTGCGCAAACAGCGCATCGCCTTCGCATCGGGCGCGGTGGTGCTCGCCGGGTTGCTCGCCGGAGCCCTTTTTTGGGGCAGCACACGCAGCAATCGCTTGTGCACGGGAGCTCCAGCGCTGGTGGAAGCGGTGTGGAACCCGCAGGTAGCGGCGAGCTTGTCGAGCGCCTTCGCGAAGAGCGGTTTGCCACACGCCGAAGCGAACTGGGCGTTGGCGCAACGTGGGCTCGACGAATACATGCATGACTGGGCGCAGATGCACACCGAGGCGTGCAGCGCTACGCGGGTGCGCGGAGAACAATCTGACCAGATTCTCGGCCTACGCATGGGCTGCCTCGAGCGGCGCCGCCGCGAAGTGCGCGCCTTGCTCGAGGTTTTCAAGACCGCTGACGCCGAGGTGGCGTCGAAAGCGCCGTCGGCCGTCGACGCCATTGTTCCAATTGGGGTCTGCGCCGACAATGAAGCATTGGTGGCGCAGCGCCCCATGCCTGAAACGCCCGAATTGCAAACCAAAGTCGCGGTGGTCTCAGCCAAGCTCGAAGCAGCGAAAGCGCAGCTCGACACGGGCCGCTACCAAGACGCGCTAAGACAAGCGACCGAAGCAGTAACCGCCTCGAAAGCGCTGGCATACCCGCCAATGTACGCCGAAGCGCTGCTGCTCTTGGGCCGTTTGCAGGAGCACACCGGTGAGCTCAACGCGGCAGAACAGACATTGCTCGAAGCCATTTCAGCGGCTGAAGCGGGTCGCCACGACGCGGTGACCGCCGAAGCGGCGACGCATTTGATGCTGGTGTTGGGCGCCCGGCAGACGCGTTACGGAGAAGCGCACGCCTGGGGCAAGCTCGCTTCGGGAGCGATTTCGCGGCTCGGCAACAGCCCGACTGTGCTGGCCCGGCTCTTTCAGGCCGAAGGGTTGATCGCGTACGCAGAAGGCAAGCTTGATCAGGCGATCGATTTTCACCAACGCGCGGTGGCGTTGCTCGAAAAACACGAGCCCAACAGCCTTACCTTGGCCGAGGCGCTCAACAGCTTGGGAGCGGCTTACCGGGGCGGGCGAGATTCTATACGGGCCTTGGAGGCCTACCAGCGTGCCCTGGTGATTTTCTCGAAGCGTGCCGGCGAAGGCAGTGACTTGACGGCGTCGGCGCAGAACGGTTTAGCAAACGCCTACATGCTCGAAGGGCGCTTCGACGACGCGCTGGTGCTCTACAAAATGGCGGTGGCGACGTTCGAAAAAGTGCTCGGGCCGGGGCACCCCCGCACGGTAACCACGATCAACAACATCGGCGTCGCCTTGGCCGAGCAACGCAAGCTCGACGAAGCGCTTGAATATTTCGAGCGCGTGTTGGCGACGAGAGAGGGCCAGTCGAAGACGTCAGACAAGACCGCCGACGCGCACGCCAACGTCGGCATGTTGCTGCTCGAGCTTGGGCGTGACCATGAGGCCGAGCGTCAATTCGATGCAGCGCAAGCGATTTTGCAGGGCCAACCGCTCGACAGCTTCAGCCGTGCTGAACCGTTGTTGGGCATGGCGAAGCTAAAGCTGAAGCGCAAGCAAGCTCAGCAGGCGATCGTTTTGCTCGAATCGGTGCTTGCTTTATGTGGCGACAAGCAGGGGTTTCGCTTCGACAACACCCGGGCACGCGCGTCATTTTTGCTGGGCTGGGCGCTATGGGAAGGGCCCCAAAAAAAGGCTGAGGGGCGCGCACTGGCGATCAAAGCCCGCGATGCCTTCGAAAGCTTCGGGCGAAAGCGATTTCATCGAGATTTGGAAGAGGTCGAACAGTGGCTTGTGGCGCACCCCGCTCTATGACAAACGCCCAGCCATGCGTTCTTTCGTTGCCGTTGCCCTGACACTTGCTTCGTTGGCCGTCACCGGGTGTGGCCCTCGTGGCCCGGTGTTGCCGTTGGGCGTGGTGTGCGCGCACAGCGTGAATGCTGGCTCCAGCCTGGCCTCGTTGCGCAGTGCCCTTGCAACAGCGGCCGCGGACAGCTGCGTGATCGCCGCGGCGGGTACGTACGACGGCGAAGTGACCGTGCCGGCGAGTGTGAAGCTGGTGGCTGAAGTGGGCGACCTGGTTGAAATCAAGGGTAGCGCGTCGGCTCCCGCGGCGGTGACGCTGGGTAGCGGAGCGACTTTGGCAAACATTCAGGTGGCTTCACTCTCGCGCATCGGAGTGCTGCTCGAGGGGCGCGGCACGTTTTTGGTGAGCGTGGTGGTGACGGGCGCTCCGGGCGCCGGCGTCGTCGACTGGTGCGAAGAGGACTGCCGCGTTGAAGAATCGATGACGACGTTGATCAATGTCGAGCTGAGCGGCAACGGCGTGGGTTTGATCGCTCACACCACGCAGGTGAATATCGACGGCGGTAAAATTATCGACAGCAAGAGCATGTCGTTGGCGTCGGGCTACGGCGTGGTAGCGAGCCATGGAGCGGTGTTGAAGATGAACGGCACGCTCGTCGAAGGCAATGAAGAGCTCGGCGTGCTGGTTGATGGTGCGCTGGGTACCGACGCGACGTTGAGCAACGTGACGGTGCGCGGGAACAAGGGCCGCGGCATTTGGGCGCAAGGGTTGCTGGGCACGATGGCTTCGCCGAAGTTGAAGCTCAGCGCTTGTACGATTGAGAGCAACCGGTTGGTGGGTTTGGGCGCACGCAGTTCGCGCGGTATTTCGGTGCAAGGCGGCACAGTCTCGAAGACGGTGATCGCGAAAGCCGCGAGCAGCGTGCCCGGAGTGCTGGTTGATGTCGGCGACGGTATTGGTCTGTTTGAAGCGTCGGGTGACGTGAAGGTCGACGCGGTGACGTTCGACAGCAACGAGCGCAGCCAGGCGTTGATCGACAGCGGTTCGACTGGCTTGGCGTTCACAATGCCGACGTTGAAGCAGCAGAACGGTCAGTTGGGCCTGGTGGTGCAGCGCACGATGGACACCGTCGTGGCGCCGATGATTTTCACCCCCATGCCGGGGCAGGAGTTGTCGGTGAGCTCGCCTACGCTCGGTTTGCCGACGCGGTAGTCTACGACGCCAGAAGCTTCAGTGGCTTCTGCTGAATTGAGCGAGAGGTCCTTGCTTTCATTGGGAGATCGCGGCATGAAGCCACGCGCAGTCGCGGTGGTAGCTCAGCTGGTAGAGCATAAGCTTCCCAAGCTTAGGGTCGAGGGTTCGAATCCCTTCCGCCGCTTTGAAGAGACGCTTCGTTTCGGTTGGAGCCGAGACGAGGTTCTCGCCACCTCCCCAGCCTCTCGGCTCCTAAATACTCGCAAAGAAGGTTACCAACAGAGTCCCCTGACGACGACCACCACGACGGTGTGTTTTGACTCATCATCACTGTCACGAAACTGGATCAGGCCCAAAGTACACGTTCTATCCTTCTGACGGTGGCTAAGTTGAAGCGACTCACTCGAAGCCCAGGCAGCAAGAAACATTTGGGGAAGTCACGCGATCCAGGCATGGACGCCTTCCTGCGGTACGTTGAGTTGCGTAGCGAAGACGTATCGGACTTCACCAAGTATCCCTTCTCGCTTGCGCCCATTCGGCAGCTCGAGCAACTCTTCTTCCACCCCAAGGTCACGTTCTTCGTCGGGGAAAATGGCAGCGGCAAATCCACGTTGATTGAAGCGATCGCCGTGGCGGCAGGCTTCAATGCCGAGGGCGGGAGTCGAAATTTTAATTTCGCCACGCGCCGCTCAGAGTCGGAGCTGCACAAGTACGTACGTCTTGTTCGAGGGACTCGGCGGCCGAAGACGGGCTACTTCCTTCGGGCCGAGAGCTTTTTCAACGTGGCCACCGAGATCGAGAATCTCGACTCAGAGGCTGCCTTCGGCCCGCCTGTTATCGACAGCTATGGGGGGCGATCGCTGCATGAGAAATCGCACGGCGAGTCCTTCATCGCGCTCGTGACTGAGCGATTTGGCTCGAGCGGCCTGTACATTCTCGATGAGCCTGAAGCAGCCCTCTCCCCGCAACGCCAGCTGGCTTTGCTCAAATTGATCCACGAGCGAGTCAGCGAGAAGTGCCAGTTCGTCATCGCGACCCACTCACCACTCATCCTCGCTTACCCCGATGCCGGCATTTATCACCTGTCCGAGACTGGCCTCGAGGCCGTGAAGTACGAGGAGACAGAGCACTACGCGCTGACGCGAGACTTCCTGGAACATCGACAGCGCTACTTGAGACGCCTTTTCGAAGAGTGACCGTTCACCACCGCGCCTACCGAAAGCCAGGCGGCTTCAGTTCTGGATATTTCGCAAACACCGGATTGAGCACATCTTCCAGTAGCACCATGAGCGCTCTCGATACTGCGTCCCGGTACGCGAGGAATACTGGATCAGCCTCGGTTTGCTTCGCCTCGAACACTCCCTTGTTCAAGGCGTCGAGGCTGATAAGCGCCGCTTCAACCATCTTCTTGGCCCCGTCGATGGATATGTCCATTCTCGATTCAAGGGTCATCACCCACTCCCGGGCGGGCAGCCACGTGCCACTTTGTATGCGTTGACGCAATTTGTGAACGGGATTCCCTGATCACACCTATCACCTCCGAGTTTGTCTTGGCAGAGCTCACGCGCTATTGCCCCGACCCCTTTGCAACGAATTCTCTCAGCTTCGCGGTTCTTTTCTCCGCCGCACGCTTCGGGATCATTTGGGTGATTTTCGATGCAGCACGAATACGTGTCCGTGCAACCCCGACCATTTGGGTCGGTGTTTTTGATCGGGTTGTTGAACACGTAGCTGTACGCGGGTGGCGCTCCCATGCCCGCTTTAGCGAACGGCATCCACTCGGGCTGCTGGAGCGCGTCTCCGTACTTGCGTGGGTGCGCGTTCATCAACTGGTCGCTGAGGTCACGCTGAGCAGCGACGGCAGGACGCCGAACGTCAGAATACATCGGCTCCGGCTGCAGGTACCTACCGGTGAGGGGCTCGTAATAGCGATTCCAGTTTTCGAATAAGTCACTCTCGACGTCATGGTACTGGCCGGGGAAACGCAGATTCGTAAAAAACGGATTCGCAACTCCCGACTGGTAGCGCCGGTACTCAAAAGACTCGGCCACTAGGCCTGATCCGATCTCGTAGACACGGTTGATGTCGACGCCGATGGCGGCGGACGTGTTGTAGCCGTTGATGATGCGCGTGGGTAGTGGTCGCCCCGCCGAAGCGAGCGCAGCGAGCGAAGGCGGCC